>JBEBTS010000001.1:0-52091 GCA_040393665.1 Conexibacter woesei
TGATCGAGATCGCCAGGCCCGCCGCGATGCCGGCCAGGATCAGCGGCCCCTTGTCCAGCAGCGGAGCGTCCGGATCCGGCGCGTCCTCGACCGCACCGCTCTTGGGGGCTCGTCGCTGGTGACCGTTGATCAGGAATGCCGCGAAGGCGATCAGGAAGGCGAAGCAGATGATGTCGTTGCGGCCCTCACCCGGCTGGGTCTCGATCATCACGCCCGAGGAGAGCAGGATCGCGCCGCCGACCAGGGTGGCCGGGCCGACGCCGTAGGGACGGCCGACGCACCAGCAGGCGAGCAGGGCGATCGCCAGCGGCAGCATGTTGAACACCGGTGAGAGCCAGTCGCTCTTCATCAATCCCATCAGGGCGCCGTGCATCAGCTCGCCGCCCAGCGGGTAGAGCCACACCGCCAGCCGGAGCGGGTCGGTGTAGTGGAGCGGGATCGTCGAGGCCTCCTGGATGAACCGGGCCGACGAAGGCATGTGGTACCAGGTGGTGTCGCCGCCGAACATGCCCTGGTCGAGGCTGAGCTGCGACGGGAAGCTCCACTCGGCGACCACCCACGAGGCGACCGCGACGGCGACCAGCAACGTCCAGGTCGGCACCTTCGGGGCCGCGATCTCCTCGACGTCGCGAGGCGCGAACCGGTACCCGAGCCCGGCCGCGATCAGCGGGATCACGACGCAGGAGGCGAGCATCCAGCCCGGGGTCAGGATCGAGAGCGAACCGACCAGCTGGAGCGCGATGGTCAGCAGCGCGAAGCCGAGGGTGAGCTCAGCCAGGCGCGAGAGCGCACCCGAGAACTCGGGCACGATCCAGCGGCGCAGCCAGTAGGCCCCCAGCCAGAGGGCCAGGACCGACGCCGTGATCGCGACGACTCCGAAGAGGTATGAGGAGAGGGTCGGGATCAAATCCCGACCTTGAGCTCGGCAGACACCGCGGGAATCCTAGTTGAGTTTCCGGAGGCGGCGAAGCACGAGGCCCTCAGTCCGGGGTCGAGACCGGACTTTTGGGTCTATATGAACCAATAGTCCGGTTTCGATTCGCGGTGGGCGGTCAGGCCGCGGGGACCTGGCAGGCGACGCCGGTCCCGGCGAGGCCGCAGTACCCGCCCGGCACCTTGTCGAGGTACTGCTGGTGGAGCTCCTCGGCGTAGTAGAACGGCCCGGCGGGCTCGATCACGGTGGTGATCTCCCCCAGCCCTCGCGCGGTCAGCGCCTCCTGGTAGGCGTCCCGGGCCCGCAGAGCCGCCGCCCGCTGGGCCTCGTCGACGGTGAAGATCCCGGAGCGGTACTGGCTGCCGACGTCGTTGCCCTGACGCATCCCCTGGGTCGGGTCGTGCTCGGAGAAGAACGTCTCGAGCAGCTGCTCGTAGGAGACGACCGCGGGGTCGAACGCGACCAGGACCGCCTCGGCGTGGCCGGTCATCCCGGAGCAGACCTCCTCGTAGGTCGGGTTCGGCGTGATCCCGTTCTGGTAGCCGACCGCGGTCGTCCACACGCCGTCCAGGCGCCAGAACAGACGCTCCGCCCCCCAGAAGCAGCCGAGGGCGAAGTAGGCCGTCTCGATCCCGTCCGGGAAGGGCCCTTCCAGCGGATGGCCGAGGACGGTGTGAGTGGCCGGGACCGGGAACGGGCGGTCCGCCCGTCCGGGCAGCGCCGTGTCCGCGTCGGGCATCGTCACTTCTTTTCGACCGAAGAGCATGAACCGATGCTACTCCCCGTCTAGACTTGCGCCATGAGCGAGCGGGGTGGCGGGCAGTGAGCGCGAAGATCATCGAACGGGGCGAGATCGGGATCACCTGGGTCATGGACGAGCCCAACGCCCGCGCGTCGCACGCGCTCGTCTCCGACGGCAGGGTCTGGATCATCGACCCGGTCGACGATCCCGCCGCGATCGAACGAGCCGTCGAGCTGGGCCGGCCGGTCTCCGTGCTGCAGCTCCTCGACCGCCACAACCGTGATTCCCAGGCGGTCGCCGACCGGCTCGGGGTCCCCCGGGTGGTCCTGCCCCTGGAGCTGAGGAACACCCCCTTCGAGGCGATCGAGGTGGTCGAGAACCGGATCTGGAAGGAACGCGCCCTGTGGTGGCAGGCGGAGCAGACCCTGGTGGTCGCCGAGGCGATCGGGACCAGCCCGATGTTCAAGCCCTCCGACGCCGGTGCCGGGGTCCACATCGGGCTGCGGCTGAACCCGCCCCGCAAGGCGCTCGGCAGCTACGTGCCGCGCCACCTCCTGGTCGGACACGGCGAGCCGATCCACGGCACCGGGGCCGCCCGTGCCCTGGACGAGGCCCTGGCCCGCTCCCGCCGCGATCTGCCCGCGGCCATGATCGGGCTCCCGGGCGCGTTCCGCAAGCGCGCCTCGAACTGACCGACCTCACGATCGTCGTCCCCGACCGGAAGGAACCATCAGCATGAGCAGCGAAGGAAACGCACCGCTCCCGCCCGAGACCCTGCAGGGATGGGTCGACGACCTCAAGGCCACGCTCGACCTGGAGGACGACATCCAGATCGCGGAGATCCTCGACCTGGCCAAGGACTTCGCCCACAACGTGGCGCGACCGGCCGCGCCACTGACCACCTTCGCGATCGGCCTGGCGGTGGGCCGGGCCGCGGCCGGGGGCAGCGACCCGGCGAGCGAGTTCACCCGGCTGTCGGAGGCAGCCCGGGCCCGTTCCTTCGAGTGGAAGCCGGAGTGACGGCCGGTCCCGAGTCCGGTTCCGGAGCGGGCACGGTGAGGATCCGGCTGTTCGCCGGTGCGGCCGACGCGGTCGGCCGCGGAGAGATGGAGCTGGACGACCCCGGGACGATCGGGGCCGTGGTCGACTCGCTGTGCGCGGGCCGCGCCCCGCGGTGCCGAGAGGTGCTGGAACAGTGCTCGCTGCTGATCGACGGCGAGCGGGCTCGCGGGCCGGAGACCGCGGTGCCCCCGGGCGCGACGGTCGACGTGCTGCCGCCGTTCGCGGGCGGCCGGTAGGCGCGGGCCGCGACCAGCGGCCACGGGCCGGCGGGACGAACCGCCTCAGCCGCCGATCGCGTTCATCCCCCGGGAAGGCTGCAGGAACCCGGGATCGTCGATGTTGTGGCCGGGCAGCTTGTGCCAGACGCAGTCGCGCAGCATCGCCTCGATCGCCGCGTCGGAGCCGCCGTCCCGGAGGATCGGCTTGAGGTCGTACTCGGTGGTCGAGAAGAGGCAGTTCCTCACCTGCCCGTCCGCGGTCAGGCGCAGCCGGTCGCAGTTGCCGCAGAACGGCGCGGTGACCGAGGCGATCACGCCGACCGTGTGCGGGCCGCCGTCGAGGGTCCAGGTCTCCGCCGGGGCGCCGCCACGGCCCGGCACCGGTTCGAGAGCGAACCGGCCGGCGAGCGCCTCGAGGATCTCCTCCCGGGTGACCATCTCCCCCCGGTCCCAGGTGTGGCCGACGTCGAGCGGCATCTGCTCGATGAAGCGCATCTGGGCGTCGTTCTCGATCGCGAACTCGACCAGGTCGACCAGCTCGTCGTCGTTCACCCCGCGCATCGCGACGGCGTTCAGCTTCAGGGGCCGGAGGCCGGACTCGCGGGCCGCCCGGATCCCGCTCAGGACCTCGTCCAGCTTGTTCCGGTGGGTCAGCTCGAGGAAGCGGTCGCGGCGCAGGGTGTCGATGCTGATGTTGAGCCGGTCGAGCCCGGCCGCGGCGAGCTCCGGCAGGAACCTCGGCAGCTTGATCCCGTTGGTGGTCATCGCGACCCGGACCGGCCCCTCGGGGCCCTCCAGCTCGGAGACCCGCCGGACGACCTCGACGATCTCGGCGTAGAGGAGCGGCTCGCCGCCCGTCAGCCGGATCGTCGTGATGCCGAGGCCGGCCGCGATCCGGGCGACCCGGACCAGCTCGTCGGTGGAGAGCACGCTCGCCATCGGCATCCACTCCACGCCTTCGGCCGGCATGCAGTAGGAGCAGCGCAGCGAGCACTTATCGGTCAGGGAGACCCGCAGGTCACGGTGGACCCGGCCGAAGGAGTCGACCAGCGGGCCGTCGGCGGCGGCGTTCACCGGAGGCCGACCCAGCTCTCGGCTCCCCCGGACTCGATCTGGCGCTTCCAGATCGGCAGATCGGACTTGATCGCCTCGACCAGCTCGCGGTTGGCGGCGTACGCCTCCGCGCGGTGGGCCGAGGCGACGCAGGCCACCAGGGCGAGCCCGCCCACGGGAACGTGGCCGATCCGGTGGCTGACCGCGATCATCACGTCCGGGCCGGCGAACCGGGAGGCGATCTCCCCGATGATCCGCCCGGCGTCCGGATGGCAGGTGTACTCGATCGACTCGACCTCGCCGACGGCGTCGGGGTCGTGATCGCGGATCTGGCCGATGAAGGTCGCGACGGCGCCGAACCGGGGCGAGGCGACCGCGTCGAGGTGCGCCTGGAGGTCCAGCGGCTCGGCGGTGACCCTCGCGAAGGCGACCGCGGCGGCCGGCGATCCGACTCCGCCGCTCACCGGTGGTCCCCTCCCCGCATCTGGTCGATCGCGTGCGGGATCAGCGGCGTCAGCACCGCGAGCCCGTCCCGGACGCCGCCGGGCGAGCCGGGCAGGTTCACGATCAGCGCCTCGTGGGCCCCGGAGGGCGAGACCCCGACCCCGGCCAGACCACGGGAGAGCACGGCGGTCGGCACCTGATCGACCCCTTTCGTCCGGATCGCCTCGGCCACGCCGGGCAGCTCGCGGACCAGCAGCGGGCGGGTGGCCTCCGGGGTCTCGTCGCGCGGGCCGAGCCCGGTGCCGCCGAGGGTCACCAGCACGTCCGCCCCTCCGACCAGGTTCCGTTCGAGGGCGCCGGAGACGGAGGCGACGCCGTCCGCGACCACTTCCAGCGAGACGTCGTCGAACCCCGCCGCGGCGAGGATCTCCACCGCGGCCGGCCCGGAGCGGTCCTCGCGCTCACCGGCAGCCGAGCGGTCCGAGACGGTGATCACCGCGACCGAGACGTCGGCGGAACTGACGGTGCCGGAACTGACGGTGCCTGTCATAGCTGGACCTTAGAGGACCGGCCTCGGCCGCCCTCGCGGTTTCCCCGCAGACACGGCCGCTCCGGATCGGGGCGACTGGATTTGAACCAGCGACCCCTTGCTCCCAAAGCAAGTGCGCTACCAGGCTGCGCCACGCCCCGACGCAATGAGCGATTCTACCCCGCGGCGACGCCCGTGGCACCCCCACCGCCTAGAGGCCCTGAGACTCCCGCCACGCGGTGAACGCCTCCCGGGTGGTGTACCGCGGGACATAGCCGAAATCCGCCTTCAGCCGGGAGTTGTCGAGCACCGGGCGGTAGCGGAGGAAGTCGGTCTGAGCCGGCCCGTGCGGGGTGAGCCGCAGCGCGTGGCCGACCGCGAGCGCGGCCTTGAGCGCCCCCACCGGGATCTCGGTCACGCCCTTGCCCAGCTCGGCGGCGATCTCGTCGACCGTCATCGCCCCGTCCCCGGCGACGTTGAAGATCCCGGTCCTCTCGCCCAGCACCGCTTGGAGCATGATCCCGACCACGTCCTGGTCCCAGATGAAGACGAACGGCGAGTCCGAGCCGCGGATCTTGAGCAGCTTCTTCTTGCGGAAGAGGTCGGTGATCTGGTTGTCCACCGTCTCCCCGAGGATCGTCCCGATCCGCAGCACCACCTGGCCCAGCTGGGGACTGGTCTCGCGCAGCTCGGCCAGCATCTCCTCGACCAGCCGCTTGTGCAGGCTGTACGGGAAGGTGTCGGTGCCCCGGACCGGATCGTCCTCGGTCAGCCACTCGGGGCTGTCGGCGTGGTAGCCGTAGGCGGCCCCGGACGAGGAGACGACGACCCGCCCCACCCCGTGCTCGACGCAGGCGTCGAAGACGTTGCGGGATCCGGTCACGTCCACCGCGTACTCCTGCTCGCGGGTGGTCGACTTGCCCGGGTTGACGATCGAGGCGAGGTGGACCACCGTGTCGACCCGGTGCTCGCCGATCACGTCCGACACCGCCGCGGCGTCGGTCACGTCGGCGATCGCGTACTCGGCGCCCGGGATCCGGTCCGCCTCGTCCGGAACCCGCAGATCACCGCTGACGACCAGCTCGACCTCGTCGGCCGCCGCCAGGCCCGCGACCACGGACCGGCCGAGGAACCCCGACCCACCGGTGACGAAAACCCGCTTCATCGCTCCACCCTCCTCCTGATCGCTTCGCATCTCCACCTCACGCCGTGGCCTCCGACCCGACCGAGCGCTTCGCCCACCAACTGGCCAGGGCCAGCCCGGCGATTATGTCCCAGATCCCCCACCAGCCGGCGACCATCGCCATCCCGCCGAGGCCGTCGAAGAAGCTGAAGATGATGCCGAGCCCGAGGCCGGCGTTCCGCACCCCGACCTCGAAGGTGACCGCCCGCCGGTTCCGCTCCTCCAGCTTGAAGGAGGCGGCGATGCCGTAGCCGAGCGAGAGCGCCAGCGTGTCGTGCAGGAACACGGCCAGCGCGACGATCGCGATGTGCTCGCGGAAGGCGGTGAAGTTGGAGGCGAAGGCGATCAGGATGAACGCGACCAGGGCGAGCAGGCTGAACCGCTTGACCCACGGCTGCGCACGGGCGGCGAAGCCCGGATGCCGATGGGCGAGCGAGATCCCGACCACGAACGGCAGCCCGATGATCAGGACGATCTCGCCCAGCATCTCCAGGGCGCTGAGCTCGATCGAGGTCAGGATCTGCGAGGCCTCGGGGTGGATCCCGCCCCAGAAGGCGATGTTCAACGGCATCAGGAAGATCGCCAGCAGGTTGGAGATCGCGGTCATCGAGACGGAGAGCGCGACGTTGCCCTGCGATCGGTAGGTGAGGACGTTGGAGATGTTCCCCGGCGGGCAGCAGGCGACCAGGATCATCCCCAGCGAGATCGAGGCCGAGAAGCCGAGCAGGATCGTCAGCCCGAAGGTGATCGCCGGCAGGCAGATGAACTGGGCGGCGATCCCGACCGCCATCGCCTTCGGCATCTTCGCCACCGAGCGGAAGTCCTCGATCTTGGTGTCGAGGGCGATCCCGAACATGAGGAAGCCCAGCACGACGCTGAGCAGGACCAGCGAAGAGTCGTTGAAGTTGAGCTTGACCTCGTCGATGTCCGCCAGCGGCAGGGCCGGCAGGTGCGCCGCGAGCTCGAGCACCGCTCCGGGCAGCATCAGGCCGGATCGGAGAACAGCTTCAGGTGGTCACGGATCGCCGCCCGGTACGCGTCCTTGTTCACGTAGTACGGGAGGCGGTCGAGCTGGCGGTAGTTGTAGCCGGCGAAGAGATCCGGCTTGGGGCCGTTGATCCGGCGCCACATCTCCTCCGCCTTGGCCGGGGACTGCTCGGCGGCGAGGATCAGCTCCGCGACCAGGTCGGACTGGTTCGAGCGGCCCTGCCAGCCCAGGCCGGTCGCCTCGACCATGCCGAGGACGAACAGGTTGCGGTGCCGGGGGGTGAAGATGTTGAGGTACAGGTCGGGCGAGTTGCCGGACCAGTTGAGGTGCTCGGGGTCGATGAACGGGTAGTGGAGCCGGTAGCCGGTCGCCAGCATCACCAGGTCGTACTCGCCGGAGCTGCCGTCGACGAACCGGACCCCGTCCGGCTCGAACCGCTCGACGTCCTTGCGGATCGAGATGTCGCCGTGGCCGGCGTAGTAGAGCACCTGGGTGTTCATCACCGGGTGGGTCTCGTAGATCCGTCCGGTCGGCTCGGGGAAGCCGAGCCGGGCCGGGTTCCCGGTGAGGAACCGGATGAACTTGCCGTCGATCCTGGTCTTGAGGAAGGCGGGCAGGGCCTTGCCCTCGTTGAGCGTGTCGGACGGACGTCCGAAGATGTACTTGGGGAAGAACCAGTAGCCGGAGCGCAGGCTCATCTCCACCGACTTCGCGTAGTGGACGGCGTCGACCGCGATGTCGCAGCCGGAGTTGCCGGCGCCGATGATCAGGACCCGCTTGTCGCGGAAGATGTCGGGCCGCTTGTAGACGGAGGTGTGGAGGATCTCGCCGGTGAAGTCCTCCTGCCCCGGGAACACCGGGACGTTCGGCTCGGAAAGAATGCCGTTGGCGATCAGCACCCCGGCGTACCGCCCGGTCTCCTCCGTCCCGTCGGACCCGCGCACGGTGACCAGCCACGGACCGTGGTCGCCCTCCCCCTCCGGCTCGGCCCGGATCACCTCGGTGCCGAACCGGTAGTGGCGCCGCAGGTCGAAGGTGTCGGCGTAGTCGTTGAAGTAAGCGTTCATCTCCCGGTGGCTGGGGAAGTCGGCGACCTCGTCGCGCATCGGGAACTCGTCGTAGGCGGTGGTGGTCTTCGAGGAGATCAGGTGGGCCGACTCGTACATGGTGCTCTTCGGGCTCTCGATGTCCCAGAGCCCGCCGACCTCGGTGTGGATCTCGAACCCGACGAAGGGGATCCCGCGCCGGGCGAGGTTGCGGGCCGCTGCCAGGCCGGTCGGCCCGGCGCCGATCAGGGCCCAGGGCAGGGCGCCGTCCGCCTCCGTCACGGCTCCCCCCGCCGCACCCGGCAGCTCCGAGACCGCGCCTTCCACCACGTCAGTTCCCTGCTCCTCCGTCCCCATGGGCGGAGATCCTAACGGCACCGTCGGGTTCCCCCGCTACGGTTGGATCATGGCCGAGGTCCTGCCCTTCCCCGCGCTCCATTACAACCTGCGGTCGGTCGAGTCGCTGGCCGCGGTCACCGCGCCGCCCTACGACGTGATCGACGCCGCCGGGCGGGCCGACCTGGTCGCCCGCTCCCCGTTCAACGTGGTCGAGCTGGATCTGCCCGAGCCGACCGGCCCCGGCTCGGACCGCTACGAGGACGCGGCCGAGATCCTCGAGGAGTGGGTCCTGAACGGCATCCTCACCCAGGACCGGGAGCCGACGCTCTGGGCCCTGACCCAGGAGTTCGACCGGCCGGACGGCGGCCGCCAGACCCGCAACGCGATCCTTGCCCGAGTGCGGGTCACCGGGTACGGCGCGGGGCTGATCCGCCCCCACGAACGCACCCAGCCGGGACCGAAGCAGGACCGGCTCGACCTCACCCGGGCCACCAGGTACAACCTGTCCCCGATCTTCTCGCTGACCAGCCGCGACGCCTGGCCGGCGGTGGCTCCGGTCACCGACACGGCCCCCTGGGCCGAGGTCACCGACGACGAGGGCACCACCCACCGACTGTGGCCGATCGCCGATCCCGAGGTCCACGCGGCGGTCACCGCCGAGCTGGCCGAGGCCGAGCTACTGATCGCCGACGGCCACCACCGGTACGAGACCGCCCGCGCCTACATGGCGGAGGTCGGCGGCGAGGGCGCCCACTGCTACACGCTGATGGCCCTGACCGGGCTGGACGACCCGGGCCTCGCCGTCTTCCCCACCCACCGCCTGCTGACCGGGATCGACAACCCGGACCTGCACGACCGGCTGGAGCGCGGGCTGGCCGACGCCTTCGAGATGGAGGAGGTCGACGCCGGCGCCGCGCGCGGAATCGACCCGGACCGCATGGACGGCATCGGCTGCTTCGGCTTCGCCGACGGGATCACCGGGCGCCGCTTCCGCCTGCGGCTGCGGGAGCCGACCCGGCTGGCCGGCCTCTTCCCCGAGGCGTCCGAGGGCTTCCGCACCCTCGACGCGGCCGTCCTCGAGCGGATCGTCTTCCACGACCTGCTCGGGCTGAGCCCGGAGGACGTCGAAGCGAAGCGCGGACTCGCCTACGCCCGCACCACCGACGAGGCGGAGGCCGCGCTCGCGGCCGGCGAGGCCCACGCCGCCTTCCTCCTGCGAGCAACCCCGATCGAGCAGGTCCGGGCGGTCGCCGCCGCCGGCGAGACGATGCCGCCGAAGTCCACCTTCTTCTTCCCCAAGCTGCTGTCCGGAATGGCCTTCAACCCGCTGAGCTGAGTCGTCGACGCCCCGGCCAAGACCAGGAAAGGAACCCATGTCCACACGCAAAGAGTCGGTCGAGACCTACTTCGAGGGATTCCGCCGCGGGGACCACGAGCTGATCCTCGGCCTCCTGACCGAGGACGTGGCCTGGGACCTGCCGGGCTTCCGCCACCTGGAGGGCAAGGCGGCCTTCGACGGCGAGATCGAGAACGAGGAGTTCACCGGCCACCCGACGCTGAACCTCGATCGGCTGGTCGAGGAAGGCGACGTCGTGGTCGCGATCGGCACCGGGGCCGGTACCCACAAGAGCGGCCAGGCCCAGCGGTTCGCCTTCTGCGACGTCTTCACCTTCTCCGGCGAGCTGATCGCGCGGGTCGAGTCCTACCTGGTGCCGCTCGGCTGAACCCCGGGCGACGGCGCCGTCGCCGACCTCAGCGGCCCGGGCCCGGATCCCTCGAGTCGCCGGCCGCACCTCCGGGACGCCCGGACGACAAGCTCTAGGATCAAGCCCATGGTCAAGATCTACACGAAGAAGGGCGACGACGGTACGACCGGCCTCTGGTACGGAGGACGGGTCGAGAAGTCCGGACTGCGGACCGACGCCTACGGCACGCTGGACGAGGCCTGCTCCGCCCTGGGCGTGGCCCGCTCGCTCTGCGGCCCGGACCGGTCCGGGCTCGCCGCCGACATCCTCGCCCTGCAGAACGAGCTGTTCGTGGCCGGCGCCGAGCTGGCCACCGCTCCCGAGGCGGCCGAGCGGCTCGAGGACGGGATCAGCCGGATCACCGCCGACATGACCGACGCGCTCGACGCCGAGATCGACAAGTACATGTCGCAGGTGGACCTGCCACCCAAGTTCGTGATCCCCGGAGGCAACCAGCTCTCCGCCCAGCTCGACGTCGCCCGCACCGCGATCCGCCGCGGCGAGCGCAAGGTGGTGAAGATCCAGCTGGCCGAGGAGCTCGCCTCGCTGGAGATCCTGCGCTTCCTCAACCGCGCCTCCGACTACTGCTTCGCGATGGCCCGCTTCGCCGACGTCGAGGATCCCGACCTGTTCGAGGGACGCAGGAAGTCCTGATGGCCCAGGCCCGCCTCAGCCGGCGCGACGGCTTCGTGCACACGGTCGAGACGAGCACCGGGCACACGGTCGTCTTCGACGAGCCCGAGAGCGCCGGCGGCACCAACACCGCCCCCGCCCCGACCGAGATGCTCGCGGCCGCGCTGACCGCGTGCACCGCCCTGACCCTCAAGGTCTACGCCGACCGCAAGGGCTGGGACATCGAGGGGATCGAGGTCGAGGTCGACACGACCTGGGACGGCCCGCGCCCGGCCGGCTACTCGGTGAAGCTGCGTCTCCCGGACCACCTCGACCAGGACCAGCAGGACCGGTTGCGGGTGATCGCCGGCAAGTGCCCGGTCCACCACACCCTGGCCAACCCGATCCCGGTGGAGATGGCCTGACCGTGGACTTCGGCCTGAAGGGAAAGGTCTGCGCGGTCACTGGCGCCAGTGGCGGCATCGGGCTTGAGGTGACCCGCCAGCTCTGCTCCGAGGGGGCGAAGGTGCTGATGATCTCCCGCAACCCCGAGCAGCTCGCGGCGATGGCCGAGGTGGTCCGGGCCGAGGGCGGCGAGGTCGAGGTGCTGATGCTCGACGTCACCGCCGACTGCGCCGGCGAGCATCTGATCGCCTCCGCCAACCAGCATTTCGGGCGGCTCGACGCCCTGGTCAACAATGCCGGCGCCGCCACCTGGCGGAGCCTCGAGGAAGCCACCCCGGAGGACTTCCGGTTCCAGTTCGAGCTGAGCGTGGTCGCCCCGCTGAACCTGATGCGGGCGGTCGTCCCCGGGATGGTCGAACGCGGCTGGGGCCGGATCGTGAACGTCTCGTCGACCGCCGGCAAGCGGCCCTCGGCGATGATGCCCGACTACTCGGTGGGCAAGGCGGCGATGCTCTCGCTCTCCCGCCAGTTCGCTGAGCGGTACGCGGCGGAGGGGGTCCTGGTCAACGCGGTCTGCCCCGGCCCGACGGCGTCCGATCTCTGGATGGAGGCGGGCGGGCTGCTGGACCAGTCGCGCGAGCGCGCCGGCGGGACGAGCCGCAAGGAGGCCCTGGCCGCGGTCGGCGGCAAGCGTCCGATCGGCCGCCTCGCGACCCCCGAGGAGATCGCCTCGACCATCGTCTTCCTCTGCTCCGGCCAGGCGTCCTACGTCACGGGTGCCGCCTGGGGCGTGGACGGCGGCACCGTGCCCGTCATCATCTGACCGGCCGGCGCGCGGCAGCGCCTCAGCCGGGCGGCGCGGTCAGTCGTAGCGGATCAGCGAGCGGACCCGGTGGGGGCTCAACCGCTCGCGGCCGCCGAGCCCGCCCAGCTCGATCAGGAAGCCGCAGCCGACCACCTCGCCGCCCAGGCCCTCGACGATCCGCACGACGGCCTCGGCGGTGCCGCCGGTGGCGATCAGGTCGTCGTGGACCAGCACCCTGGTCCCCGCCTCGAAGGCGTCGGCGTGGAGCTGCAGCTCGTCCAGGCCGTACTCGAGCTCGTACTCGGCCGAGACGGTGCGGGCCGGGAGCCGGCCGGGCTTCCGGGCGGGCACGAAGCCCGCGCCCAGTCGTTGGGCGAGCGCCCCGCCGAGGATGAAGCCGCGGGCCTCGGCCGCGACCACGATCTCGACCTCCAGGTCCTCGGCGAACCGGGCCAGCTCGTCGACCGCGTGGGCGGTCGCCTCCGGGTCCAGCAGGAGAGGCGTGACGTCGCGGAAGGTGATTCCGGGGCGGGGGAAGTCCGGGATGTCGCGGATCAGGCTCTGGAGGTCCACGCGCCGAGAGTAGCGGTGGGGCATGATCCTCCCGTGGAGACTGGCCTGAACTTCGACTCCCTCGATCTCGGCTCCGCCCTGCTGCAAGCGGAGGAGGCGGCCGGGATGAAGACCCACGGCAGCCGCAACGCGGCGGTGCTGGTCCCGGTGACGGAGTGGCCGTCCCGGCCGCACATCACCTTCACCGAGCGGCGGGCGGACCTGCGCAAGCACGCCGGCGAGATCTCGTTCCCCGGTGGGATGGGCGAGGAGATCGACCGAGACCTGACCGCGACCGCGCTGCGCGAGTCGCACGAGGAGATCAACCTCAGCCCGGACCGGGTCGACGTGGTCGGGGCCCTGCCGCCGGTCGGCACGTTCGTCACCTCGTTCCGCATCCAGCCGTTCGTCGGCCTGGTCTCGGGGGGCCAGCCGCTGGTCGCGAACCCGGACGAGGTCGCCGCGATCCTCAACTTCTCGATCGACGACCTGGTCGAGTCCTACGCGATGCGCCGGCTGGTCCGGCGAGGGGTCCCGATCCGCACCCCCACCTTCGAGATGGAGCGGCACCTGATCTGGGGCGCGACCGCCCGGATCCTCACCGAGTTCCTGGTCAGGATCAGAGCCCTGACCTGACCCACCCGGCCGCTCGGTTCCCCGGCGCCAGCACCACCCACGCCCACGTGTCCCGAAGTCGCTGGGGCGATCACTCCAGCACAGCGAGAGCAATCGCCCCAGCGAATGATGTGCGCCGGTGCCCCCAAGATCCCCGGGGCGATCGCTACGGCACAGCTGGAGCAATCGCCCCAGCGAAGAATGATGGGTGCTGGTGCCTCGAAAGATCGCCGGGGCGATCGCTTCAGCACAGCGAGAGCTATCGCCCCGGCGAACGAGGTTCACCGGTGAGCCGGGGCTCGGGCTAGGCGGCGCCCTTTTCGACCGGGACGTCGACCAGGTTGCCCCACTCGGTCCAGGAGCCGTCGTAGTTCTTGACGTCCTTCTGGCCGAGCAGCTCGTGGAGCACGAACCAGGTGTGCGCCGAGCGCTCGCCGATCCGGCAGTAGGCGATGATCGGGCCGTCGTCCTCGCGCAGGACGCCCTTGCTGCCGTAGAGCTCGCGCAGCTCCTCGGCCGACTTGAAGGTGCCGTCCTCCCGGACCGCCTGCGACCACGGGACCGAGGCGGCGCCGGGGATGTGGCCCCCGCGCTGCGCGCCCTCCTGCTCGTAGCCCGCGGGCGAGATCAGCTCGCCGGAGAACTCCTGGGGGCTGCGGACGTCGACCAGGCTGGTGCCGTCGTCGAGCGCGGCCCGGACGTCGTCGCGGAAGGCCCGGATCGACCGGTCGCCTTCCTTGGCCTCGAAGGTCGCCGGCGGGTGGCTCGGCACCTCGGTCGTGGTCTCACGGCCCTCGGCGATCCACTTCTCGCGCGGACCGTTGATCAGCTTGACCTTGTCGTGGCCGTAGTAGCGGAGGTACCAGTAGGTGTAGGCAGCGAACCAGTTGTTGCGGTCGCCATAGAGGACGATCGTGTGGTCGTTGGAGATGCCGTGCTCGCCGAAGAGCCGGCCGAAGGCCTCCGCGTCGAGGAAGTCGCGCTTGACCTGGTCCTGAAGGTCGGCCTGCCAGTCGAAGCCGATCGCGCCGGGGATGTGCGCCTCGGCGTAGAGGCCGGGGTTCTCGTCGACCTCGACGATTCGGATCGAGTCGTCGTCCAGGTGCTCGGCGACCCAGTCGGTCTCGACCAGAACGTCGTTTGAGTAGCTCATGTTCGTCCTTCCAGTTGCTTCGTGACCGCGAGGATCCACACTGGGGAACCACGGCCGATTCCCCCTCGAATTCGATGAATTTCGATATACGGCAATTCCTATCAGACTTTACATATATGCCTGATCGGGTCTGCCGGGAAGGTGGATTCCGGCAGCCGCGAGGACCGTCCGAGGGGCGGCGACAAGCGCGGCCCGGCGATCGGGCCGGGCCGCGGAAGGAGCTGCGAGAGGGCTAGAGGTCGGAGTCGCGCAGGTACCACTCGGCGTCGAGCGCGCCCTGGCAGCCGGAGCCGGCGGCCGTGATCGCCTGGCGGTAGGTGTGGTCGACCAGGTCCCCGACCGCGAAGACCCCGGAGAGGTTCGTCTTCGTCGACGGCGAGCTGGTGATGACGTAGCCCTCGTCGTCGGTGTCGATCTGCCCCTTGACGATGTCCGAGAGTGGGATGTGGCCGATCGCGATGAAGGCACCGTCCACCGGGACCTCCTCGACCTCGTCGGTGTCGACGCAACGCAGCTTGACCGCGGCCAGGGCACCGTCCTCGCCGGCCACGAACTCCTCGGGGACGTACGGGGTCTTGAGCTCGATGTTGGACTGCGACTCGGCCCGCTCCTGCATGATCTTCGAGGCCCGGAACTCTTCCCGTCGGTGAACCAGATCCAGGTCGGAGGCGAACTTCGAGATGAAGACCGCGTCTTCCATCGCCGAGTCGCCGCCGCCGATCACCATGGTCGAGCGGTCCTTGAAGAAGGCCCCGTCGCAGACGCCGCAGGTGGAGACGCCGCGTCCCATCAGCTCCATCTCGCCCGGGATGCCGAGCCGCTTGGGCTCCGCGCCCATGGCGAGGATGACCGCCTTGGCCCGGTACTCCTCGTCCCCGAGGAACACCTTTTGGATGCCGCCGTCGCTGAGCTCGACCCGGTCGACGTCGTCGGAGACGAACCGGGTGCCGAACCGCTCGGCCTGCTCGCGGAACCGGGTCATCATCTCCGGGCCCATGATCCCCTCGGGGAAGCCGGGGTAGTTCTCTACCTCGGTCGTGTTCTGGAGCTGACCGCCCCACTGGAAGCCCTCGAAGACGAGCGGCCTGAGCTCGGCCCGGGCGGCGTAGAGCGCCGCCGTGTAGCCGGCCGGCCCACCGCCGATGATGATCAGGTTCTCGACCTCGTTGCTGCTCATTCGGTTCCCCTTGCGTTCAATACTTTACTTTTTGAAGTGTAGCTGACGGCATCCCGGCCGCGACCGGCCCCGCTCACGGCTCCACCCTGATCAGGCTGGGGCTGGGTTGGCGGTCGATCGGCAGGCCCTCTTCCTTCCACCGCCGGACCCGCTTGCGGAGCTGGAAGAAGGCGGCGACCCCGGTCGGGATCGGCAGCCAGAAGGCGACCAGGCGGTAGATCAGGATGGCGGCGAAGACCTCCGCCTCCGGGAAGCCGAACAGCACGAACACGCCGATCATGCCGGCGTCGACCGCGCCGACGCCGGCCGGGACGAACGGGATCAGGTTGGCGACCATCCCGAGGAAGAAGCCCATCACCACCACGCCGAACGGCACCTCGATCCCGAAGGCCTTGAAGGAGGCCCACAGGATGCCGATGTTCGCGGCCCAGAACCCGACCGCGCCGACGATCGCCAGGCCGGCCCGGGTCGGCGCCGTGACCAGCTTGAGCGCGGCCCGCACCCCGTCGGCGACGGTGACCGGCACGGTCGCGAGCTTGGAGAGGAAGGCGACCCCGGGCCGACGGTCGGCGTAGTAACGGATCCGCCGCTCGATGTCGCTCGGCACCAGGGCCAGCGCCAGGCCGAGGATCATCACCACCCCGGCGATCGCGGCCGGGACGATCGTGAGCGACACGGCGGTCCCGCCATGCAGGATCCCGGTGCGGAGCAGCACCCCGAACACGACCACCGCGAGCGGGTAGAAGAGGTAGTGGAGCACGATGAAGGCGACCATCCTCGTCCCCACGTCGCGCCGCACCATGCCGCCCTGGCGCAGGGCCCAGTAGGTCAGCACGACCCCGCCGGCGCCGCCGGCGGAGAACAGGAGGGTCGCGGCGAAGCCGGCCATGTTGATCTCGTACGCCTCGCCCCAGGTGATCGGGAAGGCCTCGCCGCCGACCACCGCGCGGAACAGGGCGATGTAGGTGATGAAGGAGAGCACGCAGAAGCCGACCGCGACGCCGACGTAGACCGCGTTGGCCTCCCCCAGCATGCCGATCGCGTCGCCGAACCCGGCGAGCTTGGGAAGCAGGAAGTAGATCCCGACGACCAGCAGGATGATCACGACCGTCGTCTGGATCGCGGCCCGGGTCGAGATCACGGGGAGGCCGTCGCCCGCCTCCTCCTCCGGCTCGACCGTCGGCTCCGAACCGGCCGGTTCAGGTGCCACTGGCAATCGCCTCGAGTCGCCGGAGCCCGTTGTTGACCTGCTCGACCAGGGGCCGGGCCAGCGGCTCCCCCTTGCGCACCAGCAGGACCACGGCCCCGCCCGCGAGGAGGTCGGTCACATAGTGCTCGCCCAGGTAGACCAGGGCGAAGGCGAGCGATCCCGCGTATCCCCAGCCGAGGGCCCGCTCCACCCGGTTGCCGGCGTCGCTCAGCAGGATCGCCGCCATCAGGGCGGTCGCGAAGTGGAGCGACGGCATGGCCGCCCACGGGTTCGAGGCGAGGGTGCCGAAGGCCCGGGTCCAGATCGGCCCCCAGATCTTCTCGCCGAACTCGACCATCACCCGCTTGATCTCCTCCTCGGTGTACCCGTTCTCGGAGGCCCACCACGGCGGCGCGGTCGGCACCGCGAAGTACATGGCGCAGCCGATGTCGAACACGGCCGCCATCTGCCTCGCCGAATGCGGGAAACGGTCGTTGTGCCGGATCAAGATCCAGAACAGCGCCGCGTAGGGCTGGACGAACCAGAACCAGTGGGTCCAGGCCGAGAGCTGGGTCAGCTTCTGGCCGAAGCGGCTGTCGTGGAGCGCGCGCTGGAGGCGGGCGTTGGGCAGCCGGCCGCGACCGATCCACCGGTCGACCTTGATCGGGTACTCGATCCGCAGTCGTTCGCGCAGCCGCTCGGGGTCGTCGTAGGGAAGCTCGTGGCTGACCGCGAAGGCCCACATCTGACCGGCGAACAGGGCGAGGTCGCGCCGCCGGGAACGGGGCCAGAGCACGGCTATCGCCACCGGGGCAGCGACCGTCGAGGCCACCGTCACGGTCATCGGGATCTTCAGCTGCCGCCGGACGTGGGGCACGATCACGGCAGCCGCGATCGCGGCGAAGGCACCTGCCCGGACGGCGGTGCGGGGACTGGGTACCCGGGACCTGAGCACTCTGGGCATTCTCATCGGGAGACGACAGGGTATGTGAGACGCCGCTCGTCCGCCGCTTGCGATTAGAATGGCCCCCGTCTTGCTGCCTCGTTCAAGAAAACCCGTGTCCCTGCTCACCGCGCTCGCCGCCGCTCTGGTCGGACTGGCCGCCTCCGCCACGCCGGCTATGGCCCTTTCGCTGAATCCCGAGGCTGGGTCGCCCGGGATAGAGAAGGTCAACACCCTGCATTGGATCCTCTTCGTGGTCCTGGTGATCGTGGTCGTGGCCGTCAACCTGGCCATCCTCCGGGCGGCTCGCCCCCGCACCCGGCATCACGTGCGGGCCGAGGGCAAGGCCCCGAGCCAGCTCAAGGTCGGGATCGGCCTCGGGGTCGTCGCCGTGGCGATCTTCGTCACCGCCACCGTCTTCTCCGACAAGTCCCGCGAGGTCCCGGCCAGCGTCCAGACCGTCGCCGGGCTCGATCAGGGACGTCCGCTTCCGATCCGCACCACGGGCCAGCAGTGGCTGTGGCGCTTCGACTACCCCAACGGCGCGTTCAGCTACCGCCGCCTGGTGGTGCCGACCGGCGTCACTGTCGCGCTCGGGCTCCGCTCGATCGACGTGGTCCACGGTTGGAACGTGCCCTCGCTCACCGGCAAGGCGCAGGCGGTCCCTGGCAAGACCAACACCGTCTACTTCCGCGCCGACGAGGAGGGCGTCCACAAGGGCCGCTCCTCCGTCCTCAACGGCCAGGGCTACTCGACGATGCAGATCGAGGTCGACGTCGTCTCCCCGCAGGAGTACGAGAGCTTCATCGCCCAGCAGAAGGCCGACATCCAGGACGCCCAGGACACGGTCGAAAAAGAGATTGCGAGCAACTGAGTTCCCATGAGCACCTACCCCACCACCGTGCCGCCGACCCGCCCCGAGCTCTCCAGCCAGGGCCCCAAATCGCGACCCGCCCGCTGGATCGAGCTGGCGACCAGCCCCGATCACAAGGTGATCAGCCTGCTGCTGGTCTCCGCTGCCTTCGGCTCGATCTTCCTGGCCGCCCTCGAGCTGCTGCTCACCCGGGCCCAGCTCGCGATCCCGGAGAACGTCTTCCTCAACGCGGTCACCTTTGACCGGCTGCTGAGCGTCTACGGGACGACCTCGATCTTCCTGATCGCCCTGCCGCTCGTGCTCGGCCTGCTCTACTACGTCGTCCCGCTCCAGATCGGCGCCCGCGGCACCGCCCTCCCGCGCCTCGGCCAGATCGGCCTCTGGCTGTTCATCTTCGGCGGCTTCCTGCTGTACGGCTCGTTCCTCTTCACCCCGCCCGAGGCCGGCATCAACCCGCTGCCGCCCTTCTCCGAGCTCGCGTTCACCCCGAACAACGGCGTCGACGTGTGGATCGGGGCCACCGGCCTGGTCACCCTCGGCCTGCTGCTGGTCGCGATCGACCTGATCACCACGCTGCACAACCTCCGCGCCCCCGGCATGGCCTGGCGCCGCGCGCCCTTCTTCGCCTGGGCCGCCCGCATCGTCACCTGCCTGTTCGTCGTGGTCGCCCCGATCTTCCTCGCCGCCATCACCATGCTGATGCTGGACCGGCGCTACGGCGGCGGCTTCTTCGCCGGCTCCGAGGGCGGCTCCCCCATCCTCTGGCAGCACTTCAGCAACATCTTCTTCACCGCCGTCTACATGATCGTCGCGGTCGGCTTCCTCGCCGCCATCGCCGAGATCGTCCAGACCTTCACCGGCCGTGAGATCCAGGGCCGCAAGACCGTGATCGGCTCGCTGGTCGCGATCGCCGTGGTCGGCACCCTCGCCTGGACCCAGAACATGGTCACGGCGCCGATCCCGAGCGGCTGGAAGTACTACGGCATGATCATGTCGATCGCGCTGATCGTCCCGGTCGGCCTGATCTTCTACAACCTGATCAGCACCGTCGCCGCCTCCGACTTCCACATGCGGGCACCTCTGCGGTTCGCCCTGGGCGCGCTCTCGCTGGCCTCGCTGGGCCTCGCCGTCGAGGTGATCCACTCGACCGTCGCGATCGGCACCCAGCTGAGCGAGACCTACGACGCCTGGGCCGCGACCCACTTCGCCCTGATCGGCTTCGTTCTGTTCGGCGGCTTCGCCGCGATCAGCTACTGGTACCCGAAGATGACCGGCGTCCAGCTGAACGAGGACCGGTCCCGGATCTCCTTCCAGGTCATGTTCCTCGGCGCGGTCGTCGCGCTGCTCCCGCTCTTCGCGGCGGGCCTCGAGGGCCAGGTCACCGACGCCTACCGCTTCTACGGCGACCAGGGCGTCGACGTCTGGAACCTGATCGCCTCGATCGGCACCCTGATCCTGTTCGTCGGCGTCGTGCTCGCCGTCGGCAACCTGATCAAGAGCCGCGAGGAAGAGCCGGCCGTCACGCCCGACCCCTGGGGCGGCGACTCGCTCGAGTGGCTCGCGCTCTCGCCGCCTCCGGCCCACAACTTCGACGTCCTCCCGGACGTCCGCAGCACCCGGCCGATGCGCGACATCCGCGAGGCCGTCCGTCGCCGGGACTCCGAGGCCACTGCGGCCAGTGAGTCCCAGCCGGTAGCCTGAGTCCCATGATCGAAGGTGCCGACGCGCGATCCTCGCGCATTCGGCAAGACACCCCGGCGGCCCGCAGCGGGCTGCGCTTTGACGTGGTCCCGTTGATACGGGACTACGTCACGTTGACCAAGCCGCGGATCATCAGCCTCCTGCTGCTGACCACGGTGGCGACGATGTTCGTCGCCCGGCCCTCCGGGCTGGCCCTCTCCACCATCCTCTGGACCATGCTCGGCGGCTACCTCGCCGCCGGTGGCGCCGGGGCGATCAACCACTACATCGACCGCAACCGCGACTCGCGGATGGCGCGGACCAGTTCGCGCCCGCTGGCCAACGGCCGGATCAAGCCCCTCCACGGCCTGATCTTCGGCATCGTGCTCGGCGTCCTCGCCTTCTTCCAGCTCTGGCTGACCACCAACCTGCTGGCCGCCTCCCTGGCCATGGTCGGCCTGTTGGGCTACGTCTTCCTCTACACCCTGTGGCTCAAGCCGCTGACCCCGCAGAACATCGTGATCGGCGGCAGCGCCGGCGCGGTCCCTCCCCTGGTCGGCTGGGCCGCCGCCTCCGGCGGGCTCACCTGGGACGCCTTCTGGCCCTTCGCCATCATCTTCTTCTGGACCCCGCCCCACTTCTGGGCGCTCTCGCTGATGATCAAGGACGACTACGCCAAGACCGGCGTGCCGATGCTGCCGGTGGTCAAGGGCGAGGCCGAGACCCGGCGCCAGATCCTGATCTACACGATCTTCATGGTCGGCTTCACCGTCGGCCCCAGCTGCACCGGGCTGCTCGGGCCGCTCTACCTGTTCTCCTCGATCGTCCTCGGTGCCGTCTACGTCGGCTTCTCCTTCGCGCTCTGGCGCAATCCCAACCCGGGGATCATCCTCAAGGCGTATCTCTACTCGCTGGCGTACCTGGCGCTGCTGTTCGTCGCGATGGCGATCGACGCGGTCTCCTGATCCGGGCCGCACCGAGCCGTCCCGACAGCCGCCCGTCCTGATAGAAATAGCGCCATGGATCGCAAGACCACCAAGTCGAATCTCTCCACCGGCATGCTCTTCGGCGCCGGCTCCGCGGCGGTCTTCGCCCTGACTTTCATCTTCGCGATGATCTACATCGCCGGCTAAGACACAGGAGCCCGCCAGAATGAGCCAGAACCAGATCACCAACCCGACCGAGACGATCGAGCTCCCCACCGCCACCTGGGCCCCCGCCGTGTTCGCCTTCGGCGTGCTCGGCCTCGTCGCCGGCACCTTCGCCTCGGGCTTCATGTTCCCCGCCTGGTGCTACGCCGCCGTCGGCGCGGTCCTGGTGCTCTTTTCGCTCCGCAGCATGATCAACCGCGGCCGCCGGTCCTTCTACGGCCTCCCTCGCGAGACCGAGGACGTCCGGGCCGAGCTGCCGGTCGAGAGCTTCAGCGCTCCGACCCGGGACTGAGCCCCGAGCCTCCCCCGCACTTCAAAGACCGGCCTCCAGGCCGGTCTTTTTCGTTCCCCGTCCGTTCTCTCGCCCGCCCGGGCGCGTCTCCTCAGGGAGGGCCGCCCGAGGTGGCGCCGTCGGCGGTCCAGACCCGCATGATGTCCCGCATCGAGAGCACTCCGATCAGCTCGCCCTCGCGGTAGACGGCGAGGTGCCGGATCCCCCGCCGGGACATCTCCATCGCGGCCCGCTCCATGCTCCACTCCGGGGAGGCGGTGATCACGCTCTCGCTCATGTGGTCACCGACCTGCTCCGCGTCCGGGTCGAGCCCGGTGCCGAGCGCCCGCAGGATGTCCCGCTCGGTGAGGATCCGCGGGACCGCCCACTCCTCGTCCTCGACGATCGCCGCGCCGATCCCCTTCTTGGTCATCTCCTCCGCCGCCCGGCGGAGCGTGAGCCCGGGCCCGATCCGCAGAACCACCTCTGACATACCCACGCTTACCCGCATCCCACGTCCTTTCCGCGGCCCCGTGACCAGTGCCGTCCGCTCAGGTGCACTTTGTGCTGATTGTCTCCAGCCTACCCATTGGAGGCCCGGTGCGCAACCGTCCACGGGCGCCCGTTCCGAGGTCGAGGCATCGGCTCCGCCCGGACATATAGAATGGCCGCGCCTCATCCCATACGCCCATGCTGAAGATCAAGTCTCTCCACAAACTTCCCGTCCTCCTCGCCTCCATCGGCCTGCTCGGCATCCTCGCCGCCGGCTGTGGCACCAACACCTCGGCCCCGATCCACGGTGACTTCCAGGATCGCGGACGCCAGCTGTTCAACGCCAAGTGCGGCACCTGTCACATCATGGCCCAGGCTGCCTCCACCGGCACCCAGGGACCGGATCTCGACGCCGCCTTCGCCACCGCCCGCGAGATCGGCATGGACGAGGACACGGTCAAGGGCATCGTCCGCGCCCAGGTCATCCGCCCGATGCCGTCGAACCCGAACTTCCCCGGCATCTCCATGCCGGCCAACATCGTCACCGGCAATGACCTCGAGGACGTCGCCGCCTACGTCGCCCGCTACGCCGGCGTCCCCGGCGCCCGTCCGCCCCGCGCCCCCGGCCGTGGCCCCGGCGCCCAGGTCTTCGCCAACAACGGCTGCGGCAGCTGCCACATCCTCGCCGAGGCCCAGTCCGCCGGCACGCTCGGCCCGAACCTCGACGAGGTCATCCCGAGCATGAGCCGCGACCAGATCCACGAGGCCATCGTCGATCCGAACGCGTCCAAGCCGAAGGGCTACGAGAACGTCGACATGCCCGACCGGTTCGGCAACCTGCCGCCCGATCAGCTCGATCAGCTGATCGAGTTCCTCATGTCATCGGCAGGGTCCGATGGCCAGAGCAACTGAGTCGATCCGCTCCCGGATTACCGGGTTCCGCCTATCGCCTGAGCGTTATGCACTGATCACGCTCGTCGCATTGATCACGCTGACCGTGATCGTGCTCACCGGCGCCGCCGTGCGACTGACGGCATCCGGCCTGGGATGCCCCGACTGGCCCAAGTGCTACGACCAGTACGTCGCCCCGGCCCAGATCAACGCCTGGATCGAGTACGGCAACCGGCTCGTGACCGGCGTGGTCGGCATCGCGGTCATCGCCGCCTCCCTCCTCGCCTTCTTCCGCCGCCCCTATCGCTGGCACCTCGCGGTGATCGGCGTCCTCCTGCCGCTCGGGGTCATCGGGCAGGCAATCCTCGGCGCGTTCGTCGTCTACTACCACCTGCCCCCCGAGCTGGTGATCTTCCACTTCATCCTCTCGATGATCCTGCTCGACGCCGCCTACGCCCTCTGGTGGTGCTCGCGCCACGAACCGGGAGAGCGACGCTTCTCGCGCGACTGGCTGGGCGTGTGGGCCGTCCGGGCCCTGATCCCCTTCGGGCAGCTGACCGTGCTTCTGGGGACGATCTCGACCGCCTCAGGCCCCCATCCTGGCGACCACGACTCGGAGATGGTCCGCCGCTTCACCTTCAAGGGCGCCGACACCCTCGAGTGGATCGTCCAGCGCCACGCCGCCTCCGCCATCCTGTTCACGCTGGCGATCATCACCGTGATCTTCATCCTGCGCCGCCGCGGCGGCGACCGTCGCGCCCAGAGGCCGCTGCTCTTCTGCCTCGGCCTGATCCTCACGCAGATCGCGGTCGGGGTGATCCAGTGGCAGCTCCACCTCCCCGCCGCGCTCGTCTGGGTCCACGTCGCCCTGGCGACCCTGCTGTGGCTTGGCATACTCTGGTCGGTGGCCACCGCCGGCCAGATCGAGCCATCGGCCCGGCGCGGCATCAAGTGGATCTGACCGTACCGCCGGCCTGACCGGCCCGGGAGCGGTCCCGTCGAAGCTGAGAAGGAGCAGGCATGAAGACCGTCCATCCCGTCACCGACCAGCTCCACCCGGAACCGCTGGATCCGGGTCAGATCGTCTCCGGCGATCCCCGGACCTCCAGCCTCACCCTGGCCGAGAGCGATGACGCGACCGAGGAGGTCGGCTTCTGGCGCTGCGAGCCGGGGACCTTCCGCGACGTCGAGGCCCGTGAGACCTTCCTCGTGATCACCGGCCGGGCCGTGATCGAGTTCGACACCGGCGAGACGATCACGGTCGGACCGGGAGACATCCACCGCTTCCAGGGCGGCGAGAGAACCCTCTGGAAGGTCGAGGAGACGCTTCTCAAGACCTACTGGGCCCGGGACTGACCCGCGAGGGGCGCGCTCGCTCTGCGGGCTCCCAGGGCTTCCGGCTCGCGGGCGGCTGTCACCCGCGCGCCGACCGGCCGGCCGGCGTCACTCCTCGGGATCGTCGTCGTCCGGGGAGCCCAGCAGGTAGATGACCACCCGGACCCCCACGATCGCGACCGCGATCAGGATCAGGATCCCCCACACCACCGCGGCGGCCGGGGAGATCAGCTTCGCCACGAGCGCCACGGTCACCGCCGCGGCCAGCATCAGGATCAGCCACTTGAAGGCGACGCTCTCGTCCTGAAAAGGGTTCCCTACAAGCAAAGACCCGAGCCCCTTGCGGGGACTCGGGTTCTTTTCTACAGGCCCACTCATGGTGCGCCCTGGATCAGATGATGTAGATCGCCAGGAACACGATGATCCACATGATGTCGACGAAGTGCCAGTAGATGCTGGGCACCTCGACGCCGAGGTGGTTCTTCTGCTCCGGGCCGAAGTGGCCGCGGTAGGCGCGGATCGTGGCGAAGGTGATCAGCAGCAGGCCGACGAAGACGTGGGCTCCGTGCAGGCCGGTGAGGCTGAAGAAGATCGAGCCGAAGGCACCGTCACGGGGAGTGAACCCGATGTGGATGTACTCGTTGATCTGGATGAAGAGGAACGTCGCACCGAGCAGCCAGGTCAGGGTCAGGCCGAGCTTGAGGCCGGCGTGGTTGCCCCGCTTGATCGCCTCGAGGGCGTAATGGATCGTGAAGCTCGAGGAGACCAGGACCGCGGTGTTGATGCCGGCGATCAGGACCGGGAGGTGAATCCCCTGCGGCGGCCAGGCCACCGGGTCGACCACGACGCGGAGGAAGAAGTACGCCGCGAAGAACGCGCCGAACAGCATGATCTCCGACAGGATGAACAGCAGGATGCCGAGCACCGTCGGGTCGATCCGCGAGCTCTGGTGAGCCTCCGGAGGACCGTGGTGGTGATGGTCATCGACGTGACCGGGGCTGGCGGCGATACTTGCGCTTTCCATCTCTATGCCTCGTTGCTTTCCGCGTTGGAGCTCTCGTCCGATCCGGCCTCGCCCTGCGCGACGGCCGCGGCCACCGCTTCCGGCAGGCGGCCGGTCTCGTGGTGAGTGACCGGCTTGTCGGTGATCTCCCGGACCCGGCCCACCAGATCGTCCTGCAGCCACTGCGATTCCTCGGCCGCGAGGGTCGAGATCAGGATGTCGTCGACCCGGTAGTGCGCGATCGCGTTCTTGACGGCGCCGAAGGCGTCGGGGCTCATCGGCTGACCGGTCGCGTCGAAGCCGGCTCGGTAGAGCTCCGCCAGCAGCGCCGCGAGGTTCCGGGAAAGGGTGTTCTCGGAGACCGCGTCGACCGTCGGCGAGACGATCGTGAACCGGTGCGGGCGCTCCTTGCCGAGGTTCAGCAGGCGCTCACGCAGGTCCTCGCTCTCCAGGGTCCGGTTGGCGACGACCAGGGTGTGGGTCACGTCGAACCGGATCGAGTCCTCCTCGATCCGAACCGGGATGTGGGTGATCTTGGTCTCCGGCTCGAAGGTCAGCTTGGCCCACTCGAGCAGGTCGCGGAGGGTGAACCCGAACCGCGTGTCGTACAGGCAGGAGAGCAGGACCTCGCTGGGCCGGTGGCTCCGGATCGCGTCGCCGAGCGCCATGTCGGACTGCGGGTCGAGCACCTCGCCCACCGCCTCGATGCCGAACTCGTCGAGCACGGCCAGGGTCACGTCGACCCGGGCGCGGGCTGCCTCGCGGGCCTCCGCGGGGTCGAACAGCTGACCGGCCTGCGGCTGGTTCTGCGGGGCGGCCACGACCACGTAGGACGCGTCCGCCGCCTTCTCCCGGACCGCCTCCAGCAGGAGACGGCCGCCGGCGACCTCGTTGAGGAATATCAGCAGCGGCTGGGCCATCAGGACGCCGCCACCGTGGTCGGCTTGGGCTCGGGCACGGTGGCGCCTTCCTCGTCACCGGCCATGATGGCGTGACGGGCGCCGGGGGTGCCGTACTCGTACGGTCCGCCGACGACGCGCGGGATCTCGTCGAAGTTGTAGATCGGGGGCGGCGACGACACCAGCCACTCGATCGAGTTCGCCCGCCAGGGGTTGTTGCCGGCCTTCGGGCCGAACCGCCAGCTGACGATCATGTTGTAGAGGAAGACCAGCTGGACCGCGCCCAGGAAGAAGGCGGAGATCGAGACGACCAGGTTCCAGTCGCCGTACTGGGAGGCGTAGTCGGCCACCCGTCGCGGCATGCCGTCCATCCCGACCCAGTGCATCGGCACGAAGGCCATCCAGGTACCGATCACGGTGCCCCAGAGGTGGATCCGTCCGAGCCGCTCGTCGTACATGCGGCCGGTGATCTTCGGGAACCAGTGGTACAGCCCGGCGAAGATCGTGAAGACCGATCCGCCGAACAGCACGAAGTGGATGTGGGCGACGATGAAGTAGGTGTCCGACACGTGGATGTCGATCGGGATCATGCCGAGCATGACGCCCGAGATCCCGCCGATGGTGAACGTGACGATGAACGCCAAGGCGAACAACATCGCGGTCGAATAGGTGTGGATCTTGCCGTAGAACAAGGTTCCCAACCAGGAGAAGACCTTGATCCCCGTTGGCACCGCGATCAACATGGTGCTGATCATGATCGGCACCCGGAGCCAGCTGAACATGCCCGAGACGAACATGTGGTGGGCCCAGACCGAGTAGCTGAGCACGACGATGCCGATCAGCGCGAGCGCCATCAGGCGGTAGCCGAAGACCGGCTTGCGCGAGTGCGTCGAGATGATCTCCGAGATGATCCCGAACCCGGGCAACATCATGATGTACACCGCGGGGTGCGAGTAGAACCAGAAGATGTGCTGGTACGAGATGACGTCGCCGCCCTGGAGGAAGTTGAAGAAGTTCATCCCCAGCACACGGTCGAACAGGGTCATGAACTGGGCGCCCGCGACGAACGGGGTCGCGCCGACGACCAGCAGCGAGGTCGCCAGCTGGGCCCAGACCATCAGCGGCATCCGCCACAGGTTCATGCCCGGGGCCCGCATGGTGATGATCGTGACCAGGAAGTTGAGCGCGGCCGCGATCGACGACGCTCCGGCGAACTGCACGCCGATGTTGAAGAACGTCTGGCCCAGAGGTGCCCCTCCGGCCAATGGCGCGTAGCCGGTCCAGCCGGCGTCGAAGGCGCCGCCCGGGGCGAGGAACGACCCGAGGAAGATGATGCCGGCGATCGGCAGCAGCCAGAAGCTGAGCGCGTTGAGGCGTGGGAACGCCATGTCGGGCGCGCCGAGCATCAGCGGCACCACGTAGTTGGCAAGCCCGGCGAAGATCGGGATGATGAACAGGAAGATCATCACCGTGGCGTGGGTCGAGAACAGCCCGTTGAAGGTGCTGGCCGCGACCACCTGCGAACCGGGCTGTGCCAGCTCGGCCCGGATCAGCAGGGCGAGCAGCCCGCCGATCAGGAAGAAGAACAGGGTGACGACGATGTACTGGATGCCGATCACCTTGTGATCGGTGTTGAACTTGAAGTAGTCCTGCCAGCGGGTCGCGCCGTGATCCGAGTGGTCCTCGGGGATCGTCGGCTTGCCGGCGGCCCAACGGAACCAGTAGTCAAAGGCGCCGAAGCCGAAGAGGAAGCCGAACGGGGCGGTGATCAGCGGGACGACGACGTGCGGGTAACCGGTCTGCTCCGTCTGGAAGAGCTCGAGCCCGGAGAGCGCACGGAGCGCGATGACGAGCCCGAAACCGAAGCCGGCGCCGAGCAACAAGCCGAACAGGCCTCGGTACCAACCGGGCTGTCTGAGTGCCATTGCCATGTCTTACTTGACCTCCGTAATTTCGAATCGGAACCGGGCGTCAGTCGGCATGGTTGCCGGACCCTTCTTCCTCAACACCACTTCCCTGAATACCTCCGGCGCGCTCCTCGGCCCGCTTCTGCACCTCGAGTGCCTGATCGGCGGACATCAGGAAAGCCGGTACTTCCGACTTAAGGTTGTTGACCCACTGGTTGTACTTCTCTTCCGACTCGACCACGACCTTGGCCTGCATCGTCGTGTGACCGATTCCGCAGAGCTCGGCGCACACCAGCTGGAAGGTTCCCTCCCGGTCCGGGGTGACGAGCGCGTTCGTGGTGATGCCGGGGACGTTGTCCTTCTTGATGCGCCACTCGGGCACCCAGAAGGAGTGGATCACGTCCTGCGCGTGAAGCTTGAAGTCGATCTGCCGGTTGACCGGCACGTGAAGCTCGCCCTCCGCCCACTTGTTGCCGCTCTCCGGGTAACCGAAGGTCCAGGCGAACTGCTGGGAGTAGACGTCGACCGTGATCGCGTTGCTGTCCTTCTTCTCGATGTCGTCGAGCACGGCCCAGCTGTAACCGGCCAGGGCGACCACGATCAGGACCGGGATGAGGGTCCACCAGATCTCGAGCTTGGTGTTGCCGTGGATCGGCAGGCCGTCGCTCTCGTCTCCCGGCTTGGCGCGCCACTTGATCAGGGCGTAGCCGAGGAAGACGCAGACCAGGGCGAAGATGAACGAGGAGACCACGATGGTTACGTCCATCAACGTGTCGATCGGGCCGGCAGCGGTCGAGGCCGCATCACCGAACCAGTCGAATTGCAGCAGCACGACGGATTGAACCGCGCCGAACGCAAGGGTGGCCAGGACGAGTTTCAAAATCGGAAGACGAGTCATCGGACGGCCATCATTCTAATGAAGCCGTGGGCGAAAGCTTTGCGGCCCGGGTTCAAGGCTGCTTCACCTCCCGGATTTCGCCTGCTGACGCGGAAATCACGTCCTCCGCGACACCCCGCCAACTCCAATTCCGATCCGCGCAGTCGGCGATGTTCCGGCCGATCTCGGCCCGCTGGCCGGGATCCAGGGCCAGCCACCGGCTCACCTTCGAGGCGATTCCCGCGACCGCGCCGGGGCCTCGCTCGAATCCGGTCAGGCCCCGGACCGCCGGAACCTCCTCGTCGAGCCTCCCGGCGACCTCGGCCAGGCCGGAGTGGTCGGCGCAGACCGGCAGGGCCCCCGAGGCGGCCGCCTCGGCCGCGACCATGCCGAACGCCTCGGGGAAGGTGCTGGGCACGACCATGGCGTCGGCGCAGGGGACGGTGGCCGCGACCTCGGCGTGCTCCAGCCGGCCGGCGAAGGAGATCGTGCCCGCCGCGGCGCGGGCCGCCTCCGCGTAACCGGCCGGCGGATCGAGCAGGAAGGACCGCAGGTACTCGAGCGGCGCGGGATCGCCCCCTTCGAGGCCCCTCCCCTCCTCCGCGATGCCCAGGGCGGTCTCGAGGTCACCGTCGTCGAGCGCGGTCACCAGGGCCCTCAGGCCCAGCTCGTAGGCCCCGAACCCGGCGATCAGGAGACGGGCGCCGGGGCTGTCCCGGTGGATCAGCGGCCAGGCGGCGACCAGCAGGTCGACCCCCTTGGAGACGATCAGCTTGCCGACGAAGACCACCCGCGGGCCGTCGGCGGCAGCGAAGGCCCGCAGCGCCTCGACCGCCAGATCCTCGTCGCGGCCGAAGGATCCGACCGGGGGCGCGGCGGCGATCCGCTCGGCCTCGGCCAGCAGACGCGCGGGGCGCAGCTCGGGCGCGACCGGGGCGAACTCCTCCGGGTCCACGCCGGGAGGCCCGAGCCCGGTCTTCTCGGCGAGCGGCAGGTCGGGCACCGCCTCCCAGAGCGAGGCGGCGGTGTGCCAGGAGCCGACCAGGACCGAGGCCGCCGGCGCGAGGCCCTCCTCGACCCAGGGCAGGAACCGCGGGTTCGGCTTGATCGTGTACTCCAGGTCGGATCCGTGGTTCTTGACCGCGTACGGCCTGACCCCGGCCCTCGCGAAGATCACCGGCCCCATGATCAGGTGGTTGGCGAGGGCGGCGTCCACCCCGCCGGTGGCGCGCAGCACGTCCCGCACCGCCTCGACGTTGACCGCGATGTAGTTCTCGATCTCGGCGTCGCTCAGCCGGGGGAAGGCCCGGGCCTCGAAGCCCTCGTAGGGATCCTCGACGTAGACCGGCAGCAGACGGCCGATGCCGGGGCGGTAGACGGTGACCGTGCCGCCCGACGCTCCGGCCGGCCGGAGCTGCTCGACCTCGAGCCGCCCGCCCGGCCAGGTCCCGACCGCGTTCACCCACTCGATGCCCTCCGCCTCGCGCTCCTGACAGAGCAGGTGCACCTCGTGTCCCATGCCGGCCAGTGCCTGGGCGAGGTTGGCGTTGTAGATGTTGCTGCCGGTCCCGCGAAGCAGGTAGCCGTGGAATATGAGGATCTTCATTTCCGGATATTCTCCCGCTCAATGAACTCTGAAGCCAGCACCGAGCAGATCTTCCGTCTCCGGGCAGCCGCCTCCGGGCGTGAGGCCTTCGCCGTCGCCAAGGAAGGCGTCGTCTACCGCGACGCCGACACCGGCGAGGAGCTCGAGCCGGTGGCCGTCGTGCTGCCGACCGGCCAGGACGGCGCCTCCCGCCTGCCGCGGACCCCGATCAACCTCCGGTCCTGCCGCCGGTGCGAGCAGCTCACCCCCCGCGACCTCGCCACCTGCGAGTTCTGCGGCCTGCCCGCGGCCTGATCCTCAGCGCGCGGGTCCGTCATTCACGCGGCAGACGCGATGACGGGCCCGGCGCTCGATTCCGCCGCTACTTCGCGACCACGGTCGCGGTGTAGAGCAGACGGCTGCCGTCGTAGTAGCAGCCGTACCGCTTGACCGAGTTCACCTTCTGCTGGGGACGGGTCTTCTGGAGCGCCTCGTTGCGCGCCTTGGTGGTCGGGTTGTAGCCGAGGGTGCACTGGCCCGGCGCCCGGCTGGCCCGGTAGGTGTTGACCCGCTTGGCGCGAGCGCATCCGGCCGGGTTGACCAGCCCGCCCTGCGGTGAGGCGCTGCACGCCCGGGGCGTCCAGAAGGCCGGGGCCCAGGTCGGGATGGTGAGGGCGACCACCTGGCCCTTGATCACGTTGAGCGGCTTCGCCAGCGCGAAGTGGACGGTCCGGCCGAAGTAGGGGTTGAGCACCTGGGTCGGGCTCTGCCGGACCATCTTGTAGCGCGGCGGCCCGCTCTTCTTCTTCTCGACCCGGCGCAGCACCGAGATCCGGGCGGTCGCCGGCGAGCCGAACAGCTGGTTGAAGAACGGGGTCTGGGCGTTGCCGGCCGCCTCGGTCTGCTTCCGCGTCGGCTTCGAGAGCGCGATCGACCAGGAGACGATCTTGCCCTTCTTGTAGGGCACCACGGAGGAGCGGCCGCGGGTCCCCTTCTGGAGCGCCTGGAACGCGGTCACCTTGCCCTCGGCCGAGCAGTCCCGACCGGCCGCCTTCAGGCCGCAGTTCGGCTCGTGCCGTTGCTTGCTCTTGCCGAGCACGGTCCGCTTCCCGGACTTGGCCTGGGCCTCGTCCTGGCCGACGACAAGGCAGGCGAGCATGGCGGCGAGAACGAGCGAGGCCACCGCGGTGGCGAGCTTCGTCCTTCCATTCTGTCGCGAGTCAGGGCGTGGGAGAATCATGCCGTTCAGATACCTCATTGCCCTGAATAACACGAGAAAACCCGCACCGTTGCGGGTTCAGCCGGCCGCAACGAACCTCCCGGCATGCCCCGGAGGCGGCCCCGGCCCCGGGAACGCCGGTTCCGCCGACGCCGGAGGCCATCGGTTCCGGCGGGTTGCCTTCCGGGGCCCTCCCCGGCCGGCGGGCCTAGCTCTTGCCGACGATCGTGGCCGAGTAGAGCATGACCTGCGGGGCGTAGTAGCACCCGTATCGCCGGACCGAGTTGACGCCGGTCTGGGGGCGGGACTTGGCCAGCGCCTCGTTCGGCTCGAAGGTCTCGCGGTCCTGACGGAGCGTGCACTTGTCCTTGCCCCGCGGGGTGCGGCTGGCCCGGGAGCTGTACCGCTTGAGCAACGCGTCGCAGGCGTCCGGGTCCAGCACCGAGTCGTCGACCGCGTTGCAGGCCCGGGGCTTCCACAGCGCCGGGGCCCAGGTGGGCACGGTCAGGGCGATGATCTGGCCCTTGATCACGTTGAGCGGGCGGTCCAGGGCGAAGGTGACGGTGGTCCCGAAGTACTGGTTCAGCACCTGGACCGGGCTCTGGCGCACCATCTTGTACTTGGGCGCGCCCTTGCTCTTCTTCTCGACCTGCTTCAGCACCGCGATCCGGGCCGTGGCCGGGGCGCCGAAGACGCCGTCGAAGAACGGCTTCTGCGCGCCGTAGTCCTCCCCGTCCACGGTGACCTTGGTGCGGGTCACCTCAGCCAGCGAGATCGACCAGGAGACGAGCTTGCCGGCCCACGGCACCTCGGTGGTGCGGCCCGGGATGCCCTTGCTCTTCGACTGGAAGATCGTGACCTTGCCCTCGGCCACGCAGTCGCGGCTGAAGTTCCGGCCGCAGTTCGGGGTCAGGCGCTCGACGTTCTCGCGGCCGAGCTCGACCCGGCGGACCGAGGCGGCGTCGGCGGGCGCGGCGGCCGCGAGCAGCAGGGCGGCCACGAACAGCCCGATGGTCGCGGTCACCAGACCGGCGAGGAACGAAGACGGGTATGAGGGGGAAGTGAGGGGCATCAGGGGTATGAAACCGGGGGCGAGCCCCCGGTTGCGCTGCCGCCGCCTACTTGTAGCGGTAGGTGATGCGACCGCGGGTGAGGTCGTAGGGGGAAAGCTCGATCTTGACCCGGTCGCCGGGAAGGATGCGGATGTAGTGACGACGCATCTTTCCGGAGATGTGCCCGAGCACCTCGTGGTCGTTGTCGAGCTTGACGCGAAACATGGTATTCGGGAGGGCTTCGGTGATCTCGCCCTCCATCTCGATCTTTTCTTCTTTGGCCATTCGCGACTGAGGCTACTAGAGCCCGTGGCCGGAATGTCCCGAAGGTGTGGCGGCGGTGGACTCCATTCATCCCGATCCGAGGAAGCGTCGCGCGTGCTCCACGGCTTCCCCCGCAGTCTCGACCTCACCGGCGTACCGGGCGGCGGAGAGCTCACCGAGCAGCTCCCCCAGCTTCGGGCCCGGCTCGATCCCGAGCTCCCGGGCCAGCTCGCCGCCCCCGATCAGAGCTGCCGGCGGCCCGTCGCGGTGCCAGTCCAGGCCGTGCCCGACCATCTCCCGGGCGAGCTCCAGGTGGCCGGCGACCATCTCGCTTCCCGCGATCGACGCGGTACCGCGGGCGGCCAGCCGGTCGGCGACCGTGAGCAGGGTCACGTCGACCGAGTGCGGGTCGGTCCGATCCAGGTACGAGTAGACCTGCCGTCGGCTCAACGGCCGGTCGGCGACCATGAACCCGAGGACCAGGTGGTCCCGGGTCAGCGCCGCGACGTAGTCCCGGAGCTTCCGGCTGGACTTGAGCCGCCCGCTGAAGACGCGGCCGATCATCTCCGCGCCCAGACGGTCGTGGCCGCGGAAGGAGACGAAGCCGTCCTCCTCCTTGCGGGTGGGCGGCTTGGCGCAGTCGTGGAACAGGGCGGCCAGGCGCAGGCCGGTGCTGCGGCTGATCCCGTCGGCCAGCGGCTCGGCCAGGTACTCGGCGGTCTCCCCCGCCCGCTCGCCGACGAAGCGGTCGAGCTCCGACTCGATCCGCAGCACGCCTTCGAGCACCTCGATCGTGTGCCCGTAGACGTCGAGGTGGTGGTTCGGGCCCTGGACCACGCCGTGCAGGGCGCCGATCTCCGGCAGCACCGAGTCGAACAGGCCGATCGCGTCCATGCAGGCGAACCCGGAGACCGGGTCGCGGCTGGCCGTGAGCAGGCAGAGCTCGGCCAGGATCCGCTCGCCGGCGGGCTCCGCCCCGCGAGGGGCCTCCGCCCGGGCCAGGGCCGCGGTCTCCTCGTCCAGGGACCAGCCGAACTGGGCGACGAGCCGGGCGGCCCGCATCAGCCGCAGGGGGTCGTCGACGAAGGAGCGCTCCGAGCAGGCGCGGAGCACCCCGGCCTCGAGGTCGGCCAGGCCGTCGCCGGGATCGGCGCCTTCCCCGCTCACCAGGTCGACCGCGACCGCGCCGAGGGTGAAGTCCCGCAGGCGCAGGTCCTCCTCCAGGCTGCCGCCGCGGAGCTGGGCCACGTCCACCTGCCACTCGCCCTCGCGGCCGCGCGCCCGCCACGCCGGGAACTCCTCCGACAGCTCGAAGGCGACCCCGTCGAGGGCCTTGGCGATCCGTCGCGCCGGCTCCTTCGGGGAGCCCGCAACCGCCAGGTCGAGGTCCCCCACCTCGCGCCCGAGCGCGATGTCGCGGACGGTGCCGCCCACCACCCAGGCCGGGGTGTCGCCGAGGATCTCGCGCAGCCGGGAGACCGGCGCCGTGGCAAGGGTCCGCGCGGCGACCTCAGTCAGGTTCATTCACGCCGATCCGCGGGACCCGGGGCGAGAGTCCGCAGGTGACCTCGTAGTTGATCGTGTCGAGCCAGCCGGCGATCTCCTCGGTCCGGATCTCGGCCCCGCCCTGGGCCCCGATCAGGGAGACCTCGTCGCCGACCTGGACCGGGTCGCTCGGCCCCACGTCGACCGCGATGTTGTCCATCGAGACGGTGCCGACCATCGGGTAGCGGTTCCCGTTGATCAGGACCTCGCCCCGGTTCGAGAGGGCCCGCCGCACGCCGTCGCCGTAGCCGACCGGGATGGTCGCGACGCGGGTCGGGGCGTCGGCGGTCCAGGTCCGGCCGTAGCCGGCGCTCATGCCCGGCCGGAAGGGCTTGACCGAGGCGACGTAGGAGTGGAAGGAGAGCACCGGCCGGAGCCCGTGGTCGGCGGGATCGTGGCCGAACGGGTCCATGCCGTAGATCGCGACCCCGGGCCGCACCAGGTCGAAGTGGGTGCCCGGATCGGCGATCATCGCGGCCGAGTTCGCCGCGTGGAGCCGGATCCCGGGGAACTCCTCCCGGGCTCGCTCGCCCAGGGCGGCGAGCCGGTCCCGCTGGAGGTCGCGGAAGGAGGTGTCGGCCTCGTCGGCGGTGGCGAAGTGGGTCCAGATCGCCTCCAGCCGGAGGTTCGGGTTGGCCTGGACCGACCGGGCCATCTCGAGGACCTGCTCCGGGTCGGCCGAGCCGAGGCGGCCCATGCCGGTGTCGTACTTGACGTGGACCCCGATCTGGCCCTCGATCGCCGCGGCCTGGGTCGCCAGGGAGACGATGAAGGCCGGGTCCCAGGCGGCCACGTCGGTGCGGGCCGAGACCGCCATCTCGATCTCCCCCGGCGCCAGCGCCCCGAGCACCAGCAGCGGGATCTCCGGCAGGATCGACCTGACCTGCACGCCCTCGCGGGCGGTCGCGACCGCGATCCGGTCCGCCCCGGACCGGGCGACCGTGGTCACGCAGTGCAGGGCGCCGTGGCCGTAGCCGTCGGCCTTGAGCACGGGGCAGAGCTCCACCCCGGGCGCGAGCCGTGACTTGAGCTCACGGCAGTTGTGGCTCAGTGCCTCGAGATCTATCCGGGCTTCGGCCCGTTCGTACATCAGGCCCCGGTGAGGGCCGCCAGGACGTCGACCCGGGTGACGACGCCCACCAGTCGGCCCTCGTCGTCGACGACGGGAAGGCGGTTGTGCGTGGAGTCCGAGATCAGCTTGCCGGCACGCTCGACCGGATCGTCCGGGGAGACGGTGATCGGGTCGGCGGTCATCATGTCGGACGCGGTGGCGGCGAAGGCCTTCTTCGCCCGCTCCTCGAAGTGCTTGGTCGACTCGAGGAACACGACCCCGCCCATGATGTTCACGTAGTGCGGCAGGTGGAAGTCCGACTTCTCGTCGGAGATGACCAGGTCGGAGTCGGTGATGATGCCGATCACCTTGTGGACCTCGTCGACCACGGGGACGCCGGGCAGGTCGTGGGTCTGCATCACGTCGATCACCTGTTTGATCCCGTCGTCAGGCGAGACGGAGGCGGGTTCACGATCCATGATTTCGGCGACGGTCGACATGATCCGCGAGATTACCCGACCTCGCGGTCGCCCGGGACCAACGCCCGCGGCAGGGCCGAGATCACGTCGGAGGCGATCACCCCGTCCGCGGTGCCGATCCGGGCCGCCGCCATCACCCCGGCCCGGGCGTGTCCGTAGACGGCGGCGCAGGCGGCGGTGAACGGATCGACCCGCCGGGCGAGCATTGCCGCGAGCACGCCGGAGAGCACGTCGCCGGTGCCGGCGGTGGCCAGGCCGGGGGCCGGCAGGCGGTTGACGGCGACCCGCTCGCCGTCGGTGACGATCGTGTCGTCGCCCTTGAGCACGACGATCGCCCCGGTGTCGCGGGCGAGCTCCCGGGCGGAGTCGAGGCGGCGGGCCTCGACCTGGGCCGAGCGCAGACCGAGCAGCCGGCCCATCTCGCCCGGGTGCGGGGTGAGCACGGTCGCCGCGGTGCGGGACCGGATCGGCTCCAGCGAGGTGCCGGTCGCGCTCAGGCCGTCGGCGTCCACGACCAGAGGCGCCCCGATCCCCAGGGTCAGCGCCGCGACCAGCTCGCCTCGCCGCGCGCCCCGGCCGAGACCCGACCCGAGGATCGCCGCGTCGGCGCCCCGGCAGTGGTCGAGGATGGCCCCGACGGCGTCGGGCGAAAGCTCGCGGGCGTCGCCGCCGACCCCGGCGGTCATGACCTCGGTCAGCTTGACCTCGAAGATCGGCTCGAGCCCGCCCGGCACGGCGGCGGTGGCGTAGCCGGCACCGGAGCGGATCGCCGCCTCCGCCGCCAGGCAGACCGCGCCGGTCAGGCCGGCGGAGCCGCCGACCACCGAGACCCGGCCGGAGGTGAACTTGTTGGACCCGGGGCCGCGCCGGGGCAGCAGCTCGAGCACCGCCGGCCCCAGCGCGCCGACCTCGGCCTGCGGCGCGCCGTCCGGGATGCCGATGTCGACGACCTCGACCGGGCCGCATCGCCCCTTGCCGGGAGCGATCAGGTGCCCCAGCTTCAAGCCGTGGAAGGTGACGGTGGCGTCCGCCCGCACCGAGAGGCCAGCCTGCCCGGTCGAGCCGTCGACCCCGGACGGGAGGTCGCAAGCCAACACCGGGCAGGGAGAGTGGTTGATCGCGCGGATCGCCGCGGCGACCGGATCCCGGGGCTCGCCGGAGAAACCGGTGCCGAGCAGCGCGTCGATCACGAGCGCGAACCCGTCGAGCAGCTCGGCGCCGGGCGACCCATCCAGCTCGGCCACCGTTCCCGCGGGCAGCCGATCCAGGTTCGCCCGCGAGTCCGGGCTCAGCTCGTCGCCGGGCCACAGCAGGAAGACCCGGACCGGATGGCCGGCCTCGAGCAGGTGACGGGCCGCGACCAGGGCGTCTCCCCCGTTGTTCCCCTTGCCACAGAGGATCGCGACCGAGCCCTGCCCCGCCATCCGCGAAGCCGCCTCGGCCAGGCTGCGGCCGGCCGACTCCATCAGGGTCAGCGAGGGCACCCCGGCGACCTCGATCGCCCACCGGTCGGCGGCGGCCATCCCGGACGCGTCGAACACCGGGTCGAGCCAGTCCGGCCTCATCTCAGGCGGCCTCCGCCACCGCGACCGCCCCCGCCATCTCCCGGGAGTGGGTCAGGCTGAGGTGGATCTCGACGCCCGGCGAGCCCGCCGCCACGTCGCCGTGCATGCGGATCCCGGGCGGCGCTCCGGGGATCACCTCGATCTCCCGCAGGTCGGTGCCGGGGCCGAGCGCCAGCGCCTTGACCACCGCCTCCTTCGCGGCGAACCGGGCCGCGAGATGCTGCCCGGGCCGGGCGCGGCCGGAGGCGTACTCCTGCTCGGCCGCGGTGAAGAGCCGGTCCGCGAGGCGGGGATGGCGATCGAGGGCACGCTCGATCCGAGCGATCTCGATCAGGTCCATCCCCACCCCGGCGGTCACCGGGTCAGTCCTTCAGGCCGAGGTTGAGCTCGAACGAGTTGTCCTCCTCGCCCGATCCGGAGGCGAGGTACTCGAACTTGCCGAGGATCTCGGTCGCCTTGCTCGCGCTCGGGTCGCCGCCGGCGACGCCGGAGATCAGGTCGGCCAGTGCCGTCGGATCGCCGAACATGTCGATCCCGTCGCCCGGGATGGACTCGTCCGCGGCCTGGAACGCCGGGGAGGCCGAGAGCGGCGTGCCGCTCTGCTTGAGGGCCTGACGGGCGGCCGGCATGCCGACGGCGATGACCAGGCGGTCCTTGCCCACGGCGATCACGATCGGACGGCCCGGCAGCTGGTCGGTGGAGACCCGGAAGCCGGTCATCCCGCCGCCCAGCGGCTTCACGTCCGCGTCGTCGGCGAGCGCCATCAGCGAGGAGAACGCCTTGAGCGAGCTCTCGATCGGCTTGATGTCGGAGCTGGTGGCGACCAGGGCGCCGCCGAGGCTCTTCACCGAGTCGCCGCTGACGAACAGGCCGACGGTCTCCAGGTTCTCGATCAGGGACCGCACGTCGATGCCCTGCTGGGAGATCTGGTCGAGGAACTTGTCCAGCTCACCGGGCTTGAGGACCCCCTTGATCCCCTCCTTGTTCAGGGCCTCCATCACCTTGGTGGCGTTCGCGCCGACGTCACCGCTGCCGGTGGCGAAGACGGTGTTGGCCGGGAAGGTCTTGATCAGCTCCGACGGGTCGCCGCTCTCCAGCTCGGAGCTGCCCCCGTTGACGCCGCGGATCGAGATCTCGTCCTCGTCCGGGACCAGGCTGATGATCATGCCCGTGCCCTCGAGGTCCAGGCCCAGCGCCTTGTAGAAGCCGCCGAGGTCGTATCCGCCCTCGACTCCCGTCGAGGTGAGCGCGTCGTTGGACAGGTACACGTTGAGCAGGCTGTCGTCGGCGGCCTTGTCGGCCACCGAGGAGAAGGCGTCGGTGCCGTCGAGGGAGTCGCCCTTCGACGCGTCGACCATCGCCTTGAACACGTCCTCGTCGGACGAGGCCACGACGTTGTCGTCGACGATGCCGACCACGGAGTCGTCGTCCTTGCTGACCTTGTACGAGAAGCCTTCGTACTCGCCGTCGGTGGCGCCGCCATCCTCCTTCGAGACCTTGTCGATGAAGGCCTCGGCCGCGTCGACGTCGGTGGTCTGGGCGACCAGGCCGAAGGGCTGCTCATCCTTCGCGAGCGCGGTCACGGCGCCGCTCTTCGAGTCGACGGCCGCCGTCATCGCGGCCTCGGTGAGCGACCCGGACGAGAGGCTGCCCAGATCGAAGGTGGTGAACAGGCCGGCTGACTCGCCGAGCCACGGCTTGACGTCGGCCTCGAAGTCGATGTCGGACTCGTTGGACGAGGCGATCGCCTGCTTGATCGTGTCGCCGAGGGTCTCGCCGGTCAGCTTCTCGGTGATCGAGTCGACGTCGGCGGCGAGGTCACCCTCCGGCTGGACGGTTCCCTCGATGAAGACGGGGGCGTCAGCCGGGACGTACTTGGCGAGCTCTGCGGTTGAGGACGAGTCGTCGGACCCGCCACAGGCGGCCAGCGCGACCGAGGCGACGGCGGCGGTGACCAGGGACGGGATCACGAATCTCTTGGGATGCTTGAACATGCCGCCATGCTACCGGCGGCCCTTGCGAATACCTTGCGGGCCGGCGATCCGCGGCCGGGGCCGCGCCCGCCGTGGGCGAGCCGCCTCGGGGCTACTCGACCGTGACCGTCTTGGCGAGGTTGCGGGGCTGATCCACGTTCAGCCCGTTCAGGCGGGCGACGTGGTAGGCCAGCAGCTGTAGCGGCAGGATCGCGACCAGCGGCTGGAGCACCCAGTCGGTGACCGGCACGGTGATCGTCTCGTCGGCGACGCGCTCGACCCGGTCGGACCCCTCGGTCGCGACCGCGATCGTGTCGGCCCCGCGGGCCCGGACCTCCTCGACGTTGGAGAGCACCTTGTCGAGGATCGGGCTGTCGGTGGCGACGCAGACGACCGGGGTCGACTCGTCCAGCAGGGCGATCGGGCCGTGCTTCATCTCGCCGGCCGCGTAGGCGTCGGTCGGGATGTAGGAGACCTCCTTCAGCTTGAGCGCGCCCTCGAGGCAGACCGGGAGGCCGATGTGGCGGCCGAGGTACAGGAAGAACTTCTGGTCGGCGTGCCGCTCGGCGACCTTGAGCACGCTCGCCGAGACGGAGTCGATCGTCCGCTCCATCTTGTCCGGGATCGCCTTGAGCTCGGCGACCAGGTTCGCGATCTCCTCCGGCGGCAGGCTGCCGCGCAGCTCGGCCAGGCGGAGCGCCAGCAGGTACATGGCCGCCACCTGGGCGACGTAGGTCTTGGTCGCGGCCACGCCGATCTCCAGGCCGGCGCGCGTGTAGAGCACGGCGTCGCTGTCCCGGGTCGCCTGCGAGCCCATGATGTTGGTGACCGCGAGCACGGTCGCTCCGGCCTCGCGGGCCAGCCGCATCGCCGCCAGGGTGTCGGCGGTCTCGCCCGACTGGGTGATGCCGATGACCAGGTCCCCCGGACCGATCACCGGGTCGCGGTACCGGTACTCGGAGGCGATGTCCATCTCGACCGGGACCCGCGCCCACCGCTCGATCGCGTACCGGCCGACCAGGCCGGCGTGGTACGAGGTGCCGCAGGCGACGACCACGATCCGCTTGAGGCCGGCCAGGAACTCGTCGGAGAGGTCGACGTCGGAGAGGTCCACGCCGTCGTCGTGCGGCAGTCGGTCGAGGATCGTCTCGGCGATCGCCTCCGGCTGCTCGTGGATCTCCTTCATCATGAAGGTGTCGTAGCCGCCCTTCTCGGCCGCCTCCTCGTCCCAGGTGACCTCCTCGGCCTCCCGTTCGACCGGGTCGCCTTCGGCGGTGGTGATCGTGATCCCGTCCGGGGTCACGGTGACGATCTCGCCGTTCTCGATCGCCATCACGCGCCGGGTCTCGGCCATGAAGGCGGGGATCGCGGAGGCGACGAAGTGCTCGCCCTCGCCCACTCCGACGATCAGCGGGCACTCCTTGCGGGCGCCGACCAGCACCCCGGGAGAGTCGGCGTGGAGGGCGACGATCGAGTAGTGGCCCCGCAGCTCGGCGTAGGCGGCGCGGACGGCGGCGGTCAGGTCCCCGGCGTAGTGGCGGCTGATCAGGTGGGCGACCACCTCGGCGTCGGTCTCGGAGCTGAAGACGCATCCCCCCGCCTCGAGCTCGGCCCGCAGGTCGGCGTGGTTCTCCACGATCCCGTTGAGCACGATCTGGACGTCCCCGGACTCGTCGGAGTGCGGGTGGGCGTTGGCGACCGTCACGCGGCCGTGGGTGGCCCAGCGGGTGTGGGCGATGCCGGTGAAGCTGCCGTCGGCCGTGGGCCGCTCGGCCGCGGCCGTCAGGTCGGATCCGTCGAGGGCGTCCCGGAGCTTCGCCAGGTTCCCGACGGCGCGGACCTTCTCCACCCCATCCGGGATCAGCATCGCGACCCCGGCGGAGTCATACCCCCGGTATTCGAGCTTCTCCAACCCCGCCACGAGGATGTCCTCGCAGGGCCGACCGCCGACGTATCCGATGATTCCGCACATGAACGCTAAAGGCTACTCAGCCGGGCAGGCGAAGCGAGCTCAGCCGAGCTCGGACCGGACCAGATCGGCGAGCTCGCCGCAGATCCGGTCGGCGTCCTCGGCGGTCTCCGCCTCGACCATCACCCGCACCATCGGCTCGGTCCCGGAGGGCCGGATCAGCACCCGGCCGTGACCTTCGAGCTCGGCGTTGGTCCGCTCGACCGCCGACCACACGGCCTCCGCCCCGGCGATCGCCTCGCGGTCGGCCACGGTCACGTTGATCAGCTTCTGGGGCAGCTTCTCCATCACGCCCGAGCCCGCGAGATCGCGTCCGTCGAGCGCCTGCAGGGTCATAAGCGCGGCCGCGATCCCGTCGCCGGTCGGCGCGTAGTCGGCGGAGATGATGTGGCCGGACTGCTCGCCCCCTAGAGTCCATCCCTTCTCCTTCAGGGCGGCCACCACGTAACGGTCCCCGACCTTGGTCACCTCGACCTCGACCCCGGCGTCCACCATCGCCTGGTGGAAGCCGTAGTTGGTCATCACGGTGACCGCGACCCCGCCTTCGAGCGTCCCGCGCCGGTGGCGGTCGACCGCGACCAGGGCGATCATCTCGTCCCCGTCGAAGACCTTTCCGTCGCCGTCGACGGCCAGCACGCGGTCGCCGTCGCCGTCGAAGGCGAAGCCGATCGCGGCCTCGGACGACCCGACGTGGGCCGCCAGGGCCTCGATCGAGGTCGAGCCGCAGCCGGCGTTGATGTTGCGTCCGTCGGGCTCGTCCGCCAGCACCTCGACCTCCGCTCCGAGCCGGGTGAAGATCTCGCGGGCGACCCGGTAGGTCGCCCCGTTGGCGCAGTCGAGCGCGATCCGCCGCCCGGTGAGGTCGAGCCGGAAGTGGTCGGCCAGGGCGCGCACGTAGTCCTGCTCGGCCGCCTCGAGGGTGGTGATCCGACCGGGCCGCTCGGCCGGGGCCGGGGGCTCGTGGATCAGGGCCTCGACCCGGGCCTCGGTCGCGTCGTCGAGCTTGCCGCCGTCACCGGCGAACAGCTTGATCCCGTTGTCGTGGAACGGGTTGTGCGAGGCGGACACGACGGCCGCCATGTCGAAGCCGTACTTCCGTGAGAGCAGCGCCGCCGACGGGGTCGGCAGGATCCCGCCGAGCAACACGTCGCCGCCGGCCTCGGTGACTCCCGCGGCCAGGGCCGATTCGAGCATCGGCCCGGACTCGCGGGTGTCCCGGATGATCAGCACCCGGGGTCGTTCGACCCCGAGCGCGGCGGTGCCGGCCCGGCCGATGGCCAGGGCCAGCTCCGCATTCAGTTTTTCCCCTACGCGACCCCGGACACCGTCGGTGCCGAAGAGAGTGCGTACCGGGGCAGCCAGGATCCCGGCGCCTTTCTAGCGCTTCGAGAACTGCGGCCGCTTACGGGCCTTCTTGAAGCCGGCCTTGCGGCGTTCCTTGGCCCGGGCGTCACGGGTCAGGAACCCACGTCGCTTGAGCTCGGAGCGCAGCTCCGGATCGGCTTCGGTCAGCGCCCGGGCGATGCCGTGACGGACCGCTCCGGCCTGGCCGGAGATGCCGCCGCCGTGAACCCGGATGCGGATGTCGACGGCCGACTCGTAGCCGGTGGCGACGAGCGGCGAGTTGACCACGGTCCGGTGACGGGCGCGCGGGAAGTACTCGTCGATCTCACGATCGTTGATGGTGATCTTGCCCTCGCCGGCGAGGACGATCACGCGGGCCACGGAGCGCTTGCGCTTGCCGGTGGCGATGAAGCGGGCGTCCTTGGCGATCGTGACCGGATCCTTGACGGCCAGCGGCGCGTCGTCCTCATCTTCCTGCTGGGCCGCGGCCTCACGCTGGGCGCGCTCTTCCTCTTCGGCCTCGAGACGGGCGCGCTCCTCGGCGGAGAGCTCGGCCTCGGGCTCGATCGAGATCGGCTCGAGATCGGCGCCGGGCGGCAGGTCGGACTTCTTCTCCTTGGCCGCGACGACTTCCTCGGCGGCTTCCTCCGCGGCCGCTTCGACCTCGATCTCGCCGGTGGCCTCGGCCGGAGCCTCTTCGGCCGCAGCCGGGGCTTCCTCGGTGGCCTCGACGGCGACTTCCTCGGTCACGACCTCTTCGGCCGGAGCTTCCTCGGGGGTCACGCCCTCGGCCTCAATCTCTTCGTTCTTCTCTTCGCTCACTTCTCGATCTCCAGGGGCTTGGGCTGCTGTGCTTGATGGGGGTGCTCCGGGCCGGCGTGCACCTTGAGCTTGAGCAGCTGCTGACGCGCCAGCTTGTTGCGCGGCATCATCCCCTTGACGGCCTTGCGGATGACTTCCTCGGGCTGCTTCTCGAGCATCTCGGTGAGGGTCCGCGACTTGATCCCACCCGGGTAGCCGCTGTGGCGCCAGTAGGTCTTCTGGGTCATCTTGTTACCGGTGACCCTGATCTTCTCCGCATTGATCACGACGACGAAGTCGCCCGTGTCGATGTGGGGGGTGTAGTCCGGCTTGCGCTTGCCACGCAAGGTGTCGGCGAGCTGGGTCGCGAGACGGCCCAGGGTCTGACCCTCGGCGTCGACGATGTACCAGTCTCTCTGGCGGTTGGTGGGAGTGGCTACGAAAGTCTTCATGGGAAAATGGCGCTGACAGCAAGTCGCTGCGGAAGCGCGGCCACGGCATGATACGGAACCGGTGCCTCGCGCGCCTTTTGCCCGCCCTCCCGGCTCCTCGATCCCGGTCCGTCCCGGGCTGCCGGCCCCTCTGGGAGCACCGATCGCCGAACATCCGTCACCGGCCCTCCCTATACTGCCGCAATTGATAGCCGAGCCCAGCCGGACCACCGGTCGGGGCGGAGGAACCAACTGGGGAGAAATTTCCCCAAGGGGCGAATCGGAGGCATTCACTGCTCCGTAGCGCAACTCTTTCAGCGCGAGCCCGCCAGCTAACTCCGCAGGCGCCTGGAAAGAGCGTTGAGAACGAGCAATCGAAATCCTTTCTCACTGGTCGCTTTCGCGGCCATCTTCTGCTGCTTGATCCCGGTGGCCGGGGCCTCCGCGCTCACCGCGCAGCCCACGGACCAGACGGATCCCGCCACGGCCGACGGCTCGACCGAGGCCGGCACCTCCAAGGCGATGAGCAGCCCTGCCGGCGGCATGCTGGTCCCGGACGTCCCCCAGGTCAACGACGTGATCTGCCTCACCGGCTGCACCAAGATCCGCACCAGCTCGCCCGGCGGCACCGTCCAGATCACCGGCAAGTCGCTCGGCTCGGTCGAGACGGTCAGCTTCGCCGCCGCCAAGGGCCGGGTCATCGCCAAGCCCGACTCGGTCTCTCCGACCCAGGTCGTGGCGACCGTCCCCACGGGCGCGGCTTCCGGCAAGGTCCGGGTGATCGGCGTCGGCGGCTCCAAGTCGAACCTCTCCCCCGCGAAGCTCGAGATCGGCGCGGCGATGCGCGCCGGCGGCAAGGTCCGGGTGACCGACGCCTCCACCTCCCCGGCCAAGGCCTTCCAGTTCGGCAAGAAGATGCCGAAGCTGAACTTCATCGTCGCCAGCGGCCGCGACACGGCCGACCTGAGGGTCGACGTCGTCAACGGCAAGGGCGAGATCGTCCGCAGCTTCTTCCGCACTGGAGTCCAGACCGGCTCGTCCCAGTCGATCACCTGGGGCGGCAAGGTGACGGGCGGCAAGCTCGCCCCCAACGGCACCTACAAGTTCGTGATCCGCACCCCGGACGGTGCCGAGGCCGCGCTCTCCAAGAACCTGAAGAAGAAGCGCACGCGCGCCAAGCGCACCCGGGCCAAGACCTCGGCCGCGGTCGCCGATCCGTTCGGCTTCAAGATCTTCCGCTTCATCTTCCCGGTCAAGGGCGCCCATACCTATGGCGACAGCCCCGGTGCCGGACGCGGCCATCAGGGCGTGGACATCCTCGCCCGCTGCGGCCTGCCGATCCGGGCGGCCCGTGCCGGAACCGTCTATTACAACGCCTACCAGGCGGGTGGCGCCGGCAACTACCTGGTGATCAACACCAAGGGCAACGGCGGCAAGAGCCACGTCTACATGCATATGCCGCAGCGCTCCAAGCTCAAGGTGGGTGCCCAGGTCAAGACCGGCCAGGTGATCGGCCGGGTCGGCACCACCGGCCGCAGCTCCGCCTGCCACCTCCACTTCGAGGAGTGGAGCAGCCCCGGCTGGTACCAGGGCGGCACCTTCCTCGATCCCACCACCGCCCTGAAGCGGTGGGACCGCTACAGCTGATCCTTCCGGCCGTCCCGCCTCCCGGCTCCGGCCGCCTCGGCCGCTGCTAGGCTCGGCCCATGTGCATGCAGTGCGTCACCGGGGCCACGGTGGTCGCCGCCGCTTCGGCGACCGGGATCCGGGCCTGGCTCAAGGTCCATCAGCCCGCCTGGCTCACCGCCGGCCGCATGAAGCTGGCGACCGCGGTGCTGCTCGCCTGCGGCGTCCTCGCCGCCGGGCTCCAGCCCTGACCTGATTCCCGAGCCGGATCGCCTGCAGTCCGCCCCCGACCCGCCCAGGCGGTCTCGGAGCCGGGCTCAGTGGTGGTGGCCGTGCGCGGCGGCTTCCGCCAGCTCGCCGCGACTCAACGTCCGGGCCAGCAGGGCCGCCAGGATCGTGGTGATCGGCACCGCGGCGATCAGGCCGATCGAGCCGACCAGCGTCGCCACCACCTCCTTGGCCACGATCTCCATGTTCACCGCCCCGCCGAGGCCGAACTGACCGGATCCGAGGATCAGCAGCACCGGCAGGGAGGAACCGACGTAGGCGAGGACGAGGGTGTTGACCGTCGCGCTGACGTGATCCCGCCCGACGTCGATCGCCCGGCGGTACAGCTGGCCGACGCTCTGGCGGGGATTCGCCGCCCGGAGGGCGAGCACGGTCGAGGCCTGGCTGATGGTGACGTCGTCGAGCACGCCGAGCGCACCGATGATGATGCCCGCGACGACCAGGCCGCTGATCGACAAGCCGGAGTCCCCGACGGAGAGCAGGCTGGCCTCCTCCGAGCTGAAGCCGGTCAGGTTCGCGGCCTGGGTGAAGACGACCGCCAGGAGGCCGACCAGGAGCAGACTGAAGGTGGTGCCCAGCACCGCCGCGACGCTCTTCGGCCCGAATCCGTGCGCCAGGAAGATGGTCACCAGCATGACCGCCATCGAACCGGCCAGCGCGACCGCCAGCGGTGGCTTGTGGTCGAGGATCGCGGGGATGATGAACATCAGCACGATCACCAGGCTGATCGCGAGCCCGACCAGCGACATCGCCCCGCGCAGCCGGCCGAAGAACACGACCAGCAGGGCGAACGCCACCGCGAGCACGATCAGCGGCTGCTTCCGCTCGAAGTCGATGATCGAGTAGACCGGCTCGCCCCCGGCAGCCGGCATCGAGGCGACCTTGACCCGGTCCCCCACCCCGAAGACGGTGTCCTGCGACCGGCTGGTGACGTCGACCGGGACCAGGTTCCCCTGCTCCGGCCCGGACTCGATGCGGATCGACGCCTCGCGGCAGACGACGTCGTCGATCGGCACCGAGCAGTCGGTCAGCTCGATCTTCTCGATCGTCCCGGGCTCGGTCTGGGTCCGGTTGCCGAACTCGAGCTCGGACCCCTCGCCACCGCCCGGCCAGAGCAGGGCCACCGCGATCACGGTCAGCACCGCGACCGCGACGACCGCGCCGTGGAACCACATCCTCGGATTGAACTCGAACCGACTCACCGGACGCGGACTATCCCATCCCCGGCGGCGGTTGGGCGCGCCGGGGATGGGCCGAGGTCAAGCGGCGACTCGATCGGGATCGGCAGGCGCCCAGCGGGGCATCGGGTCGGGCAGGTCCAGCCACCCGAGCGGGCCGAGCGCCATCTCCTCGTCGGTGAGCAGGCAGGCGTCGAGCCGGGCCTCGATCGACGAGCGGTCCATGCCGGCCCCGATGAAGGCGAGCTCCTGCCGCCGGTCCCCGTGCTCGCCCTGCCAGGCGTCGCGGGCGGACTCCTCGAACAGCTCCCGGTTCTGGTCGATCTCGCTCTGGTCCAGGGCCGCCCACCACAGGCCGACCGGGCCGACGCTCAGGACCCGTCCGGCCTGGGACCACTCCGCGACCAGGTTGTGGCGCGAGGCGACCCAGAAGAAGCCCTTGGCCCGGATCACCTCCGGCCAGGCCGACTCCAGCTCCTTCCAGAGTCGGGCCGGGTGGAAGGGCCGCCGCCTCGAGTACATGAAGCTGGAGATCCCGTACTCCTCGGTCTCCGGGATCTCCTCCCCCCTCAGCGTCGCCAGCCACCCGGGCGCCGAGGCGGCCTCCTCCAGGTCGAAGAGTCCCGTGCCGAAGACCGTTCCCAACGGGACGTCCCCCCGGACCGCCCGCACCACCTTGGCGGCCGGGTTGAGCGAGCTGACGATGCCCTCGATCCGGGCCAGCTGGGAGGAGCTCGCCAGGTCGGCCTTGTTGACGACCACCACGTTCGCGAACTCGACCTGGTCGACCAGCAGGTCGACGATGGTCCGATCGTCCTCCGGGGAGAGCGCCTCGCCGCGGTCGCGCAGGTCCTCGACGCTGCCGCAGTCGTCGAGGAAGGTGGAGGCGTCGACCACGGTCACCATCGTGTCGAGGCGCGCCAGGTCCGAGAGGGAACGCCCCTGCTCGTCGATAAAGGTGAAGGTCTCCGCCACCGGCATCGGCTCGGAGATCCCGGTCGACTCGATCAGCAGGTGGTCGAATCGGCCGGAGCGGGCCAGGGCCGCCACCTCGACCAGCAGGTCCTCGCGCAGGGTGCAGCAGATGCAGCCGTTGCTCATCTCGACCATCCGCTCCTCGACCCGGTCGATCGAGGCCTCGCCGGACCGCAGGAGCTCGGCGTCGATGTTCACCTCGCTCATGTCGTTGACGATCACGGCCACCTTCAGCCCCTCGCGGTTGGCGAGGATGCGCTCCAGCAGCGTCGTCTTCCCCGCCCCGAGGAACCCGGATAGCACCGTGACGGGAAGCCGCCTCCCGTCGCCTCCGAGCACGCCGTTCCCGGGAACTTCCCCGGCTGATGAACCTCTGACCATCTCGATCCTCCTGTTGTGACAACCCGTTGTAAATGAGATCAATTCTCATTACTAACAGATCGAGGTCCGTTCGCGGCTCTTAGTGAGACTGATTCTCAATCTGATATAAAACCCCGGCCCGTCCACCTCAGATTCGGAGACCACCTTGCTAGAGCCGTTCAGCCTTCCCTACGTCCAGGAAGGACTCATCGAGATATTCCTGCTCGCCATCGCCGCCGGCCTGATCGGCTCCTGGCTCGTCCTGCGCGGGCTGGCCTTCTACTCGCACGCGATCGGCACCGCCTCCTTCCCGGGGCTCGTGCTCGCGGACGGCATCGGGTTCCCGGCCGCGGCGGGGGCCTTCGGCATGGCGGGCGCGTTCACCGCGCTGTCCGCCCTCCTGACCCGGTCACGCCGGGCCACCACCGACAGCGTCACCGCACTGACCCTGGTCGCCTGCATGGCCGCGGGCGTGATCCTGGCCAGCGACGTCTTCAACTCGGGCGCCAACGTCGACACCCTGCTGTTCGGCTCCCTGCTCGCCATCGACTCCACTGACCTCTGGCTGGCCGCCGCGGCGGCGGCCGTCTCGGCCCTCGCCGTCGGCCTGCTCTCCCACCGCTGGCTGGCCAAGGGGTTCGACGAGACCTCGGCCCGCTCCCTGAACTCGGGCTCGGGCCTGTTCGACCTCGCTCTGATGACCGTCGTCGCCTTCACGGTGATCGCGGCGCTGAGCGCGGTCGGGGCCCTGCTGGTCGCGGCCCTGATGGTGATCCCGGCGGCCACCGTCCGCCTCTTCACGCACCGGGTCTCGACCCTGCAGCTGGGCTCGGTCCTGCTGGTGGCGGCGGAGGGCACGGCGGGCCTCTGGCTCTCGGTCAAGACCAACGCCCCTCCGGGGGCGACCATCGCGGTGGTCGCGGGCGCCGTCTTCGCCCTCGCCGCCCTCGCCCGCCGGCTCCGTCCCTTCCGGCTGATGGCCCTGGCGGCCACGGCCGGCGCGCTCGGCCTCTTCGCCGCCGGGTGCGGCGGATCCGGAAGCGACCCCGACTCGGGGCAGCTGAAGGTCGCCGCGACCACCACCCAGGTCGCCGACTTCGTCGAGCAGGTCGGTGGGGACCGGGTCGAGCTGACCCGCATCCTCCAGCCGAACACGGATCCCCATGAGTACGAGCCGCGTCCCTCGGACGTCCAGTCCGTCGCGGACGCCCGTCTGGTCTTCCGCAGTGGCGGGCACCTCGACGAGTGGGCCGACCAGCTCGTCGCCGACAGCGGGAGCGAAGCCGAGGTGATCGACCTCTCCGCCCATCTGCCGGTGAAGCTCCACGGTGGTCACGACCACGAGGGCCATGAGCACGAGGGCGAGGAGTCCCACCAGGACGAAGCCGCGCACGGGGACGAGCACGGGCACGAGGATGAGCACGGGCACGAGGGCGAGGTCCACGGGCACGAGGAGGGTCACGACGACCACGACGCGGAGCACGATCACGACGCCGCCGACCACGACCACGAGGCGGAGCACGACCACGGGGACGAGGAGGTCGACCCCCACTGGTGGCACGACCCGGTCAACGTGGCCGCCGCCGTCGGAGAGATCGAGGAGGCGCTGAGCGAAGCCGCCCCCGCCGACGCCGCCCACTTCAAGGCGAACGCCGACGCGTACCGCACCGAGGTGGCCCAACTGCAGCGCGCGATCAAGGCCTGCGTCAAGACCGTTCCCGAGGACGAGCGGAAGATCGTCACGGACCACGACGCCTTCGGCTACTTCACCAACCGCTTCGGCATCGAGACCGTCGGCACGGTGATCCCGGCCCTGACCACCCAGGCCCAACCTTCCGCCGGGGACCTGGCCGACCTCGAGCAGACCATCCGCGACGAGCAGGTGAAGGCCGTCTTCCCCGAGAGCTCCGTCTCCCCCAAGCTGGCCGAGGCGATCGCTCGCGACACCGGGGCCCGCACGGACTACACGCTCTATGGCGATACCCTCGGCCCGGAAGGGTCCGACGGGGAGACCTGGATCGGGATGATGGAGACCAATGCCGACAACGTCGTGAAGGGGATGACCGGTGGCAAGAGAGGCTGCGACCTCGGCGATGGATGACCGGCAGGCCGAACGGCCCGGGGACCGCCCCGGGCCCGAGGAGCCGTCGGTGGTCACGGCGGACCACGTCACCCTCGGCTACGGCGGCAAGCCGGCCCTGTCCGGCCTGGAGTTCGCGATCCCGGCCGGATCGCGGGTCGGCCTGCTGGGACCGAACGGGGGCGGCAAGACCACCCTCTTCCGGGCCCTGCTCGGAGAGCTGAGCCCGCTCTCCGGCAGGCTCGAGGTCGGAGTCAGCAGCGCGACCGTCGCCCAGACCGACCGGTCCCGACTCGACTACCCGGTGTCGGCCCTGGACGTGGCGACGATGGGGTCCCTGGCCCGCCTCCCGTGGTGGAAGCGCCCCGGGCGAGCCGAGCGGGCCCGCGCCCTGGACGCCCTCGCGGAGGTCGACCTGGCCGATCGGGCCAAGACCCGGTTCGGCGACCTCTCCGGCGGCCAGCGCCAGCGAGTGCTGATCGCCCGCGCCCTGACCGCGGACGCGGAGCTGCTGCTGCTCGACGAGCCCTTCACCGGGCTCGACTCCAAGAACGAGGCGCGGCTGGAGCAGCTGATCGACGACCTCGCCGCCTCCGGCCGGACGGTGATGATCGCCACCCACGAGGTGGAGCAGGCCGAACGGTGGGACCTGGTGCTCTGCCTGAACCACAAGCAGGTCTCGTTCGGGGATCCGGCGGTGGCGCTCAGCAAGCCGGTCCTGGAGGCGACCTACGGCGGCCACATGGTCGAGATCCCGGGGCAGCCCGGACTGACCGTCCTGCCCGCCCACCACCACGACCACGAGGACCGCCGATGATCGAGTGGCTGACCGAGCCGCTCTCCCACGGCACGACGCTCCGGGCCGTGATCGAGATCGCGATCCTGGGCGCGGTCAGCGGCGCGGTCGGCTGCTGGGTGATCCTGTACGAGATCTCCTACAGCGCCGAGTCGCTCGCCCACGGGCTGTTCCCCGGGCTGGTCGGGGCGGCGCTGCTCGGGCTGCCGCTCCTGCTCGGCGGCGCGGTCGGGATCATCGTCGCGGCGCTGCTCATCACCATCGCCGGCCGGATAGCCACCGACACCGCGGACACCGCGATCGCGGTCGTCGTCACCTCGCTCTTCGGCCTCGGGGCTCTGCGGCGACCTGCTCGGCACCTCCGACTCGGACCTTCTCATCGCCGGCGGCGTCGCC
>JBEBTS010000002.1:0-35476 GCA_040393665.1 Conexibacter woesei
AGATGATCGACCTGATCGAGGGAGGCCACGAGGTCGAGCCGGCCACGGTCGAGTCGGTGACCAGCGCGATCCAGTCCTCCCGGCGGCCGGCGGAGATGCTCGACGACGTCGTCTGGCACAACCGCAACACCCGGGTAGTCCCGAAGACGGTCACCCAGAAGCTGTACGTCGACTCGATCCGGGAGAACACGATCACCTTCGGGATCGGTCCGGCCGGCACCGGCAAGACCTTCCTCGCGGTGGCGATGGCCGCCGCCGCCCTGATCGAGGGCGAGGTCCAGCGGATCATCCTGACCCGGCCCGCCGTCGAGGCGGGGGAGAGCCTCGGCTTCCTGCCGGGGGACCTCCAGGCCAAGGTCGATCCGTACCTGCGCCCGCTGTTCGACGCGCTCTACGACATGCTCGACCCGGACCGGGTCAACGGCTACTTCGACCGCGGCGTGATCGAGGTCGCCCCGCTCGCCTTCATGCGCGGCCGCACCCTGAACGACGCCTTCGTGATCCTCGACGAGGCCCAGAACACCACGCCGGAGCAGATGAAGATGTTCCTCACCCGGCTCGGGTTCAACTCGAAGATGGTCGTCACCGGCGACGTCACCCAGATCGACCTGCCGCGCGACCGGCAGTCGGGGCTGGTCGTGGTCCGGGAGATCCTGAGCGGGATCGAGGACGTCCGCTTCGTCCGGTTCAACGAGAAGGACGTGGTCCGGCACCGCCTGGTCCAGAAGATCGTCGCCGCCTACGGCACCTACTCCGAGCGCGAGCAGGCGGCGAAGAACGGGCCGGCCGCGAAAGACGCATCGTGAGCTTCGAGCTCGAAGACGTGCCGGCCGGGTTCCGGCCGGCCGTACGGGCCACGCTGGAGGCGGTCGGCGTGAGCGACGGGCACCTCGGGGTCGAGGTCGTGTCGGAGGACCGGATCCGGGAGCTGAACCGGGAGTTCCGCGACCGCGACCGACCGACCGACGTGCTCTCCTTCCCGGTCGACGAGGACGACTCGACCCCCGGGCCGCGTGAGCTGGGCGACGTCGTGATCTGCCCCGAGTACTGCGTCGACGAGACCGAGGCCGTGATCCACGGCGTGCTCCACCTGTGCGGCTACGACCACGAGACCGACGACGGGGAGATGCTCGACCTCCAGGACCGGATCACCACCGGGCTCGGCATCGAGCCGAAGATGACGGTCGCCGATGAGTGAGCTGATGAGCCCGGGCCCGGGCCCGACCCGTTCCGGCTTCGTCGGGCTGGCCGGCCGGCCCAACGCGGGCAAGTCGACCCTGGTCAACGCGATCGTCGGGTCCCAGGTCGCGATCACCTCGGTCCGTCCCCAGACCACCAGGCGCGCGATCCGCGGGATCGCCACCGACGTCGAGGCCGGGACCCAGCTCGTGCTGGTCGACCTGCCCGGCGTGCAGCGCCCGCGGGACGAGCTGACCACCCGGATGCAGCACCGGGTCGAGCACGAGCTCGGCGGCGCCGACGTCGCCCTGCTCGTGATCAACGGCGAGGAGGGGGTGGGGCCGGGCGATCGGTTCATCGCCCAGGCGCTGCTGTCGACCCGGCCGGAGATAACCGTGATCTGCGCGGTCAACAAGGAGGACCGGGTCGGGCGGGGCATCGTGCCCGTCCTGGTCGAGGCGGCGTCCCTGCCCGGGGTCAGCGAGGTGTTCCCGGTCAGCGCGCTCAAGGGCGACGGCGTGCCCGAGCTGGCGTCCCACCTCGCGTCGATCATGCCCGAAGGGCCGTTCATGTATCCGCCGGAGGACCGCTCCGACCAGCCGCAGGAGCTGTTCCTCGCGGAGCTGATCCGGGGGGTGGCGCTGCTGCGGACCCGCGACGAGATCCCGCACTCGGTCGAGGTGAAGGTGACCGGGATCGACCGACGCGACGACGGGCTCTGGTTCGTCACCGGCGAGATCTGGGTCGAGTCCGACTCGCAGCGGCGGATCCTGATCGGGAAGAAGGGCTTCAAGGTCGGCGAGATCGGGACCGAGTCCCGCAAGGCGATCGAGGCGGAGCTCGGCGACCGGGTCCATCTCGACCTCCAGGTGAAGGTCCGGCGCCGATGGAGGCGGGACGAGGACATGCTCGACCGCCTCGGGATCGACTGACCGGCACCCCGCAACCGGGGAGTTGACACCGCCCCGTCCCGGGGCTAGGTTGGATGTGTGGCCGGGCTTCCGCCCGGTCGCTGTGTCGGCGGATCCAGGAGGGATCGCATCGTCAGCTCGCGGAGGGTTCTGTGCGTGTCCAGGGCGAGGAGGAGCCTCGCAGTCGCCCTCTGTGCGACGACGACCGTCTGCATCGGAGCCGGGATCGCCACCGCGTCGTTCTCCGCCGGGACCCAGTCGTCGCCGAACCGGGTGACGGCCTACGTGCTTCCGGCTCCGGCGAACTTCAGGTGCACCGGCCTGCTGAGCCTGCTCGGCTCGAAGCTCGCCTGGGACCCGGTCGTCGTGCCCGGGCAGACCACCTCCTACCAGGTGACCGACCCCAACAACGCGGTCACGACGACCACCGCGACCGAGTATCAGCTGAAGTCGACCCTGCCACTGCTGTTCGGCACCTACCGGCTCCGGACCTACATCCCGGCCTGGGGGTGGACTTCCACCGAGGTGACGAGATCAGTGACGCTCAACGGCCTGGGGCTGCTCTATGTGTGCCTCTGACCGTCCACGGACTTGCGCGAAGGGATCGCCCCGACCCCGGGGAGGTCCACGCAGGCCGGCCGGCAGGAGTCCGGCCGGGAAGGTCAGGAATCCAATCGATCAGGAGGAACGAGACAGATGATCTGGAGCAAGAGGAAGAAGATCCTCGCCAGTCTGGTGACCATCGGGGCCTTGGGCTCGGTCGCCGCATTCGGGGTGTTCGGGGCGTTCTCGGCCCAGACCACCAACGAGAACAACGTGTTCACGGCCGGGACCGTGGAGATCGCCGACAACGACTCGGGCGATTTCCTCTATCAGGTGACCGACGCGGTCCCCGGGCAGGGCAACCCGGCGAACGAGGCCTGCATCCAGGTCTCCTACACGGGGACGGCCGAGGCCGGCGTCCGTCTGTACACGCCGACCACGGCGCTCGCCGGAGCCGCGCTCTCGCCCTACGTGGACCTCGAGGTGACCAAGGGCACCCAGGCGTCGCCGTCGTTCAAGAGCTGCACCGGGTTCACCCCGGCGACCACGGCCGGAGACGTCTACTCCGGGAAGCTCGGCACCTTCGCGAGCACGCACAGCTCCTACGCGAACGGCATCGCCTTGACCGCCCCGGCCGGCGGCGCGAGCTGGGGCAACGGCGACGCGGTCGTGTACCGCTTCCGGGCGACCCTGGACGCGACCACGCCGAACTCGGCCCAGGGCGCGACCACCGGGAACCACACCTTCACCTGGGGGGCCGAGTCGGTCGCCCCGTGATGAAGGTCGGTTGACGAACAGACCGTAGGTGGCGGAGGCCTCCATGGGAATGGCGAGGACCATCGGTGCAGTGGCGGGGATCACCGCCCTGCTGGTCGTCCTTGTCGCCTCCCGGCCGACGGCTGAATCGCCACGAATCGGGGCCACGGTACGGCTGGCGGTGAAAGGAACCGGGGAGGTGGGGGTGGAACCCGCCTCCCCGGCCGCCGTGGTCGGGGTCGAGGACCTCCGGGCCGGCGCGCCCCCCGGCGAGGGCGTGGTCGAGGTCCGCAACTACGCGGCGCGTGCCGTGGCCTTCCGTCTCGCGATGCCGGCGAGCGCGGCCCGGGAGCTGTTGCCGGCGGCCGGCCAGGTCCGGGTCCGGGTCACCCGGGGCGAGCGCATCCTGGCCGACACGACCTTGATCGGGCTGCTGCGGGGCACGGCGGGCTCGACCCTGGCGGTCGGCCGGACGGCGCGGATCCGCCTCGCGGTGTGGATCCCCGCGGGCACCTTTCCGCTCTTCCCCGGCGAGGAGATCGAGCACTCGCTCGCGGTCCAGCTGCTGCCCGTCGTCGGATCCGGGGCGGCGGGATGAGCGACGGAGCCTCCCGACCCGGACGGCTGAGGCTCGGAGCCACGGCGCTGCTCTGGGCGGTGACCTTCTTCGTCGCGGGCATGCTGGTCGTGGTCGCGGCGCCACGGCTGCTCGGCGGCCAGAGCATGGCGGTGCTCTCCGGCTCGATGAGCCCGGCCGTGCGCACGGGCGACCAGGTGATCGTCCTGCCGGTCCGGGCCCGGGACATCAAGGTCGGGCAGATCGCCGTCTTCTCCGACCCCGACCGCCCGGGGACGCTGCTCAACCATCGGGTGCAGGCGATCAGGCCTGAAGGAGGGCGGACCGGGGTGGTGACGATGGGCGACGCCAACTCGGCCCCGGAGCGGTGGGTCGTCGAAGGCGACGGCGAGATCGGGAGGGTCGTCGCGAGGATCCCCGGGGCGGGCCATCTGTTCGGGCGGCTCGACCCGCGCCGGGTCCTGCTGGGGCTGGTGGCCCTGCCGGCCCTGATCCTCGGAGCGAGCCTCCTGGTCTCGATCTGGCGCGCCCCGGAAGGGGCGACCAGCGGGACGCTGCCCGACGAGGCGACGAGATGAGGGCCCGGCTCGGCGTCCGCGGTCGCTGGTTGGCCTCGCTGCTGCTGGCGGGCGGGGCGGTGATCGCCGCGACTCTGGTCTGGGCCTCGGCCGACGGGCAGGTCGGCGGGGGCTCGGCCGACCGCGGGGTCCGGATGGCGATGAGCAGCTCCGACGGCGCGATCGAGATCGCCAACTCGAAGGCCGGTCACGCGATCCTCACGGCGACGGACCTGGTGCCCGGCGAGGCCGCCGAAGGAGACGTCGTGATCGGCAACCCGAACGACGTCCCGATCGCACTCCGCCTACGGGGCGAGGCGATCGTCCCGGGTCCGATGGCCGACGCGCTCGAGCTGACCGTCGCCGGTGCCGGCGACCGGCTCTACCGCGGCCCTCTCGCCGGGCTTGGGGAGATCGGCGCCGGGACCCTCCAACCGGACGAGGCGCGGACCTTCCGCTTCGTCGCCGGGCTCCCGGCCGCCGCGGGGAACGCCCTGCAAGGGGCCTCGACCGGAATCGACCTGATCTGGCACGCCACCGGCGACGCCCCACCCCCGGAATGCAAGCTGCGGGCGGTCCGATCCCGGCTCTTCATCTATCGCGGCCGGCCGGCGATCCGGCTGGTGGCCCGCTACCGGGCCAACGCCCCGGGCCGGGTCACGCTCGACTTCTACGAGCGCGACCGCCGGGGTCGGCGTGGCGCCAAGGTCGGACGGCTGACCACCCGGTTCGGCCGCAGCGTCGACCGCTGGCGGATGAAGCGGGTCCGGCGCCACCGGTCGGAACGCCAGGTCAGCCGGTTCCGGCGGTCGCGCTCCGGCTTCGTGGTGCGGTTGCGGGTGGCGGGCGCACCGGGGCATTGCGCCCGCCGGATGAACCTGGAGCTGTCGCAGCTGCGACGGGTCGACCGGCAGTTCGTCTGGTTCCAGCGGGGAAGCTTCCGGCGGATGCCGTGAGAGGCCGAGGCTTGGTGACATCTCGCTTCCGTAGGATGGGGGCCATGAAGCGGACCTTCGCATTGATCGTGATCGCTGCCACCGGAGCGCTGCTCCTCGCCGGCTGTGGGGGTGGGGACGAGGCCAGCGACGCCGATCAGGACGCGATCACCGCGCTCGTCACCGAGGTGAACCGGATCACCCAGGCGAAGGACGCCGAGGGATTCTGCGAGGTGATCCAGCCCAGCGGGATGAAGGCCACCTTCAAGTCCCGCTCCCGGTGCGTGCGGGAGACCGAGGCGATCCTCAAGCAGGCCGGCAAGCAGCCGACGCTCGAGATCGACTCGATCGAGGTCGACGGCGACACCGCGCAGGTCAAGTTCAAGGGGCGCAACGGAGACGCCTCGCTGGTCCGTGAGGACGGCAAGTGGTACATCCCGCTGGAGTCCCAGCAGGCGGCCTCCGCCGCCGGAGACGCCGGCGCCGACTCGGAGCCGACCGATTCCGGGGACGGGAATTGAGCGGTATCGCGGTCAGGTTCGACCGGGACGGCCTCGTCCCGTGCGTCGCCCAGGACGCCCGGACGGGAGAGATCCTGACGCTCGCCTACATGAGCGAGGAATCGCTCCGGCTCACCGAGCAGACCGGTGAGATCCATTACTTCAGCCGTTCCCGCCAGCGGATCTGGCGCAAGGGCGAGGAGTCCGGCAACGTCCAGCGGGTGATCCAGATCCGGGTCGACTGCGACGAGGACGCGGTGATCGCGATGGTCGAGCCGGCCGGTCCGGCCTGCCACACCGGCGAGCGGACCTGCTTCTACCGTGACCTCGAGACCGGGGAGGCCCCGGAGCCGGTTCCCGCCGAGGGGCTGTCCGCGCTGGCCCGGACCGTCGATTCCCGCTCCGACGAGCGTCCCCGGGGAAGCTACGTGGTCAAGCTCCTGGACGAGCCCGGCTTCGCCGGCGAGAAGGTGATGGAGGAGGCCGAAGAGGTGAGCCGGGCCGTGCGGGAGGAGACCGACGACCGCGTGGTCGAGGAGGCCGCCGACGTGCTCTTCCACCTGACCGCCCTGATCCGGAGCCGCGGGATCACGATCGATCAGGTGCTCGAGGTCCTGAATGGCCGTCGCGCCTGATCTCGCCTCACGACTGAAGCCGGGCCTCGACGAGGCCCGTGGGCTGCTCGGGGACGCGAACGTGATCCCGGTCAGCCTCAGCCTCACCGACGACTGCGAGACGCCGGTCTCGGCCCTGCTCAAGCTCCGCCAGGGCGGGCCCTGCTTCCTGCTGGAGTCGGCCGAGCGCGGCCAGGTGGGCCGTTACTCCTTCGTCGGGATCGGCCCCCACCGCGTGATCCGGTGGGCCGACGGCGTCCTGACCGAGTATCCCGGCGACGCGGTCTCGGATGAAGCCGAGGTCCTCGCGACCTTCGACGCGCCCGACCCGTACCGCGCGGTCGGCGACTATCTCGACCGCTACCGCGTCGCCGACCTGCCGGGGCTGCCGCCGTTCGCCGGTGGCGCCGTCGGCCTGTTCGGCTACGACCTGGTCCGCACCGTCGAGCCGCTGGCGGACCCCAACCCCGACCCGCTCGGGGTGCCGGACCTCGCCCTGATGATCACCGACGTCCTGCTCGCCTTCGACCACCTGCACAACGAGCTGACGATCATGGCCTGCGCCTGGGCCGACGAGCACGACAGCTTCGAGGCCGCCTGGGACTCCGCCGCCGGGCGGATCGCCGAGGTGCGCGAACGGCTGCGCGGGCCGGTCCCGACACCGGAGGAGGCGCGGGCGGTCGAGCCGCCGGAGTTCCGGTCGAACGTCAGCCGCGAGGAGTTCGAGGGCACCGTCTCCCGGATCGTCGAGTACATCAAGCAGGGTGACGCCTTCCAGGTCGTCCCGTCGCAGCGCTTCTCGGCCGAGGCCCGGGCGGAGGCGCTCTCGATCTACCGCGGCCTGCGGGCGATCAACCCCTCGCCGTACATGTACTTCCTCGAGTTCGGCGACTTCCAGATCGCCGGCACCTCGCCCGAGCCGCTGCTCAAGGTGAACGGGGATCGGGTCGAGATCCGGCCGATCGCCGGCACCTCGCCCCGCGGCGGCAGCGAGGAGGAGGACCGCCGCCTGGCGGAGGAGCTGATCTCCGACCCCAAGGAACGGGCCGAGCACGTGATGCTGGTCGACCTGGCCCGCAACGACATCGGCCGGGAGGCCGAGTACGGCACGGTCAAGGTCGAGGAGCTGATGGTGGTCGAGACCTACTCCCACGTCATGCACATCGTCAGCCGGGTCACCGGCACCCTGCCGGAGGGCCGCGGCGCCCTCGACGTCCTGCGCTCGGCGCTGCCCGCCGGCACGCTCTCCGGGGCGCCCAAGGTGCGGGCGATGCAGATCATCGACGAGGTCGAGCAGGTGAAGCGCTGCTCCTACGGCGGCGCCGTCGGCTACCTCTCTTGGAACGGCGACCTCGACACGGCGATCCACATCCGCACCGCGATCATCAAGGACGGCCAGGTCCACATCCAGGCCGGCGGCGGCACCGTCTACGACGCCAAGCCCGACTACGAGTACCGTGAGTCCGTCAACAAGGCGAAGGCGATGTTCCGCGCGGTGGAGATGGCCTGCGAACATCCGGATTGGGCCTGATGCGCGTCCTGGTCATCGACAACTACGACTCCTTCACCTACAACCTGGTCCAGTACCTGGGCGAGCTCGGGGCCGAGGTCGAGGTCGTGCGCAACGACGTCAGGCCGGTGGCGGAGCTGCTCGCCGCGGGCTACGACCGCGTGGTCGTCTCGCCCGGGCCGTGCACCCCCGACGAGGCCGGGGTCTCGCTGGAGATCATCCCCGCCTTCGCCCGGGAGGGGATCCCGGTGCTCGGGGTCTGCCTCGGCCACCAGGCGATGGTCCAGGCCTTCGGCGGCACCGTGGTCCAGGGCGAGCCGGTCCACGGCAAGAGCGCCGACGTCGAGCACGACGGAAGGGCGATCTACGAGGGGCTGCCGAGCCCGCTCACCGTCGGCCGCTACCACTCGCTGATCGCCGGCGAGATCCCCTCCGAGCTCGAGGTCACCTCGACCTTCGGCGACGTGGTCATGGGGGTCCGGCACCGGGAGCTGCCGGCCGAGGGCGTCCAGTTCCACCCCGAGTCGGTCCTCACCCCGCTCGGCAAGAAGATGATGGCCAACTTCATCGGGGTGGAGATCCCACCCGGGACCGAGTTCTTCGACCTGCCGGCGATCGCCGGGAGCCACAACCGGAACGGGAGCGGAGCCGATGCCGAATGAAGTACTGACCCGCGCGATCGACGCGGTCGCGTCCGGCAACCACCTGACCGCCGATCACGCTTCGGCGGTGCTCCAGGAGGTCATGGAGGGACGGGCCAGCGAGGTTCAGACCGGTGCCTTCCTGATCGCCCTCCGGGCCAAGGGGGAGACGGTCCCGGAGCTGGTCGGGCTGGCCCGCACCATGCGCGACCTGGCGACCCCGGTCGGGGCGAGGCGGCGCGACCTGGTCGACACCGCCGGCACCGGCGGCGGGCCGTCCACCTTCAACGTCTCGACCACCGCCGCGTTGGTCGCGGCCGGGGCGGGCTGCGCCGTCGCCAAGCACGGCAACCGCTCCAACACCAGCCTCAGCGGCTCGGCCGACCTGCTGGAGGCGCTGGGCGTGAACATCGAGCTGGAGCCGGAGGCGGTCGGCGAGGCGATCGACGAGGTCGGGTTCGGCTTCCTCTTCGCGCCGCGCCATCACAAGGCGATGGCCCACGTGATCCCGGTCCGCAAGGAGCTCGCGGTCCACACGATCTTCAACTTCCTCGGCCCGTTGACCAATCCGGCCGGCGCCACCCGCCAGGTGATCGGGGTCTCCAACCGGCGTTACCAGGAGTCGATCGCCGAGGCCCTGGTCGGGCTCGGGGCCGAGCGGGCGATGGTCGTCTCGGGCGACGACGGGCTGGACGAGATCTCGATCTCGGGGGAGACCAGGGTGATCGAGGTCCGGGACGGAGGCACCGAGGAGATCTTCATCCGGCCGGAGGAGTACGGGATCGAACGGGCCGAGCTGAGCGAGGTCGCGGGCGGCACGCCGGAGGAGAACGCGGCGGTGACCCGGGCGGTCTTCGCCGGCGAGATCTCGCCGCGTCGGGACCTGGTCGTGCTCAACGCCGCCGCCGCGATCCAGGTCGGCGGGCTGGCCGACGGTTTTCAGGAAGGCGTCGACCGGGCCCGGGAGTCGATCGACTCGGGAGCGGCGGCCGGGGTGCTGGAGCGGCTGGTCGCTTTCAGCGCGGACCGGTAGGGTTTCGTCGGACTGTGGGAATTCTCGAGCAGCTAATTTCGTCCGCCGAACAGGGCGTCAAGGAACGCAGCAGCCGGATCCCGCTCGCCGAGCTCGAAAAGGGCCTGGGCGAGCGCGGCCGGGACCGACCGTTCCGGGAGGCGCTGACCCGGCCGGGACCGCTCTCCCTGATCTGCGAGTTCAAGCGCCGCTCCCCGAGCGCCGGGGAGATCTCCCCGGGAACCCAGCTGCCGCCGCAGGTCAAGGCCTATGAGGCCGGCGGGGCCGCCGCGCTCTCGGTGCTCACCGACGAGGTCCACTTCGACGGCCGACTGGCCGACCTCGACACGGCCCGCAAGAGCAGCACCCTGCCGATCCTCCGCAAGGACTTCATCGTCGACCGCTACCAGCTGGTCGAGGCCGCGGTCGGCGGCGCCGACGCGGTGCTGCTGATCGTCGCCGTGCTCGACGACCGCCGCCTGGTCGACTTCCAGAAGCAGGCGGCGGAGCTCGACCTCGACTGCCTGGTCGAGGTCCACAGCGCCGCCGAGCTGGACCGGGCGCTGGAGGCCGGCGCCGAGGTGATCGGCATCAACAACCGCAACCTCGACACCGGCGTCGTCGACGTCGCCACCACCTACGAGCTGATCACCGACGTCCCCGCGGGCCGGACCGTCGTGTCCGAGAGCGGCATCTCCCACCGGGAGGAGCTGGTCGAGCTGGAGCGGGTCGGGGTGGACGCCGCCCTGATCGGCGAGAGCTTGATGCGCTCGGAGGATCCCGAGGCCAAGGTCCGGGAGCTGGCCGGCATGAGCGACGCCACCACCGAGCACTTCCTGCCCTGACCCGGAGGTTCACGGCGGTCTGCCGGGGCGGTCGTGCGCATACCCCGGGGTGGTTTAGAGAAGCTTAGGAATCGGCTTATCCGGCCCCAAACCAGGAAGGTAAGTATCTCCGCCATGAATGAATCCGATGGCGCCCCGCGCGCTTCCTCTCTGCGCTCTTCCCTCTTGGCCGCCGTGGTCGGCGGCCTCATCGTCGCCGTGCTCGGCTTCGGTGCGATCTCGGCCGGTGTGGTCGGCAAGAACGAGACCGTCACCCGGACGATCACCAACGCCGCACCGGCCTCGAGCAACGACGGCCAGGGGCTGGTCAACGAGATCTACGAACGCGACGGCTCCGGGGTCGGGTTCATCACCGCTTCCGGGGTGAGCAGTGGGTCATCGCCCTTCGATCCGTACGGCCAGTCCGAGGGCGGCACCGCGACCGGCTCCGGCTTCCTGATCGACACCGACGGCCACATGGTCACCAACAACCACGTGATCGACGGCGCCTCGAAGATCACCGTGACCCTCGGCGACAACGACAACGTCTACGAGGCGGAGGTCGTGGGGGCGGACCCGTCGACCGACCTCGCCCTGCTCAAGGTCGACGCCCCCGAGGACGCGATGCATCCGCTCAGCCTGGGCGACTCCGAGAAGGTCAAGGTCGGCGATCCGGTGGTCGCGATCGGCAACCCGTTCGGCCTCGACCGGACCGTCACGACGGGCATCGTCTCCGCGCTCCAGCGCGAGATCCAGAGCACCAACAGCTACTCCATCTCGAACGTGATCCAGACCGACGCCGCGATCAACCCCGGCAACTCCGGCGGCCCGCTGATCAACTCCGCGGGCGAGGTGATCGGGGTCAACTCCCAGATCGCGACCGGCGGCTCCGGCGGCGGCAACGTCGGCATCGGGTTCGCGGTCCCGTCCTCGACCGTGAAGGACGTGGTCGGGCAGATCAAGGACACGGGCGAGGTCAAGCACGCCTACCTCGGCATCTCCGCCGCCACCGTGACCTCCGAGATCGCCGACGCGCTCAACCTCGACGTCGACAAGGGCGCCCTGGTCCAGGAAGCGCCCAAGGACGGTCCCGCGGCCAAGGCCGGGATCAAGGGCGGCAAGACCGAGGTGACCGTCGGCGCCCAGCCGGTGCTGGCCGGTGGTGACGTGATCACCGAGGTCAACGGCGAAGCCGTGTCCTCGATGGACCAGGTCGTGGCCGCGGTCAACAGCGCGTCGGTCGGCGACGAGCTCGAGATCACGGTCAACCGCGACGGCGAGACCAAGCAGCTCAAGGTCAAGCTGGGCGAGCGCCCGGACAGCTCCGAGTCCGCCGAGTCCGGCTCGGGCTCCGGTGGCTCCGGCGAGGGCGATCAGGCCCCGGACGGCTCCGGAGGCGGACAGCCCGTCCTGCCGCCCGGCTTCGGCCAGTAGAGAGACAGCAGCGAGACGACGCGGCCCCGCCCCGGCGGGGCCGTTGTCATACCCTTGACCCATGAAGGTCAAGGTCTGTGGAATCACCAATCTCGAGGACGCCGCCAAAGCCGTGGAGCTCGGAGCCTGGGCGATCGGGATGATCCACCACAAGGGCAGCCCCCGTGCGGTGAAGGCGTCGGATGCGGTCGAGATCGGGGCGGCCTTCCGCCGCGACGCCGAGATCGTCGGCGTGTTCGTCAACCCGACCCTGGACCGGGTCGTGGCCGCGGTCGAGAACGAGAACCTCTCGATGGTCCAGCTCTCCGGGAACGAGGGCGCGAACTTCTGCCTGGAGGTCGCCCGCCGCACCGGGGTCAAGGTGATCAAGGCGATCCACGTGTCCAGCGCCGCCGACATCCGGCAGGCGGATGCGTTCCGCGGCACCGACTACCACCTCTTCGACACCGGCGGCCGGGACTCCTGGGGCGGCACCGGCAAGACCTTCGACTGGGACCTGCTCGCCAACCACCATTCCGGGATGCCGTTCATCCTCGCCGGGGGGCTGAACCCCGACAACGTGACCGAGGCGATCCGCGTGACCAGGCCCGACGCGGTCGACGTCGCCAGCGGAGTCGAGAGGTCCCCCGGGGTCAAGGACCACGGCCGGATGGCCTCCTTCTTCGAGGCGGCCCGCTACACCCCGGTGGCCGGCGCGTGAGCGAGATCAGCCACCAGCGCCAGGCGGTCAAGGAGATCCCGGGCCGGTTCGGCCCGTACGGCGGGCGCTACGTCCCCGAGACCCTGATCCCGGCCCTGGACCAGTTGACCGTCGCCTGGGCCGAAGCCCGCGAGGACGATGCCTTCCTGACCCGGCTCGGATCGCTGGCCCGGGACTACGTCGGCCGCCCGACCCCGCTCTACCTGGCGGAGCGCCTGAGCGAGCGGACCGGCCGTCCGACCTACCTCAAGCGAGAGGACCTGGCCCACACCGGGGCCCACAAGATCAACAACGCGATCGGCCAGGTGCTGCTGGCGATGAGGATGGGGAAGACCCGGATCATCGCCGAGACCGGGGCCGGCCAGCACGGGGTCGCCACGGCGACCGCCTGCGCCCTGCTCGACATGGAGTGCGTCGTCTTCATGGGGTCCGAGGACATCCGCCGTCAGAAGCCGAACGTCGACCGGATGGGGCTGCTCGGGGCGAGCGTGGTCCCGGTCGAGGCCGGGGCACGCACCCTGAAGGAGGCTGCCTCGGCGGCGATCCGCGACTGGGTCACCAACGTCGAGACCACCCACTACGTGTTGGGCTCGGCGGTGGGGCCGCATCCCTTCCCGGATCTGGTGCGCGACCTGCAGCGGGTGATCGGCGACGAGGCCCGTGCCCAGGCGCTGGAGGCCGAGGGAGCCCTGCCCGCAAGGGTCATCGCCTGCGTCGGCGGCGGCTCCAACGCGATCGGGACCTTCACCGCCTTCGTCCCCGACGACGAGGTCCGGCTGATCGGGGTCGAGGCGGCCGGTGACGGGCTCGAAACCGACCGGCACGGGGCCTCGCTCTCGGCGGGCTCCACCTCGGTCCTGCACGGATCGCTCTCGGCGGTGCTCACCGACGAGGAGGGGCAGATCCTCGAGGCCCACTCGATCTCGGCCGGGCTCGACTACCCCGGGGTCGGTCCCGAGCACGCCTGGCTGCGTGACACGGGGCGGGCCCGGTACGTCGCCGTCACCGACCGTGACGCGCTGGCCGCCTTCGGCGAGCTGAGCCGCCTGGAGGGGATCATCCCGGCGCTGGAGTCGTCCCACGCGATCGCCTGGGCGCTCGGCGAGGGCCGGGCCGAGGAGAGCGGGGGGTACGACGTGATCTGCCTTTCCGGACGGGGCGACAAGGACCTCGCCGAGGCGCTGGCCAAGGGCGACTTCCCGACCGGGCAGGCGCCCGCCGGAGATTCCGAGTGAGCCTGGCGGAGGAGGGCGGGACCCTCACCCAGCCGGTCGGCGCGGAACGGATCGAAGCGGCCTTCCGGTCGGCCCGGGAAGAGGGGCGCGCCGCCCTGATGCCGTACATGATGGGCGGCTACCCGGACGTCGCCGCCTCGGCCGCGATCGCACGCTCCTACGCCGATTCCGGGGCCGACCTGATCGAGCTGGGCGTCCCGTTCTCGGACCCGCTCGCGGACGGCCCGGTGATCCACGCCGCGGCCACCGCCGCGCTCGACGCGGGAGCGAAGCTGGACGACGTGCTCGGGATCTGCCGGGAGGTCTCCGACCGGGTCCCGGTGATCCTGATGGCCTACACCAACACCATCCTGGGCGGCGGTGGTCCGGCGGCCTTCGGCGAGCGGGCCGTGGCGGCCGGCGCCAGCGGGGTGATCGTGCCCGACCTGCCCCTGGGCGAGGACGAGGCGATCCGCGCGACCCTGACCCGGGCCGGGCTGGCGGTCGTGCCGCTGATCGCGCCGACCACCCTGGGCGCGCGTCGCGAGGAGATCTGCCGCATCGCCTCCGGCTTCATCTACGTGGTGGCCGAGGTCGGCACCACCGGCGAGCGCGACCGGGTGCCGGAGCACCTGCAGGACCTGGTCACCGACGTCGCCTCGAAGGCGTCCGTGCCGGTCGCCGTCGGGTTCGGCATCGCCAGCCCCGAGCACGCGGCCGTGGTCGGCGGGATCGCCGACGGCGTGATCATCGGCTCGAAGCTGGTCCGGGTGGCGGGCGAGGCGGGACCCGAGGCCGCCGCGGCGGTCGGGAGCTTCCTGGCCGAGACGGCCGCCGCCCTGTCTGAGTAGGGTCCACCGAATGTTCGACACGCTTCGAGTGAACGGCCTGCTGGCCGCGTTCCTGGCCCTGGTCCTGGCGGCCGCCGCCGTCCTCGCGACCGAGGCCACGGCCGCGCCCGGGGACCCACTGCCGGTCGCTTCGTTGAGCGAGGTCACGCCCGGTGACGTCTGCGAGGCCCGCACCGTGATGAAGGGCACCGCGATCACCTCCTTCGACGTGGAGATCATCGAGGTGGCGGGCTTCGCCGACCTCGCCTTCGGCAAGCTCATCTACTTCAAGGTGCTCGATCCGGACGTCGCCGCGATCGGCGTCGCCGCCGGGATGTCGGGCTCTCCGATCCTCTGCGAGATCGGCGGCCAGGACAAGGTGATCGGCGCGATCTCCTACGGCCTCGCCGGAACCGGTCCCAAGGGATTTGCCACGCCGATCGAGGACGTGCTGAAGGGGCAGCCCTCCCCGGCGAGCTTCGCGGCCCGGTCCGAGGAGAAGCTGCCGCTCTACCGCGGCAAGAGGCTGATCGAGCAGACTCCGCCCCTGACCGTGACGGGGGTCGCCCGGCCGGCTCAGGAGTCTTTCCGGCAGAGCCTCGAGCGTCGAGGGTTCGGCGCGGTGAGGTTCGCCGCTCCCGCCCCGGCCGACGTTCCCGCCGGCTCCGCCGATCTGGCGCCGGGCGGCGCGCTCAGCGTGAACTACTCGTACGGCGACATCACGATCGGCGCGATCTGCACGATCAGCTATCGCGACGGCGACGACCTGTGGGCGTGCGGCCACCCGCTGGAGCTGGCCGGCCAGCGGTCGGTCTCGTTCTCCGGCGCTTACATCTTCGACGTGCTGGGGACGCCGTGGAGCCTGGAAGCGCCCTTCAAGCTGGGCGGCCCGACCGCCACGCAGCTCGGCTCGATCTCGTACGACGGTCCGTTCGCGATCTCGGGACGGCTCGGACGTCCGGCCCCGAGCACGCCGGTCAACGTGACCGTCAACGCCGACGGGAGGAGCTCGACCCTGCGGGCCCACGTGCTGAACGAGGACAGCATGCCGGGCGGGCCGCCGCTCGGCTTCAGCCTGGTCCCGGACATCGCCGTGGCCATGGCGGGTCAGGCGGAGAGCAGCGGGGGCGGCCAGCCCACGAATCAGAACGGCCGCATCTGCATCAAGCAGAGGGTGAACGGCTATCCAAAGCGGATCGACGCCTGCAGCCGCTTCGCCACCAGCTCGCCCAGCTGGACCTCGGTCCTCTTTCCGACCGGCTCCTCGGTGCCCACCTCCTTCATGGTCGGCGGTCTCACCTATCTATTGGACGGAGCCACGTACAAGGCGCTCTTTCCCGGTGCTCTCGACGTCGACGTGACGATCAAGGCCGGGGCCGGGACGCGGCAGATAGTCGGGGTGCGTCCGATCGGCCGGCTCCGGGCCGGACGACAGGCGCGGCTTCGCGTGACCAGCGCCGATCACAGCGGAAAGCGCTACCGGCAGGTCCTGAAGCTCCGTATTCCGAAGAAGGCGGGAAGTGCCAGGGGCTCGAAGAAGAACCCCGTCTTCAGGGTTCGAAGCGGGGCGACACAGGCGATGGACTTCGATTCTCCGCACCTTCTGGTAACCGACAACGACATGAACGCCTATCTGCGTTACCTCAACCCGTTCCGCGGCACGGGACCCTTCGGAAGCGCCAAGGAGCTGGACCAGGCGGTCCGGGGCGTCTTCCACAAGAAGGCGGCGCTCTACCTCCAGGTGCCGTGGCGCAAGGCCGAGCTGAGGTTCCCGCTGGGCGGAGGCGGCCAGATCCTGATCGGCGGCGCGCGCCTCAAGGCGAAGGTCCTGCCGTCCCGGGGTAAGTGATTGCGCCGCATCCGGTTTCGGTAGGATTGCCGCAAATGCTGATCCCCGTCTCACTCTTCGTCGCCCTCGCCCTCGCGATCTTCTCCTACTCACAGGGTCAAGGCGGTCCGGTAGCCGGTCTCGTCTTCTTCGGGGTGCTGTTCCTCGGCGCGCTGATCCACGTCAGCCACCCGCTGATCCTCAAAGTCAAGCCGCTGCTGCCGGGCGGCAAGTCCGAGAGCTGATCCATGCGGATCGGGGTGTTGACCGGCGGCGGTGATTGCCCCGGGCTCAACGCCGTGATCCGCGCCGCGGTGCTCCGCGGCACCGGCGAGCTCGGCCACGAGCTCATCGGATACCGGGACGGGTGGCACGGCCCCCTGACCAGGGAGTCGGTCCCGCTCGGCCCCGATCAGGTCCGGGACCTGGTCGCCACCGGGGGCACGATCCTCGGCTCGTCCCGGACCAACCCGCTGAAGGAGGACGACGGGCTCTCCCAGGTCGCCGCGAACCTCGCGGCGGACGGGGTGGACGCCCTGATCGCGATCGGCGGAGAGGACACGCTCGGCGTCGCCAACTCCCTGCATGACGGCGGGGTGAAGGTCGTCGGGGTGCCGAAGACGATCGACAACGATCTCGGGGCCACCGACTACACCTTCGGGTTCGACACCGCGGTCAACATCGCCGTGGAGGCGATCGACCGGCTCCGGACCACGGCGAACAGCCACCACCGGGCGATGATCGTCGAGGTGATGGGCCGTCACGCCGGCTGGATCGCGTTCCATTCCGGGATCGCGTCGGGCGCCGAGGCGATCCTGATCCCGGAGCGGGAGTTCGACCTCGACCGCGTCTGCGCGCAGGTCGAGAGCGCCTTCCGGCGGGGCGGAGCGCCGATCGTGGTGACCGCCGAGGGCGCGATGCCCGTCGGCGGCATGCCGGAGACCGCGGCCGCCGGCACCGACGAGTTCGGCCACGTCCGGCTCGGCGGCATCGCGCACTGGCTGGAGGCGGAGATCGCCGACCGAACCGGTCGCGAGGCGCGGGCCACCGTGCTCGGCCACATCCAACGCGGCGGCTCACCGACCGCCTTCGACCGGGTGCTCGCGACCCGTCTCGGGCTCCACGCGGTCGGGGCCGTCGACGAAGGCAGATGGGGCACGATGGCGGCGCTTCACGGCACCGAGATCGAGATGGTCCCATTGGCGGACGCCGTGGCGGAGCTGAAGACGGTCCCGCCCGAGCTCTACGCCGAGGCCGAGGCCTTCTTCGGCTGAGCCCCGGACCGAGCGAGGCCGCGGACCGGGTCGATCGCCGGTTCGAGCGGTACGCTCCCCGCATGAGCTCGGCTGGGAAGGGAATCTTGGTGGACGTGGGGTGGAGGACGACGCTGGCCGCGAGGATGGCCGTGATCGTCGGCCTGGCCGTGCTCGGACTCGCCGGGCCGGCGGCCGCCTCGCCAACCCCCAACGCGAACCCGTGGCTGAACCAGCTCGGCGTGCTGAACATGGCCCATCAAGGCGGCGAGCTCGAGGCCCCGTCCAGCACGCTCTACGCCTTCAAGACGGCGATCTCCGATCGTGGCGCCGACACTTTGGAGATGGACGCCCACGTGACCAAAGACGGACGCGTCGTGATCCTGCATGACGACACCGTCACCCGTGCCACCCCGGTCACCGGGGCGATCGAGGACATGACCCTCGCCGAGGTGCAGGCCCTCGACGCCGCCTACTGGTTCAGCCCGGGCCGCGCCCACTACGACCACTCGCTCGACCCTTCGGAGTACCCGTTGCGCGGCGTCCGGACGGGCGACAGGCCGCCGCCCCCGGGCTACGCGCCGGAGGACTTCCGGATCCCGACCCTGGAGGAGGTCCTGGCGGCCTTCCCGGACACTCCGATCAACATCGAGATCAAGACCACGGACGGCTTCGCCAACGAGGGCTACGCACGGCGCACGGCCGATCACCTCGGTCCGCTCCTGTCCCGGCCCGAGTACCGCGGCCGCCGGATCATCATCGCCTCGACCGCGCAGTCGGCGCTGGAGCGGTTGCGGCAGTCGGCCCCTTCGCTCGACGTGTCGGCCAGCATCACGTCGATGCTCTCCTTCATATCCGACGGAACTCCGATCGAGCCGCGGCCGGTGGCCCTCCAGGTGCCGATCCGGATCGGCAACCTGGACCTGCCGACGATGCTGCGGGAGCGTGACGCCAACGGCCTCGGCTACGCGGTCCACGCCTGGACCGACAGCTCCGCGGACGAGAACGACGAGACCTACGGCTTCCTGGTCGGCTCCGGCGTGCAGGGGATCATGACGATGGCGCCCTCGGTGCTCCACGACTACCTGTGCCGGGCGGGCCAGCGACGCCCCGACGGCGCTCCCCGCTGCCCGGAGCAGAAGATGAGCCACAAGGTCGCCTTCCCCTCCAAGTCGATCCGCAAGCTGACCCGGGGCGGGCTGCCGGTCAAGGTCCGGTGCTCGACCTCCTGCCGGGCCCGGGTCGAGATCCGGGTCGCGGCCAAGCTGAACCGGAGGCTCAAGCTCGGCGGCAGGTCGGTCAAGCCGGGCCAGCCCCGGATCGGCGATCGGAGCCAGAGGCTCAAGGCGAACGGCGCCACGGTGCGGGTCAAGCTCACCGCCCGGGCCGCGAAGCGGCTCCGCAAGGTCCGGAAGGCCCGGGTCCAGGTGGTCGTGACGCTGACCGACGGCTTCGGCTGGTCGGCCGGGACGGTCCGCCGGTCGCTGGTGCTCCGCGCCCGAGCGAAGTAGGCCCCGCCGAGGCGGAAGCGAGCGCGCCATCGCTCACAGGTAGGCGCGAGCGCGGTCAGTTCGGCGGCGGGCGGCTACCGGCGCGGGGCGGCGGCCGGGGGCAGATGGCTGTCCGGCGCTTGCCGGCTACCGGCGCAGCAGGTGGGCCAGGGCGCCGGCCAGCTCGGGCTGCTTGAAGATGTAGCCGTTGTCGATCGCCTTGCGAGGGAAGACCCGCTGACCCTCCCGGGCGGCGTGGCCCACGCCTGAGCCCTTGATCAGGTCGATCGCGAAGCCCGGCATCGGCAGGATCGCCGGGCGGTTGACCGCCTTGCCGAGCTGACGGGCGAACTCCTTGCCGGTCACCGGGTTGGGGGCGGTCGCGTTGACCGGTCCCTCGACCTGGTCGTTGTCCAGCGCGAACAGGATGATGCCGACCTCGTCGTGGCGGTGGATCCAGGACATGTACTGCTTGCCGCCGGCGATCGGGCCGCCGAGACCGAGCTTGAACGGGGTGACCAGTTCGCCCAGCAGGCCGCCGTTGGGATCGAGGACGTGGCCTGAGCGCACCGAAACGGTCCGCACCCCCAGCTCTGAAGCCGCCTGGGCCGCGGCTTCCCACCGCACGACCACGCCCGCGAGGAAGTCCTCGCCGGGAGCAGCGGACTCGTAGAGCAGCTCGTCGCCCCGGTCGCCGTAGTAGCCGATCGCGGAGGCGTTGACCAGCACCGAGGGCTTCTCATCCAGCGTCGCGAGCGTCTCGACCAGGTTGCTGGTCGCCTTGATCCGGCTGCGGGCGATCCGGTTCTTGACCTGACGGTTCCAGCGCTGGTTGATCGGCTCGCCGGCCAGGTTGACCACCCGGTCGACGCCCTCGAAGGCCTCGTCCGGCGGGCGCTCAACCGAGGATTCCCAGCCGTGCCACTCGACCCGCGGCTGGCGTTCCGCGGAGCGTTCGGGGTGGCGACTGAGGCCGACGACCTCGTCGCCGCGGTCGATGAGCGAGTTGCAGAGCGCCGAGCCGACCATGCCCGAAGCGCCGGCCACGAGAACCCGTCCCGGCTTTTCCCCGGTCTTAGAGCCTGACATTCACCTTAGTCTAAGGTTCCCAGGACTTTGACTGGTCGACTACGCCATATCCACAAGGTCCTCGTCACGCTGCTCCTGGCGGGAATCGCGCTCCCCACCTTGCTTCACGCCGAGGCCGACGCCCGGCCCAAGAAGTGCTTCGGCAAGAAGATCAACCGGGTGGTGACCGGGTCGAAGAAGACCGTCCGCCTCAAGTTCGGCGACGTCGCCTGGATCGCCGGGGACCGGGTCACCGTGATCGGCAAGCCCTACAGCGTGATCTGCGCCGACCGGGGCCGCCAGATCGTCCGGGCGGGCAAGGGCAAGTCGCGGACCAGCACCGGGGCCGACAACGACCGGATCACGCTGCACCCGTCGAGCAGCCAGAACATCGTCCACGCCGGCCTCGGGGACGACATCATCCGCGGCTCGAACGGCCACGACTTCATCTACGCCTCGCCGAAGAAGAACCCTCGCGGCCTCTCGGATCGCGACACCGTCCACGGGCGGGGCGGGAACGACCGGATCAAGGACTGGTCCGGCGACGGCAACCTCCTCTACGGGGACACCGGATCCGACCAGATCCACTCGCTGGGCGGCGCGGTCTCCTCCCTCTACGGCGGCAACGGCTCCGACTTCCTCCACTCCAACGGCGGCCTCGCCTCCTCCGGACGGATGGAAAGGCTGTTCGGGGAGCGCGGCAACGACCGGCTCAACGCCGACCAGGCCCCGACCAACGGGCCCGCCTTCCTCGATGGCGGAGCCGGTGACGACTGGATCAACGGCACCGAGCGCGGTGACACCGTGGTCGTCCACTCCGGGATCACCAAGATCGCGACCAAGGGCGGGGACGATCTGATCGTCGCGACCTCCCGCGGAGCGGTCACGATCGACGGCGGAGCCGGCCGCGACACCCTCTCGTTCGCGACCCACACGCCACCCGGGTACCGCGGCCTCTCCGGCGTCATGGTCGACTTGGAGGCCGGCACCTCCGCCGGCGGGGCCCGGTTCCCTCTCAGCGGGATCGAGAACATCGTGGGCTCGCCCTTCGACGACCGGCTCATCGGCCAGCCGGGGGTGGCCAACCACATCTCGGGCGGGCTCGGTGACGATCAGCTGATCGGCGACGCCGCCGACGGCGACTCGGCCGACGGCGGGCTCGGCATGAACGACTGCCAGGGCTTCCGCAAGACGACGAACTGCGGCCAGGAGTCGCCCGGCCGGAACGACGAGCGCCAGCCGGTGGTCGACATCAACGAAGGCGGCGTGCTGACCGTGATGGGCAGCCGCCACGACGACCAGATCTCGATCGGGTACGAGGTCGCGACCGGCCGCTACCGGGTGAGCCTCGGGTCGGGCGGAATCGCCTCCGGCCTCTGCACCGGGCTGGCCAACGGGGGCAAGACCGCCTTCTGCGCCGCGAACGTCAACAACCTCAACGGTATCCTGGCGTACGGCAACGACGGCGACGACCGGATCACCGTCGAGGACTCGGTGCCCGCCACCGTCACCACCACGATCAACGGCGGCACCGGGAAGAACGTGCTGACCGGCGGCAAGACCAAGGACTTCCTGCTGACGGCGGACAACCAGTCGGCCGGCTCGATCCTCGACGGGCGCGACAACGTCGACGTCGTCTACATCAACGACGACGTGATCGCCCGGGGCGGCAACGGGTCCGACGTGCTCCACGCCAAGGACGTCTGCGTCGGCGGCCAGGCCGACGGCGGCAAGGGCAAGGACAACCTGGTCCTGGTCGGCAACCCGCGCGGGGTCGACGCGAACCTGGCCCGCGGCACCGCCCACCTGATCGGTGGTGAGTGCCGCAAGCCGCTGAGCATCACCCGCAACGTCGAAAGCATCGAAGGCAGCAAGCACGACGACCGGCTCGCCCTCGGACGCTGGTTCAAGACGCAGGAGCGCAAGCGCGGGCTGCTCGGCCGCGACGGGCACGACATCCTCGACAGCCGCAACGGGGTGAAGGACACCGTCACCACCGGCAGCGGCGGCCGCAAGAACCGGGTGATCGCCGACCGCAAGGACAAGGTCGTGTGGGGGTGGGGGCTTGCCGGCTACTGAACGGCGGGAGCTGGCGGCGACCGACCTGCCCGGGCGACAGTTCGCCGGGCTGCTCAAAGGCGTGGTCGTCCCCCGGCCGATCGCCTGGGTCTCGACCACCTCGGACGACGGGGTCGACAACCTCGCACCGCACTCCTTCTTCACCTTCGCCAGCGAGGTGCCGCCGATCGTCCAGTTCACCTCGATCGGGCGCAAGGACTCGCTGAAGAACGCGACCGAGACCGGTGAGTTCGTGATCTGCCTGGCGAACCACGAGAACTTCGAGCGGGTCAACGCCTCCGGCACCGACTTCCCGCACGACGTCGACGAGTTCGAGCTGCTGGGGATCCGCCGTGAGCCCTCGGTCGCGGTGACCCCGCCACGGGTCGCGGACTCCCCGGTCGCGATCGAGTGCCGGACCCTCCGCACGGTCGAGTTCGGCGAGGCGGTCGTCGTCTTCGGGGAGGTGCTGCACCTGGCGATCGCCGAGGCGGCGATGAGCGGCGACTACCCGGACGTCAACCGGCTGCGCCCGCTCTCACGGCTCGGCCTGAACCAGTGGGCGGACCTCGGCGAGATCCACGAGAAGGCCAGGATCCCGTACGAGGAGCGCCAGGAGACGCAGCCGGGACCGTGACGGCCCCGGCTGCCGCGGCTCAGCCCAGGGTCGTGTAGGCGCCGGTCTCCAGGGTGAAGCGGGCGAGGCCGGCGCGCTTGGCCTCGTTGACCACGGCCTCCGCCACCCGCGGGGCGACGTCGCGATCGAAGACGGACGGGATGATGTAGTCCTCGGAGAGGTCGTCCCCGACCACGGCGGCGATGCCCCGGGCGGCCGCCATCTTCATCTCCTCGGTGATCTGCGGGGCGCCCGCGTCGAGCGCACCGCGGAAGATCCCGGGGAAGCAGAGCACGTTGTTGATCTGGTTCGGGTAGTCGGAACGGCCCGTCGCCATGATCCGGACGTACTTGGCGGCCTCCTCCGGGGAGACCTCCGGGTCCGGGTTGGCCATCGCGAAGACGATCGCGTCACGGTTCATCTTGCCGAGCGACTCGGGCTTGATCACTCCCGGCCCGGAGAGGCCGACGAACACGTCCATGCCCTCGATCACCTCGTCGGGCGTGCCGAGCAGGTGGTCGGGGTTCGAGTTCTCCGCGAACCACTTCTTGATGCCGGTCATCTCGCCCGACTGGTAGTCCTCGCGGGTGGTGGAGAGGGCGCCGGTCCGGTCGCAGCCGACCACGTGGGTGAGGCCGGCGGCCAGCATCATCTTGGTCACGGCCACGCCGGCGGCCCCGAGGCCGACCATCAGCACCCGCAGCTCCTCGATCGGCTTGCCGATGATCTCCAGGGCGTTGAACAGGGCGGCCATGGTGACCACGGCGGTGCCGTGCTGGTCGTCGTGGAAGACCGGGATGTCGATCAGCTCCTTGAGCCGATCCTCGATCTCGAAGCAGCGCGGGGCGGAGATGTCCTCGAGGTTGATCCCGCCGAAGGTGGGGGCGAGCAGCTCGACCGTGCGGATGATCTCCTCGGTGTCGGTCGTGTTCAGGCAGATCGGGAAGGCGTCGACGTCGGCGAACTCCTTGAACAGCATCGCCTTGCCCTCCATGACCGGCATCGCCGCCTCCGGGCCGATGTCGCCGAGCCCGAGCACCGCGGTGCCGTCGGAGACGACCGCGACCGTGTTCTTCTTGATCGTGTACTCGGAGGCGAGGCTGCGGTCCTGGTTGATCGCGGTGCAGACCCGGGCCACGCCCGGGGTGTACGCCATCGAGAGGTCGTCACGGGTCTTCAGCGGGTACTTGTTCTCGACCGTGATCTTGCCGCCGCGGTGCATCTGCATCGTGCGGTCGGTGTACTCGACCACCCGGGCGCCCCGGATCGAGCCCATGCCGCGGAGGATCCGCTCCCAGTGCTCCTGGTTGGTCGCGTCGACGGTGAACTCGCGGATCCGCTTGCCTTCGGCGCCCGCGCCCGGGATCAGGTCTACGCCTACGATCTGACCGCCGGCTTCGGCGATCGCCGCGGTCAGTTTGCCGAGGGGCTCCTGACGGGCATCGAGTTCGACGCGGACTGTGACGCTGTACTGGGCGCTGACGGGAGGCATCGGCCCATCATATGTTCACCGCCGCTCAACTCGCGCGTATGATCGGCCGGTGAGCGATTCCGAGGTGTCTTCCGAGCTTTTCCTGATCGACGGCAACAGCATGGCCTACCGGGCCTTCTTCGCCCTGCCGGACTCGATGGCGACGGCGGACGGCAGACCGACCAACGCGATCTTCGGCCTGGCCTCGATGATGGTCAAGCTGATCAGCGACTACCGCCCCGCCCAGATCGTGGTCGCCTGGGACGCCGGCATGTCCGGCCGCGAGGTGGTCTACCCGGAGTACAAGTCCCACCGGCCGCCGAAGCCGGACCTGCTGCGCGAGCAGTGGCCGCACCTGGTGCGGCTGGTCGAGGCCTTCGGGTACGCCAACGTCAAGGTCGACGGCTACGAGGCCGACGACGTGATCGCCTCGCTGGCCGCCGACGCGACCCGGCGGGAGATCCCGGTGGTCGTGGTCACCGGGGACCGGGACGCCTACCAGCTGGTCAGCGACACCGTGCGAGTGATGAGCACCTCGCGGGGGATCACCGACACCAAGATGTACGACCGCGAGGCGGTCAAGGAGCGCTACGGGGTCTACCCGGAGCTGGTCACCGACCTGATGGGCCTGCGCGGCGACACCTCCGACAACATCCCCGGGGTCCCCGGGATCGGGGAGAAGACCGCGGCCACGCTGCTCGACCAGTTCGGCTCGCTCGAGGAGATCCTGGCCAACGTCGACCAGGTCTCGGGCAAGAAGCGCAAGGAGAACCTGACCGAGTTCGCGGACGACGCCCGCATCTCCAAGGCGCTGGCGACGATGGAGTTCGACGTCGAGACCGGCCTCGACCTGGACGAGGTGATGGCCACCATCCCCGACCGGGAGAGCCTGCGCGACTTCATGCATGAGTTCGAGCTGAAAGCCGCCCTGGCCCGGCTCGAGGAGGCATTGGGGGACGACGAGCCGATCCCGGGGGTGACCGAGGAGGCGCCCACCCCGACCGAGATCGCGGTCTCCGAGGGAACCGTCTCCGACCTCGCGGACGGGCCGGTCGCGATCGAGATGTACGGCGGCTGGGCCGCGACCGACGGCGAGAAGGTGGTCGCCGGCGACGGCACGCCGGCCGAGCTCGCGGATGAGCTCTCCGGCCGGCCGCTGATCGCGCACGACCTGAAGGCGATCGGCGGGCGAGCCGGCCTGCTCGCGGCGCTCGAGACGACCGGGGCCGGCCCGGAGATCGCCCACGACACGATGGTCGCCGCCTACCTGCTGGAGCCCACCCGCCGCGGCTACGCCCTCGACGAGCTGGCGGTGGCGGCCGGCCTCGCCCCATCCGGGCTCGACGATGACGATGGGCAGATGTCCCTGATCATCGAGGAGGAGGGGCAGGAGTCCGGCTCGATCGCGCCGGAGATCGCCGCCACCGTCTGGAACCTGGCCCAGGTCCAGCGGCCCCGGCTGGAGGACGCCGGTCTGGTGTCGCTGCTCGAGGACGTCGAGCAGCCGCTGATCCGGGTCCTCGCCGCGATGGAGCGGATCGGGATCAAGCTGGATCGGGACAAGGTCGACGAGATGGCCTCCGGCATGATCGAGAGGATCTCCCAGCTCGAGTCCGAGATCCACGCCCACGCCGGCCGGGAGTTCACGATCGGCTCGCCGCAACAGGTCGGCCAGGTGCTGTTCGACGAGCTCGGCCTGACCCGCAAGCGGCGCGGCAAGACCGGCTACTCGACCGACGCCCGGGTGCTCGCCCAGATCCGCGAGGAGCACGAGATCGTCGCGCTGATCGAGCAGTGGCGGGAGCTGACCAAGCTGAAGAACACCTACCTCGAGCCGCTGCCGGAGGCGATCGACCCGGATACCGGGCGGGTCCACACCACCTTCATGCAGACCGCCGCCCCGACCGGCCGGCTCTCCTCGATCCAGCCGAACCTGCAGAGCATCCCGATCCGCAGCGACCTCGGACGGCCGCTCAGGGCCTGCTTCGTGGCCGAGCCGGGGAACGTCCTGGTCTCGGCCGACTACAGCCAGGTCGAGCTCCGGGTGCTGGCCCACGTCGCCGACGAGGAGGTGCTCAAGGGGTTCTTCCGCGCCGGGGAGGACGTCCACTCGGCGACCGCCGCCCAGGTCTTCGGGATCGACCCGGCCGAGATCGACGAGAGCCAGCGCTCGAAGGCGAAGATGGTCAACTTCGGCATCGTCTACGGGCTGACCGGGTTCGGCCTGGCCGACCGCCTCAACATCCCGCGGGCCGAGGGCGACGAGTTCGTCAAGCGTTACCTGGAACGGTTCCCCGCGGTCAACGCCTTCCGCGACCGGGTGGTGGAGGAAGCCGCCGAGACCGGCTACGTCACCACCCTGCTGGGCCGTCGCCGACCACTGCCCGAGCTCCGCTCCAGCCAGGCCAACACCCGCCGTCAGGGCGAACGGCTGGCGATCAACACCGTGATCCAGGGCACCGCCGCCGACATCATCAAGATCGCGATGATCCGGGCCCACGCCGCCCTGGTCGACGAAGGCCTGAGCTCGCGGCTGGTGCTCCAGATCCACGACGAGCTGCTGTTCGAGGGCCCGGAGGAAGAGGCCGAGAAGGTGATCGAGCTGGCCCGGCGGGAGATGGTCGGCGCGTTCGACCTCGACCCGCCGCTCGAGGTCGATGCCGGCTCCGGCCCGGACTGGCTGAGCGCCAAGTAGCGGGGTCGCGGAACGGTCCGCGGATGAGGCGGAGGCGGCATGGGTGAGTCACTGACGGCGCTGGCGATCGTCGCGGTCGGCCTGCAGCTGGCGCTTCAGGCGCCGATCAACAACCGGCTCGGCGACCGGGTCGGCCGGCTTGCCGCGGCGCTGGTCAGCAACACGGTCGGGACGTCGATCCTGGTCGTCGCCTTCGCGGTCGTCCTGGCGACCGGGAACATCGGCGGGACCGCCGGTCCGAGCGGCCTGCTGGAGGTGCCGGCCTGGCAGCTGGTGGGCGGCTTCATCGGGGCGATCTGGGTCGCGGTCAGCGCGATCACGGTCGGTCGGATCGGGGCCGGCGTGGTCGCCTCGGCGGCGATCACCGGGCAGCTGATCTGCTCCCTGTTCGTCGATCAGTTCGGCTGGGTCGGGGTGGAGCAGGAGCCGATCACGGTCCTGCGGCTGGTTGGCGCGGCCCTCCTCGTCACCGGGACCGCGCTGGTCGCCCGGAGCGCGCCGGTGACCGAGTTCGCCGGCGAGGGCGACCGGGGCGGACGGCATCTCGGAGCCCTGCTGGTCGTGTTCGCGACCGGCTTGATGATGGGCATCCAGCACCCCTTGAACGGGCTGCTCTCGGAGACGGTCGGCGACGTCACCTCCGGGCTGCTCAACTTCGTCACCGGCACCTCGCTCCTGCTGGTCGCGGTCATGGCCTCCGGCCGGACGACCCGGCTGGTGCGGCTGCGCGGAGTGGAGCCGCGCTACCTGCTGGGCGGCCTGGTCGGCGTGGTCACCGTGATCGCCTCGCTCGCTGCGGTCAAGGTCGTGGGGGCGACGGCTCTGGCCGCGGCGCTGATCACCGGGCAGCTGTGCGGGTCGGTGGCGCTCGACCGGGTCGGCGCCTTCGGGTTGGAGCGACGTCCGCTCACGCTGCGGCGGGTGGTCGGGCTCCTGCTCCTGCTGCTGGGCACGGTGCTGGCGGTCTCGTAGGCCGGCCCTGGCCGAACCCGCCGCCGGCGGACGGCTCCCGGTACTGTCGATCGCATGGAAGCCTCGGGCACCCTCCGCCGGATCTCGATCGCACCCGTCAAGGGGATGCGGGTCCAGACCCTGGAGCAGGCCGAGCTGACCGGCCAGGGCATCCCGGGCGACCGGGCCTTCTTCCTGGTCGACGGCAAGCGCCGCATGGTCAACGGAAAGCGGTTCGGGGCCCTGATGGCGATCACGCCCGAGCACGACCGTCGGGCGGGGACGCTGACCCTCCGGTTCCCCGACGGCGCCTGCTCCGGGACGGTCGCAGTGGAGGACCCGCAGGCGGTCACCTTCTTCGGGCTCCAGATCCAGGCGAGGCCCGTGTCCGGGCCCTTCTCCGAGGCGATCTCCGAGTTCGTCGGCGAGGAGCTGAGGCTGATGGAGCGCCCCGCGAACCGCCCGGCGGTGGATCGGGGCTCGATCGCCGGCGTCACCCTGCTGGGCTCGGCCTCGGTCGAGCGGCTGGAGGAGGTTGCCCTGGAGTTCGAGCGGAACCGCGACTCGGACGGGGACGTATCCGAAGGCCGGATCGACAGCCGCCGGTTCCGGATGTCGCTCGAGTTCGACGGGACCGACCCGCACGCCGAGGACGCCTGGGTGGGCCGCGAGGTGCGTATCGGCGACGCGGTCGTCGCCGTCGGAGGGCACGTGGGGCGGTGCGCCGTGACCACCCGCGACCCGGAGCGCGGCACCTCCGACCTGCGGACGCTCCACTACCTGAAGGCCTACCGCGACACGGTCCAGTCGGAGGAGCCGCTGCCTTTCGGGGTCTACGCCCGGATCATCCAGCCGGGGACCGTGAGCGTCGGCGACCCGGTCGTCCCCGGCTGACCCGGGACCCTGGCGGCAGCTCGGGGCCAGGCCCGCATGCCTGGCTGGCGCTGGGATGGCGGGGCGCGCCGTCGCCGAGGCCGCCGCCCCCGCGGATCGTCACCCAGGAGATCAGCCCGCCCAGCAGGGCGACCCCGGCGGCGATCAGCATTGCCGTGTGGAAGCCGTCGGAGAAGGCATCCGAGCCGACCGCCGTCCCGGCGGTGAGGCCCGCCGCGGCGGGAAGCGCGGCCGAGGCCATCAACTGGGCGGAGCGGGCCGCGGCGTTGTTCACGGCCGAGGCGATCCCGGCCTGGTCGTCGGGCAGCGCCGCGAGCACGGCCGCGGTCAGCGGCGCGACGAAGACGGTCATCCCGATGCCGAAGACGACCACCCCCGGCAGGATCGCGGGCAGGTACGAGTCGCCCCGCTCGATGCCGGCGAGCATCACCAGGCCGACCGCCAGGATGACCGGGCCGACCGTCATCGGCAGGCGGGGGCCGATCCGCTGGCCCAGCTTCCCGGCCTGCGGTGAGAAGAGCAGCATGATCAGGGTGGCCGGGATGGTCGCGGCGCCGGCTTCGAGCGCGCTGTAACCGAGCACGTCCTGCAGCTGCAGGGAGAGGAAGAAGAACATCGCCCCGATCGCCAGGTAGTTCGCCAGGGTGGCGCCGTTGGCGCCGGAGAACTGGCGGGAACGGAAGATGCCCAGCGGCAGCATCGGGTCGGGGACACGGCGCTCGACCGCCAGGAAAGCGGTCAGGGAGACGATCCCCACGACGATCGGCACGGCGATGCCCGGATCGCCGAGCGCGCGCCCCGGGGCCTCGATCAAGGCGTAGGTGATGGTCGCCAGGCCGATGCTGACCAGGACCGATCCGGCCCAGTCCGGACGGTGACCGGAGCCGCGCTTCGACCGGGTCTCCGGCAGGTGCCGCAAGGCCAGCCAGGCCGCGGCCAGGGCGACGACGACCACCACCGCGAACACCCAGCGCCAGGAGGCCGAGTCCACCAGCCAGCCGCCGACGAAGGGCCCGATCAGAGAGGAGATCCCCGACCAGCCGGACCAGGCGCCGATCGCTTTGCCCCGGTCCTCCTCTGCGAAGCTCGCCTCGACGATCGCGAGGCTGGCCGGGATCATCAGGGCGGCCGCCGCTCCCTGGACCACCCGGAACAGGATCAGTACGTGACCGCTGGGCGAGAGGGCGCAGAGCAGCGAGGCGACGGCGAAGGCGATCAGGCCGGTGACGAAGGTCCGCCGGCGGCCGTACAGGTCGCCGATCGAGCCGCCGGTGATCATCAGCGCGCTCAGGGCCAGCAGGTAGGCGTTCATCACCCACTGCAGGCCGCCGAGCTCGAGGTCGAGGTCCCGGCCGATCGCCGGCAGCGCCACCGAGACGACGCTCGCCTCGAGGAAGGCGGCCCCGGAGCCGAGGATCACCGCGGCGAGCGCCCACCGGCCTCGGGCGGTGCCGTAACGGAGCGGTTCGAGTCGGGCTTCGTGTTCGACCTCGGAAACGGTCATCGACCCGAGTCTCGCCGATACTGTCCCTTCTCATGAGCCCTCGCCTGAAGTCCTGTGCCTCGCTGATCGCCGCGGTCGCCTGCCTGGCCGGGGTCGCCGCCGGGTGCGGCGGCTCCTCCGGAGGCTCCGACGGGGACGGGATCGAACCGGCGAGCCTCGACGGCCGCACGTTCACCTCGACCGGGGTCACCGGTCACGAGCTGGTGGCCGGAACGGACCTGTCGATCTCGTTCGAGGGCGACATCCTGAGCGCTTCGGCGGGATGCAACTCGGTCTTCGGCGAGTACCGGCTGGAAGGCGACCGGTTGACCGTCCCGAAGCCGGGCTCGACCATGCGCGGCTGCGAGCCCGACCTGCTGAAGCAGGATCAGTGGCTGAGCGACTTCCTCGTCGCCGGGGCGGACGTGGAATCGGAGGAGGGGAAGCTCACCCTGACCGGTGAGGACGCGACGATCGCGCTCGACGAGGCGGTCCAGGGCGACCGGACGATCACCGGCGTGACCTGGAAGCTGGAGAGCATGGGGTCCGGAGGAGCGGTCACCAACGTGTGGGGCGGACCGAGGACGGCGACGTTGAGGATCGACGGCCACTTCGCGGAGTACCAGTCCGGGTGCAACGGGGGCAGCGGCCAGGTCGAGGTCCGTGAGGCGTCGATCGAGTTCCGCACCGCTTCCTGGACCGAGATGGCCTGCAAGGGGCAGGTGATGAAGGTGGAGCGGGCGATGCAGCAGGTCTTCGACGGAGAGGCGTCGGTCGCCTTCGACGGCCCCAACCTGGTCCTCTCCCGGAACGGGACTACCCTGGAGTTCCGCCCGGAGTGACCCCGGCGTCGGCCGGAGCGCGTTGGGCGCGCGACCGGGCGATGAAGGGGAGCGCCAGCGCGGTGATCGCGGCCCCGAAGACGTAGGTGGTGGCGTAGCTGTAGGCGTCGGCGGCCCGCCCGAGGGCCGGCTGGATCACGACGCCGCCCGAGGAGCCCAGCATCGAGTCGAAGGAGAGGATGGTCGCCCGCTGGCCGGACGGGATCATCCCGTTGATGTACGACTGGCGGATCGGGATCGCGGCCGAGTTGAACATCGCCCAGATCGCGATCAGGAGGACGGCGGCCCAGAACTCGCGGATCAGCCCGATCAGGGCGAGCGCCGCCGCCCCGGAGGCGACCGCGCAGAGCAGGGCGGACGTCCGCAGCCGGAACCGCCTGCGGATCCAGGGCGCGGCGAGGCCGCCGACGATCTGGGAGCCGGCCACCAGGGCGGCGGTGATGCCCGCGATCCCGTAGGCCTCGGGATCCCCGACCAGCTCCAGCAGATAGGGCTGCAGCGCGTAGAAGGCGTAGATCCCGACCCCGGCCGTGAACGGGGAGGCCAGCATCATCCACCGGACCGCGGGAGCCCGCCAGCCGTACTCGACCGAGGCGGCGGTGATCAGCTTCATCTCGCGGATCGTCCCGGTGCTCGCCTTGGGCTGGAAGCCGATGTCCCGCATCGCGTACGCGGCGAAGCAGAACATCGCGGCGAGGACCGCGGCCCGCATCACGAACGGGACCCCGAGGCTGGTCAGCTGGGCGACGTATCCGCCGGCCACGGAGCCGGTCAGCATGCCGATGCCGGTGACGATCTGGCCGCGGCCGAACACCGCTTCGAGATCGCCGGTGAAGCCGGTCGCGTCGAGCGCGTCGACCAGCCAGGCCTCGACCGCCCCGGAGAAGAAGGTGAATCCCAGGCCGAGCAGGACGGAGACCACCGCCCAGGCCCAGAACGGGCCCTCGACCTGCCACAACAGGACGTACAGCAAGGTCGTGACCATCAGGGTCACCGTTCCCGCCATGTACGAGACCCGGCGCCCGATCGTGTCGGCGACCACGCCGGTCGGGATCTCGAACAGGACCATGCCGGCCGTGAAGAACGCGTTGGCGGCGAACGCCTCCAGGTTGGAGAGGCCCGCGTCGAGCAGGAAGATCGTGTTGATCCCCCAGATGAAGGAGGCCGCCAGGGTGTTGCCCAGCATCAGGGTCAGGTAGGTCCGCTGGACGTGGCGGGCGGTGGGAGGCAGCGACGCGGACACAGGTCGAACCTACAAGGGCGCCCGTGCGTCTCAGCGACAAGGACAAGTGCTTCTCAGCGACACGGGTCGGTGCGTCCCAGGTGTCGCAATGCGATCGAACCGGGACTTTTAGGTCTATATCGCCCAAAAGTCCCGGTTCGATCGGCGCGGTTGTGCCCGACATGTGGGATGCACCGCCGGCGGTGCATCCCACATGTCGAGTTGGGTCGGGCCTGGTCGAGCCGGGCTGGGCTGGGCCTGGTGAGCCGGGCTGGGCCTGGTTGGGTCGGGCCTGGTCGGGTCGGTGGGCGGAGGGAGCTGGGGCTCTAGTTGAGGTCCTCGGTGATCAGGACCTTGGCTGACTCGAAGCTGTCGAGGGCCAGGGCCATCGCTTCCGGGGCGTCCGACACCGGGAACCGGTGGGAGACCATGTCGGCGAACGGGATGTCGTGCTGGTGCCGGTCGAGCAGGGCGATCGTGTTCTCGTAGGCGAGCAGGTCCTCGCCGCCGATCCCCATCATGGTCAGGTTGCGACCGCACAGGACGGCGGGGTTGAAGCTCTCCTCGCCCATGTCGACGAAGTTGCCGACCTCGATCAGGGTGCCGCCGTCGCGCAGCATCTTGATCGAGGGGTTGAACGACCCCGGGAAGCCGGTGGCGTTGACGGAGACGTCGACCCCTTCGCCGCCGGTCAGCTCCAGCACCCGGTCGACCACGTCCTCGGCCATTCCCAGCACCGGATCGGCGCCGGCCAGCCGGGCCGCGATGTCGAGGCGCAGCTCGGACGGGTCGACCACGATCACCTGGCCCGCCCCCATGAGCGAGGCCTTGATCGCGTGGGCCTGGCCCAGCGCGCCGACCCCGACCACCGCGACCGAGTTGCCCGGCCGGAACCCGGACGGGCTCGGCACCGCCGCCGCCCGGTCCAGGGCGTGGGTCACGGCGAAGATCTCGGTCAGCACCGCCACCTCCGACGGCAGGCTGTCCGGGACGCGGAACACGGCCGACCCGGGCTTCAGATACAGGTACTGGCCCCAGCCGCCGAACAGGTGGGGCGCGTCGGTGACCGTGATCGAGTTGCCGTAGTTGTCGAGGTTTCGGCACAGGTAGTACGGGAATCCGCGCTGGCACATGTGGCAGTGGCCGCAGGCCCGGTTGGGGGCGGGGACGACGCGGTCCCCGGGCCTCAGCGGGGTGCCATCGCTGGCGCGGGCGCCGCCCTCGCCGACCGCCTCGACGAAGCCGACGTTCTCGTGCCCCTGGATGATCGGGAAGGGGGTGGTGCGTTCGGTCTCGGCGCCGGCGTACTGGCCCATCTCGCCCCGGTAGGTGTGTTTGTCAGTGCCGCAGATGCCGGACGCGATCATTCGCAGGAGCACCGCTCCCGGCTCCAGATCGGTGGGGAAGGGGTACTCGCGGACTTCGAGCTCTCGGGGCGCGACCAGGGTCGCCGCCTGCACGGTTGACATGTGTTGACTCCTCCTCGGTACGGGCCCACGGATGCGGGCGCGGTGCAATATAGCGACCGCCGTCACCAATAGTAGAGCGCTCTAACGCGCGGACCCCGGCGACCGGGCGGTTTCGCCCGCATATCGCGGGAAACCGAGCCCGCGCCGTGATCCCTCGCAGGGGCATGAGTCGGGGATCAGCCTGGGGCCGGCCTCGGTCCGGCCTGAAGCTGCCTCAGGCCCGCTTCGGGGCGGGGCCGGAGGTGGAGCGCGGGATCAGGGTGGGGGTGGTGCGGCGGACGGACTGGGTCCGGCGGCCGTCGAGGCGCTCCTTGATCAGCCGCAGCGCGATCCGGCCGATCTCCGCCCGGGGCTGGTCGATCGTGGTCAGCGACATGTGGTGGAGCGCCGCCACGAAGGTGTTGTCGAATCCGACCAGCGAGATGTCCTCCGGCACCCGGAGCCCGGCGTCCTCGAGCGTGTCGAGCACGCCGCAGGCCTGCAGGTCGTTGCCGGCGAAGATCGCGGTGGGGAGGTCCGACGGGTCATCCGCCTCCGCCAGCAGCCGCTCGGCGGCCAGCACGCCGGCCTGCTCGGTGAACTGCCCCGGCAGGACCCGGATGTGCTCCTCCAGCCCTGCCGCCTTCATCGCGCGCTTGTAGCCGGTGCGGCGCCCCGAGGCGGAGGCGGCGGCGCGTCCGTCGATGTGGACGATCCGCTTGTGGCCCAGCTCCACGAGGTGATCCACCGCCAACTTGGCTCCCAGAGCCTCATCCGTGGTCACGCAGTCGATCGAGCGATGGGTGGTGGTGCGGCTGACCAGGACGGTCGGGGTGCCGTCGGTGATCGCCGCGATGTCGGCGATCTTCATCACCGGCGAGGCGACCACGATCCCGTCCGCCCGGAACTCGGTCAGGGCCTCGAGCATCGAGCGCTCCCGCTGCGGGTTCCGGCCGCCGGTGGTCATCAGCACCCGCATGCCCTCGGACGAGGCCTGCCGCTCGAGGCTGCCCGCGATCTCGGTGAAGAACGGGTTGTTCAGGTCGTTGAGCATCACGCCGACCGTGTCGGTCCGGCGGCTGGCCAGGCTGCGGGCCATGGCGTTGGGGCGATAGCCGAGCTTCTGCGCGGCCGCCTCGACCCGCTGCCGCCGCTCGTCGCTGACCTTCGGGCTGTTGCGGATCACCAGCGAGACGAGGGCGCGCGAGACCCCCGCTTCCTTGGCGACATCCTCCATCGTCGGCTTCTTCGACTTCAAACCTCCGGCCTCCCGTGACCCCGTGTTGACTTGACACCCATCCGCTGGGTGGTGTAACAATAGCGGTGTTAGAGCGCTCCAACCAGATTTTCTTATTCTGGGCGGGTCGTTGGAAACGAGAGATGGAGGAGAGTTACCTTGCGCCTGAACCGATTGGTGAAG
>JBEBTS010000003.1:0-35040 GCA_040393665.1 Conexibacter woesei
TCTCGCGCATGTGGCGGACGGCCTCGACGACGTTGCCGGTGCCGGCCTCGCCCTTGGAGCGGATCATCGCGGCGCCCTCGCCGATCCGGCGCAGGGCCTCGCCGAGGTTGGTCGCGCCGCAGACGAACGGCGCGTCGAACTCGAACTTGTCGACGTGGTTGACCTCGTCGGCCGGGGTCAGGACCTCGGACTCGTCGATGAAGTCGATCGAGAGCGACTGCAGTACCTGGGCCTCGACGAAGTGCCCGATCCGGACCTTGGCCATGACCGGGATCGAGACCGAGTCCTGGATCTCCTTGATCATCTTCGGATTCGACATGCGGGCCACGCCGCCGTCGCGCCGGATGTCCGCCGGCACGCGCTCCAGAGCCATGACCGCGCAGGCCCCGGCTTCCTCGGCGATCTTCGCCTGTTCGGCGTCGACCACATCCATGATCACGCCGCCCTTCAGCATCTCTGCAAGGCCCGTCTTCACTCGAAACGTCGCTTCCTCAGCCATTGGCTCAAATATAGAGATTCGACCGCGCCGACCGGGGTCCGGCGGGCGGATCGAGCGGGCGTCGCCGTGGCCGGGCCGGGTTTATCCCGACGTCCGGCCGCCGGGGCCGAGCCTTTACTTCAACTTGTAGGCGCGGATGCGGTCGCGGTGGGCGTCCTCGTTGCGCGAGTAGACGCCGTGGGCGAGAGCGTGGACCAGCGCCATCAGGGCCGTGTTGGAACGCAGGAACGAAGGGCTGTTGGACGAGTAGTAGAGGCTCATCTCGGCACCCTCGACCGCTTCGGAGAGGGTGGCGTCGGCGATCGCGAGGGTACGGGCGCCGCGATGCCCGGCGAGCTTCATCGCCCGGGCGAGCAGAGCGTGCGAGCGACCGGACGAGAGCGTGATCACCAGGGTGTCGCCGTCGATCCGGCCGAGCCGCTGGAGCGAGGGGCCGGCGGTCGAGGTGACGATCTCCGCCCGGATGTCGAGCAGGCTGAGGGTGTGCCGCAGGTAGCTGGCGAAGAAGGCCATCTGGTCGGTGCCGACGACCACGACCTGGCTGGCCTGGGAGAGCGCCGCGACCGCCTGGTCGATCTGCTCCTCGGTCAGCTTGCGGGCGGTCTCCTCGAGGTTGGCGTGATCGGTGCCGAGCGAGGCCTCGAACTCGGAGTGGTCGAAGGAGAAGAGCATCCGGCCGGAGCTCTCGGCACCGGCGCCGACGGTGGCTCGGTACTCCTCGATCGCGGAGCTCTGGAGCTCCGGGTAGCCCTCGAAACCCAGCGCCTGTGAGAAGCGCACGACCGTCGATGAGGACGTTCCGGCGCGGCGGGCGAGCTCTTCCGCGGTCAGGAAGGCAGCCTCGTCGAGATGGTCGACTATGTACCGGGCAACGTCCTTCTGAGACCGGGAAAACTCGGCGATCCGGTCCTGGATGTAAGTTGACAGGGTCTTGGTTTCGGCGATCACTGTGCTCACGCCGATCAATTCGCTCCGACCACCTGTTTCCCTTCAACGTGCAGCGACTATGTCTTCACTCTCCGGACTCCCGAACCGCCGTACCAGCCTGACCGGCCTCACCGACGAAGGCGACGAGATCTGGATCATCCGGTCGATCTCGCAGAAGTACTACTACTGCGGTGGCTGCAAGGGCGAGATCCAGATCGGGGACGAGCATGTGGTCGTCCAGTACGTCGGCCGCGCGGGAGGCACCGAGCACTCCCATTGGCATCAGCGCTGCGCCGAGGAGATCCTCTTCAACCAGGTCCGCGGGATGCGTCAGGTCTCCGCCAAGGAGTCGAGCCGCGACCGGCTGGAGTCCCGCGGGAGGCGTCCCGCCGGTCGGCGTCGCCGTCCCCGCTGACCGGCGGTCCGCCGCCCCGGGGACGGTCGCCCCGGACCGGACGAGCTCGCGCCCGCCCGACCCGGGACCGCCGCTCAGCCCTTCGAGCGGTTCCGCCGCATGACGATCCAGGCGGTGACCGCGGCCACGATCAGGACCAGACCGGCTATCCGCACCGCCGAGCTCCCGCCGCCGTCATCGTCGGAGTCGGGCTCCGCGCTGGCCTGGTCGGCCGGCGCCGCTCCGGTATCCGCCTCGCCGGTCGCACCGGTGGAGGCGCCCGGCTCGGCGGGCTCGGTCTCCGTGCCCGAGTCGTCGGCCGCGTCGAGGACGTCGCCGGTCGAGGTCAGGGTGACCACGGGCGCCGGGGAGTCGGCCTCACCCCCGGAGTCGTGCCGGCCCTCTCCCCCCACCTGGATCCAGGCGGTCTCCTTGCCGCCCTCGCATCGCTGGATCACCTTGAAGGGGATTCGATCCCCCTTCTCGCCGGAGAGCGTCGCCTTGAACGGGAACTCGGCGCGGTCGTGGTCGCCGAGCGGCCCTCCGCTCCAGATCACCTCCCGGCCGGTGGAGTGGGACTTCCACCCCTTGGCCGGCAGGGGCCGGACGGCGGTCACGCCCTCCGGGATCCGGGCGATCAGCCGGATGGTCGCGGCGCCGTCGCAGCCGTGACCGACCGCGAATCGGAGCTTGACCGGCTTCGCGGCCGGCGCCTTGACCGGGCTCACCTCGACGTGGGCCCCGGCCACGCCCGGCAGCGCCGGGAGGGCCAGGAGGGGGATCAGGATCAGCAGGAGCTTGCGCATGCCTGATTCCTAACCGACCGACCGGCGGGTGCGCATCAGAGCGGCGGCTCCGAAGATCAGGCCGAGAACGCCGACGATCAGCGCGGCGATCGCGATGCCCTTGCCGGAGTCGCCGTCGTTGTCGGACGAGGCAGCCGCCTGCTCCGCATCGTCGGCGGAATGGCCGTGCTCGTCCCCGGCCGCCGTGAGCACGACGGTCGGCGCCGGGTGCTCCGGCTCCGGGCCGTCGGCCGAGACGACCTGGACCCAGGCGGTCTCACCGCCGCCGACGCACTCCTGGACGACCTTGAACGGGGCCGACTCGCCCGGCTCCCCGCTGAAGGCGACGCTGAGGCCGAATCGCTGGAGATGAGCGTCCGGCAGCGGGCCGCCCTTCCAGGTGACCTCCCGGACCCCTTCGGTGATCGTCTCGCCGTGCTGCTCGGCCGGCTTCGGGAGCTTGCCCTCCTTGGTCCGGACCGTCCATCCCGCCACCTCTTCCGGCGTGGCGGAGATCACCTGCGGCGGCATCTGGATCGACACCGAGTTGGTCGCGGCTCCGTCACAGCCGTGCGGCACCGAGAAGTCCAGCATCGCGTACCCGCCGGCCGGGGCCTGCTCGGGCGAGACGGTCACGTGCGCGGCCGCCGCTGCGGGCAGCACCAGCGCGATCATGGCCATGACGGCCAGTGAGATTCTGATTTTCATCCTGTTCCTTTCTGATGGCCGGCGCTCGCCGGCCGAGATCGACTTGCTTCCCCAGACGGGGTCAAGCCGACCCGGGCGGCCCCCGCCCGGCCAGGGAGCAGGCGATCAGCCGCCCTCCCCGCACCGCCGGCGGGGAGAACGCGCGTCCCGACGGGGACGCGACGGCCGTCCGCGAGGACGCGAGGACGTGGAGCAGCCGGCGGACGCGCTCGATCGCGCGCTCGCCCGGATAGCGGTCGCCGACGAGGAAGGCGAGCAGCACCAGCAGCGGTGCCACCCCGATGAGGAAGCCGATGGCGCTGAAGGTCACCGGATCTCCACCTCGAAGGTCTCGATCCGCTCGTCGAAGCGGGAGAACCGGATCGCCGCGGCGACGGTCCACTTGCCCTTGATCGCGAGGGTCATCGCCGGGGCCACGTAATGGCCCGGCCCGGCCTTCCGGACGTCGGCCTCGATCGGGGTGTCGCCCTCGGTCGGCGGGTCGAAGGTGAGCTCGATGCCCTTCACCTCGACCGGCGCCCCGGTGCTGTCATCGAAGATGTAGACGTGGGCCTCGTTCTTGCCGGTCCGGGCCGGGTCCAGGGTGTACTCGATCCGGTCCCCGGCGGTCACCACCGACCCCGAGGCCGGCCCGGCGCCGATCGAGTCCGGCGGCGGGTAGCTGACCAGCGCCGCCGTCACCGCCAGGACCACCGTGACCAGGGCCGTCTCGATCCGCAGGTTGCGCCGGGCGGACAAGCCGGCGCCTCCGGGGGAGGCGCCGTCCGACCGTCGGGCCACCAACGCCGGGATCACCCGCTTCCGGTTCGCCGCCCCCAGGCCGATCAGCACCGCGAACAGCAGGATCTTCGCCAGCACCGCCCGGCCGAACGCGGTGTCGAGCAGCGCGCCGAAGCTGCCGACCTCGGCCACCGCCTGGATCGCGCCGGTAAGCGCGATCAGGCCGACCGCGATCAGGGCCACCGCGGAGAACCGCAGCATCCCGGCGAGCAGCACCGCCGTCCGGGACTCCGGCGAAGGTGCCGCCCCGGTCGCGGCCGGCAACAGCCAAAGCGTCGCCGCGAGCCCCCCCGACCAGGCCGCCATCGCCCCGACGTGGACCACGTCGCTCGGCAGGAGCAGCCAGGTCGGGTCCTGGGTCGAGGCGTGGCCGGCCAGCCCGGGCGTCAGCATCAGCGCCACCGTGCCGGCCGCCGCGATCGCCACCGCGCCGGCGGCCCCCCGTCCGAGACGACCTTCCCGGCAGGCCCGGACCGCGAGCAGCCCCAGCGGGACCATGGCGAGGAAACCGGCCGCCCGGACCAGCATCATCGTCCCGAACCGGGTCGACACCACCTCGCCGGGGATGCCCCCGCCGAACGAGTGCCAGAAGTCCTTTCCGGTGGCGATCGCGCCCTGGAACGGGATCGCCACGAGCGACGCGACCACCCCGACCAGGGCGGCGGCGAGGATCAGCCCGCGGAGCCGCCGGCCGACCGCGTCGGCGCCGTCGGCCGCCGCCTCGGGCCCCTTGGTCCGCAACGGCCGCCAGACGAGCACGAGCCAGCCGAGCGCGCCCGTGACCAGAGCCAAGGCCAGGAACCCGATCCAGCGATCGAGCCAGAACCCGACCTCGGTGACCGGCCCCGACTCGCTCGACGCGAGCAGCTCGGAGATCGAGCTGGCCCCGGCGGCAGCGTCGAGCCCACCGCCGCCGGGCGAGTCCACCGAGAAGGTGATCCCGCCGGAGATCGGGTGCGAGTCGGCCGAGACCACCTGGTAGATGGCGGTGTACATGCCGGCCGGCAGCGACTCGGGGAGGGTCGCGCCGATCTCCCGCCCGTCCCCGGAGGAGTCGAGCTTGCCGTCCTGCACCTCGGTCCCGTCCGAGTCGAACACCCGGACCCCGCCCAGGCTCGACTCGACCGGCTCGTTGAAGCGGAACTTGACCTCGGCCGGAGCCTGCTCGAGCACCGCGCCCCGCGCGGGGACCGACTCGTCGAGGACGGCGTGGGCGCCCGCGGCCGCCGGGAGGAGCAGCGCGGCCAGGACCGCGATCGCGGCGACGGCGAGCCCGGCGGCCCGGGACCGGGACGAGAGCTTCGCGCTCACCAGGCTTCGTTCTCCCGCTCCTCGCCCGGATCGCTCTCGCCCCGGCGGGCGCGGCGGATCAGGACGAAGGCGACGCCGCCGACGACCAGCAGACCCAGCAGGACGAACGGGACCACCGGCGCGCCGGTGTCACGCCCCTGCCAGAACAGGGTCCCGTCGATCCGGGCCGGCTTGCCCCCCACCTCGATCGGGATCGCGTAGTCGAAGACCTTGGTCCGCTGCGACTTGTCCTTCACCTGCGGCGGGTCGCTCTCGCTCATGTAGTGGGAGCGATGGTCGTGCCACTCGAACCGGCCGGTCGTGTCGACCAGCTCCCAGGAGGGCTTCGCGTCCTTGTCCGCCCGCTCCGGGATGGCGACGTCCGCGAACCGGTCCTCGTTCAGGTAGTGGGTCGGCGAGTTCAGGTTGACCTCGACCTTGCCGTCGGCCGAGATCCGGGCGTAGGGCTCGCCGTCGTAGCCCAGGATCAGGACGTCCTTCCCCGAGTCGTTGACCAGCACGACGTGATCGTCGAAGTTGACGACCTCGGCCTCGAGGCCGGTCGCGAGGCCGGCGGGCTCGATCGCGTTGACGATCGAGCGGAAGTCCGGGTTGCCCTGGTGCGCGGCGGCCGGGGCGGCCAGCGCCAACGCCAGGGCGACGGCGGCCACGAGCAGCCCGACCGGACGGGCCAGCGGCCGGCGCACGGGTGCGGGTTCGTCGTTGCGGTTCCGGGAGTCTTCTCTCGGGTGGCGGTTCATGGTCTCTCCTGTCTCGCTCCGGGAAGGAGCACTGTCATCTCCGCCCGGCGAAGGGCCGGGGCGGAAGTCCTCGGTGACTCAGACGGAGAGCGGAGGGGCGCGTCCGGAGAGCCGCGCGCTGAAGGCGAGAGCGGCCCGGATGGTGTGGCCGTCGGGCAGGCGCAGCCGGCGATCCGACCGGCGGGTCCGGGCGGCCCGCACGGAGCGGCCGATCCGGGCGATCAGCTCCTCGCCGACGTATCGCCCGAGGGCCAGCGGGGCGGCGATCATGAAGACGGGGACCGTGAACAGCAGGACCTCCGGCGATCCGACGAACGTCAGCAGCGCCGCCCACAGCAGCGCCACCAAGATGAGCCCGGATGATTTCGCGAGACCCGCCACACCGGCAGTGTACCCCCGGCCGACCCGGCCGGCCCCGACGGCTGGCTAATCTTCGGGTCCACCCTTCCCCCGAGTTCTGGCAGACCGACAGGAGACCCTGATGGAGTACAGCACCGCCGGCACGAGCCCGACGGCTCCCGATCCCGGATTCAACCCGGCCGCACCCGACCAGGGTCCCGGCGGGCCGATCACGGCCGTCGTGTTCAACGATCCCGGCTGCCCCTTCGGCTACTCCGCCAGCCCCGCCCTGCGGACGCTGGAATGGCGCTACCGGGACCAGATCGTGTGGCATCTGGTGACGATCGGGCTGTCCGACCCGGAGTACCCCTCCGGCTACTCCTCGGTGGATCAGGCCCAGGGCTGGCTCGACATCAGGGACCGGTTCGGGATGCCGTTCGCCCCCGAGCCCAAGTCTCGCGAGTTCACGACCGCCCGGGCCTGCCAGGCGATCACCGCCGCCCGCCTGCTCCACCCGGGCAGCGAGTGGAAGGTGCTGCGGATGCTCCAGCTGCTCCACTTCAACACCCCGCTGCTGCTCGACGACGACGAGCACCTGCGGGCCGCCCTCGGCACCATCCCGGGGGTCGACGCCGACGCCGTCATCGGGATCCTCGACTCGGAGGACGTCCAGAAGGCCTATACCTCCGACTGGAGGCGCTCCCGCTCCGCCGCGGGCGGGGCCACCCACCTCCAGGGCAAGTCGGCCGACTCCGACCTCGGCCCCCGGTACACGGCCCCCTCGATCATCTTCAGCCGCGAGGGCAGGCGGATCGAGGTCGGCGGCTTCCAGCCGATCGACGCCTACGACGTCGCCGTCGCCAACCTCGACCCCCGGCTCAACCGCATGGATCCGGCCGGGGACCCGCTCGACGCGCTCCGGCTGTACCCGTCGGGGCTGACCACCCAGGAGGTGGCCGCGGTGATGACCGGAAACCTCCAGGTTCCCGACCGGTCCGCCGCCGAGTGGGGCCTGATCGAGCCCCTGGCTGAGGGCAAGGTGCGCCGGGTCCCGCTCGGGGACGACGCGCTCTGGATCGCGATCTGAGGCCGGTTTCAGGCTGGCTCTCGTCCCCCCGGGCCACGGCCCGGCGGGGTCGTTTGGTTAGTCTGGAGCGATCGCTCAGGCGAGCAGGGAAAAGCAACCCCCGGCAGGTGGTGAGGACCACAAGGGGTTCAGACTCGACATCCAGGGGATTCGTGGTGTCGCGCTGGTCCTCGTCCTTTTGTGCCACGCTGAGATCCCCTGGGCGGAAGGCGGCTTCGTCGGCCTGGACGTGTTCTACGTCCTCTCCGGATTCCTGATCACCGGACTCATCCTCGGCGAGTACCGCAAGCGCGGGACGGTGTCGCTGAAGAGCTTCTACGGCCGGCGCGCCAAGCGTCTGCTGCCGATGGCGGCGACCGTCCTGCTGTTCATCGCGGTCGGGTCGCTGATCCTGTTCCCGCCGGTGATGCAGATGGAGACCGGCCGGGACATCGTCGCCGCCAGCCTCTACTTCGTCAACTGGCGGTTCATCGCCGAGGACGTGGACTACTTCGCCTTCTCCGAGGGGATCGTCAGCCCGACCCAGCACTACTGGTCGCTCTCGGTCGAGGAGCAGTTCTACCTGGCGTGGCCGCTCCTCCTGCTCGGCTGCGCGATCCTCGCGATCCGGCTGGCGCGGCGCCCGTTCGGCGTGATGCTGACCCTCACCACCGTGCTGGCCGTGGCCTCGCTGCTCTACTCGATCACCTACACGCAGCAGGAGCCGCTCAGCGCCTACTTCTCGACCTTGACCAGAGGCTGGGAGATCCTGTTCGGCGCGATCCTCGCGATCGTCCTCCCCCGCTCCCTGCGGATGCCCCGCCCGTTGGCGGGCCTGCTCGTGATCGGCGGGGTCGCCACGGTGATCGCCTGCTCGTTCGCCTTCAACGAGATAGATCCGTATCCGGGATGGCGGGCGCTGCTCCCGGTGCTCGGCACGATGGCGCTGATCGTCGGTGGGAGCGCCGTCCACCGGGGCGTCGGCATCCGCCTGCTGGCCGTGCGCCCGCTCCAGTACCTCGGCAAGATCTCCTACGCCTGGTACCTCTGGCACTGGCCGTTCGTCGTCTTCGCGATCGCCATCTGGGGTCACATGAGCCCGGGCTTCCTCCTGCTCGCCACCGTCGCCGCCTGGATACCGGCCGAGATCTCGCACCGTCTGATCGAGGAGCCGTTCCGGCGTTCGCGGTCGCTGAACCTGCGCCCGCGCCGGGCCCTCGCGATCGGCGGCGTGTGCACCGTCACCGCGGTCGCCGCCGGACTGACCGTCGGCATGAACCGGATCGGCCTGGAGGAAGCCCCGGAGGAGGTCGTGGCGGGCGCGCTGGCCGCGGAGACCGGCCAGCCCCAGCAGAAGGCCAGCGCGATCCGTCCGGTGCCCGAGCGCGCCCGCGACGACCGCGGGCTCGCCTTCGAGCGGGGCTGCCTGGTCACCGGCCCGATCACCGAGTCGCCCGACTGCGTCTTCTCCAAGACCGAGAGCCCGGTCAAGCAGGTCGTCCTCTTCGGCGACTCGCACGGCCTCCAGTACGCCCCGGCCGTGGGTCGGGTCGCCCGGGACCGGGGTTGGGAGGTGACGGTGCTCACCAGGGGCAACTGCCTGGTGGCCGAGACCACCTACCGCAAGAACTGCGACAAGTGGCGCGCCAACGCGCTGGACCGGATCGACGCAGAGCAACCCGACCTGACCATCGTGAGCAGCTCCACCCTCGACCGGTTCAAGCTCAAGGACGGGGATCGCGAGATGTCACGCATCGAGAGCCAGCCGCGGCTGGTGTCGGCGATGGAGCGGACGCTCCGCCGGATCAAGGCGGTCTCGAAGGACGTCGTCCTGATCCGAGATCAGGCGCGGGCCCCCTTCCTCCCGTATGAATGCGTGGCCGACAACGGCGACGAGCTGGAGAACTGCGTGTTCGACTCCGCCCGACGACGCGAGTGGGCATTCGACCTGGACGCCGCCCGCCGCGCCGGAGTGAAGGTGATCGACCCCGACCGCAAGCTCTGCCCTCGCGGCAAGTGCGCTTCAGTCATAGGCGACGTGCTCGTGTACCGAGACACGTATCACCTGTCCGCCACCTTCTCGCGGACCCTCGCCCCCTGGCTCGCGGCCCGTCTGCCGGGTGTGAACGATTAAGTGACCACTCACACCCGGCCGTTCGCCTGAGGGATCAGGCGACGGTGTATGTCTTGTCGGCTGACTTCTTGACCTTGCCGGCGGCGACGGCCTTCTTGGCGATGCCGTTGGCGGCACTCGACTGGATGCCGATGCCACGCGCGATGTCGGCGAGCTTCGAGCCCGGGTTCTTCTGGACGTACTCGATGAACTGCTGCTCACGGAGGCCCCGGGGAGCACGGCTTCCGGACGAAGCGGCGGGAGCGTCGGACCCGAGCGCCTTGTGAATCCGCGCCTGGGCGTCCTTGATCGCCTTCTCGGCCTCACGGGCCTCCTGGCGCGCGGCGGCCTTCTTGTCCTTGTACTCGGCCTTGACCTTGTCGGTCGCTTCCTTGGTGGCTGAACGGACGGCGTCCTTGATGGCGCGGCTCTCTTCGACCGTGAGCTGCTTCAGCTTCCCGGCGGACTCTTCCAATTGCTTAATGGCTTCTTCAATACTTGACATCTGTCCTCCTAAATGACGTTACATGGTCAACACAGCACCGTATAGGCATAAGCTACGCGATGTCCACATGGTCAATATGACACCTGTCTTGAAGGACATGGGAACATGATGTTCATCTCGAGGCCGTCGATGCGGAAGGCCGCAAGAGAACACCCAAGTTGAAGACGACTCTCGGAGGCGGACGATGAATGCCATCTCCGACGTACGTCGAGGTGAGTGGGCCGGGTGGGACTCGAACCCACGACCTACGGATTATGAGTCCGCTGCTCTAACCAACTGAGCTACCGGCCCGCTGATGTCTCCGCCTGTGGCCCGGCGAGCCGGGCGAAGTTACAGAGCGAAGAGCTGTGACAGGGAACGTCCGACGTCCGGCGGTTCCTCGTCACCCGCGGCAGCGGCGGCGACCCCGGCGGCCAGGGCCTCGGCCGCCTCCGATATCTGCTTGGCTCGATTGGGCCGGATCTCCCTTGCGGCCGCGGCATCGGCGAGGTCGGACTCCATCAGGCCCGCCAGCTCGCCCAGTCGTCTCAGGCCGAGCGTGGAGGCCGTGCCGTGGAGCGCGTGGGCCTCCTGCCGCAACGCCTCGAAGTCGGTTGTCCCCGTATCGAGGCCGGCCGAGATCACATCGCAACGCTGTCGGGATTCGGTCGCGAACGCCCCGAGCAGCTCTGCATCTGTCTTCTCTTCACTCACAGCTCTCCTTCCCCCGTGTTCTCTGCGCCAAACCTTGGCGTACCCCATTCTTGCCGTTCCGCCGGTTGGATGCACCCAGCCTCCGTCCGAAAGGCCAGCTCGGACCTCTGCCGGAGGCCATCTCGCATAGTCTCCGGCCCGATCTGGTTGGGCGAACCGACCGCCAATACGAGGAACGGAGAAAGCGTGGCAAAACGAGCGGCATTGGTGACCGGCGGTTCCGGCGGGATCGGTCTGGCGATCGCGCGTCGTCTGGCCGAAAGCGGCTACGCGGTGACCGTCTCCGGCCGGCGGGAGGACAAGCTCCTGCGGGCCGCGGAGTCACTCGCCAACGACGACCTCAAGGTGGAGGCGGTCGTCGCCGACGTCACCAACGAGGAGGCCGTGGTCGAGCTGGTGGCCGAGCACAAGCGGCAGTGGGGACGGCTCGACTGCCTGGTGAACAACGCCGGCATCGGGATCGGCCAGCCGGTCGAGGGCATCCAGGCCCGGCACTTCGACCTCCAGGTCGGGGTCAACCTGCGCGCGCTCGTGATCGCCACCCGCGAGGCGCTGCCCCTGCTGAAGGAGGCCGGTGCCGAGCACGGCAAGGCCCTGATCGTGAACCTCGCCTCGATCGCCGGGGTCCAGTCGCCGCCGTGGCTCTCGGTCTACGGCGCCACCAAGGCGGCCGTGATCGGCTTCTCGAAGTCGACCCAGAAGGAGGTCGGCGAGGACGGCATCGCGGTCACCGCGATCGCCCCGGGATTCGTCGCCACCGACATGACCGAGTTCGTCCAGGGCGAGATCCCGCCGGAGGAGATGATGCAGCCGGAGGACATCGCCGAGGCCGTCTCCTTCCTGCTCAAGGTCTCCCCCAACTGCGCGGTCCCCGAGCTGGTCATGGCCCGTCCCGGCTCCGGCCCGGACTCCGGAGGGATGTAACCGGGTGCGCTGCCTGGTCGCCGCCTTCGGCGATCCCGGGCATGTCTTCCCGGCGATCAGCCTCTCCCGGGCCCTGAAGGCGCGCGGCCACGAGGTCCTGCTCGAGACCTGGCCCCAGTGGGAGGTGACCGTCGCGGGGGCCGGGCTCGAGTTCGTCGGCGCGGACCAGTACCAGGTGTTCCCGCCCCCCGCCTCCGGCTCGCCGGGCGGCGGGGACGCGGCCAAGGCGCTCCTGCCGCTGCTGGAGGAGTTCCGGCCGGACGTGGTCGTGAACGACATCCTCACGGTCGCCCCCGCCCTCGCGGCGGAGGCCTACGGCTCCGCCTGGGCGACCCTGATCCCGCACATCTATCCCGAGCAGGACCACCGGATGCCGTTCTTCGCGATCGGAGCGCTGCCGCCGCGCACCGGGATGGGACGGCGCTTCTGGAGCCTGACCGAGCGACTGCTCCACCGGGGGCTAGAACGGGGCCGCCAGGACCTCAACGCGCAGCGGGCCGTGGTCGGGCTCCCGCCGACCGATCGCTTCCACGGCGGCACCAGCCCCGAGCTGGCCCTGGTCGCCACCTACCCTCAGCTCGAGTATCCCCGAGAGTGGCCGGAGCACGTCCACGTCACCGGTCCGATGCCCTTCGAGATGGAGCACGAAGACATCGCGTTGCCGCCCGGCGACGATCCGCTGATCCTGGTCGCCCCGAGCACCTCGCAGGACCCGGACAACCATCTCGTCCGGTCCGCGTTGGCCGCGCTTGCCGGCGAGCCGGTGCGGATCGTGGCGACGACCAACCGGGTCCGCCCGTCCCGCCCGATCGAGGTGCCGGCCAACGCCGTCCTGGTCGACTGGCTGAGCTACTCGCAGGTGATGCCGGAGGCCGCCCTGGTGGTCTGCCACGGCGGCCACGGGACCGTCGCCCGCGCCCTGGCCGCCGGGGTGCCGGTGCTGACCTGCCCCGCCGCGGGCGACATGAACGAGACCGCGGCCAGGATCACCTGGGCCGAGGTCGGCCGTTCGGTGCGGTGGAGCCTGACCGGCCCGCGCTCCCTGAGGTGGGCGGTGGCCGAGATCCTGGGGAACCCGCTCTACCGGGTCCGCGCCGGCCAGATCCAGAGCTGGGACCGGCAGCACGACGGGCCCGATGCCGGCGCCCGACTGGTCGAGGACCTGGTCGCCGGTCGCTCCTGACCGGCCCCGAGAACCGGCTCCTCAAGCAGAAAAGCCGCGCCCGGCCGGGGTCTCCGGCGGGCGCGGCCTTCACTCGGGGGGGCGGACTCGAACCGCCAACCGTTCGGTTAACAGCCGAATGCTCTACCGATTGAGCTACCCCCGACTGCGCTGTGGCAGCCTACCGAAACCGGCCGGAGGACAGCCCGCTCGCGGGCCGGTCTCCGGGCTTCGCCGCCGCCGGGTCACTCCCGCGGTTCGTCGCCTTCGGCGCGGCGCACTTCGTCCACCAGCCGGGAGCGATTGCGGATCAGCTCGGCCCGGCGGGCGTCGTCGCCGGAATCCGCCGCGGCCTTGATCTCGTCGTCGAGCGCGGCGAGCTCCAGCTCCATGAAGTTGCGTCGGATCGAGCCGGTGCCGACCCGCTCCGGATCGGCCCGCACGACCAGGGCGGCGACCAGCCGGTGAAGCTCGCGATCCTCGGGGTCGATCCCCTCCGCGGGATGGTCCAGATGCTCTCGCAGCCAGGCTACGGTCCGCTCGATCAGCGGGGTCGAGAGGTGCCGGGAGTCGAGCCGGGCCAGCCACTCCCTGCCCTCGTCCGGCCTGGCGATGCACATCGCCAGCAGCCACCGCTCGGTCCGCTCGCGCCGACTGAGCACCGCGGCGCGCGGTGCCGGTTCACCCTGGTCCGGGGATCCTCCCGTCACGCTCTCCGGGCCTGGCGGAATCGGGTCCGAGGGACCCGGCGCGGGGCCGGGATCGTTGTCGACCCGGGCGATCACCAGGCTCGGGTCGATCCCGAGCCGCTCGGCCACGCGGCGGGTCAGCTCCTGTCGGGTCGCCCCGGGCGGGATCGAGGCGAGGACCGGCGTCGCCTCCCCCAGCCCCCGGTCGCGGTCCCGCGGCGACTCCATGTCCACCCCGGCCACGATCAGGTCGAGCTGGAACTCGGGCAGGTCGACCGCGTCCTCGACCAGCGCCCGGAACTGCTCCGCGCCCTCCGGCGTGACGACCAGCTCCGCCGGGTCGACCCCGCTCGGCAACGCGACGACCCGGAGGGTCAGCTTGCGTCCCGCCGCGACCTCCTGGGCGCGCAGCATCGCCTTCCGGCCGGCGGCGTCGGCGTCGAGGGCCAGGATCACGGTGTCGACGGTGGCCGAGAGCAGGGCGAGCTGCGGCTCGGTGATGGCGGTCCCCATCACCCCGACGGTCTCGGTCATGCCGGCCTGGTGGAGCGCGATCACGTCGGTGTACCCCTCGACGACCAGCGCCCGGCCGGCCTTGGCCATCGGGGTCCGGGCCCGGTCGATCCCGTACAGGATCTCGCTCTTGTGGAAGAGCTCGTTCTCGGCCGAGTTCAGGTACTTCGGCTTCTGGTCGTCGCGCATCGCCCGGGCGCCGAAGCCGACCACCCGGCCGCGGGGATCCCGGATCGGGAAGGTGATCCGCTCCCGGAACCGGTCGTAGAAGCCGCCGGAGCGGCCTTTCTGGGCCAGGCCGGTCCGGGCCAGCTCAGGCACCTTGTACCCGGCCCGCTGGCTCCTGACCAGGAGCGTGTCCCAGGCGCTGGGGGCATAGCCGATGCCGAACTCCTCGAGGATCTCGGACCCGAGGCCCCGCCCCTCGAGGTACTGGCGGGCCTTGGCGGCCTCGGAGCCCTCGCGGAAGACGTTGGCGTAGAACATCGCGGCCCGCTCCATGAGCTCGGTCAGCCGTGCCCGCTCCTTGCGGCGCTGCTCGGCCTGCGGGTCCTCCTTCTCCCGGGTGACCTCGACCCCGTACCGGTCGGCCAGCATCTCGACCGCCGCCGGGAAGTCGACGTTGTCGGTCGCCATCACGAAGTCGAACAGGTCCCCGCCCACGCCGCAGCCGAAGCAGTGGTAGAGCTTGTCGGTCGAGTGGACCGAGAAGGAGGGCGAACGCTCCTCGTGGAACGGGCAGAGGCCGGTGTACCGCACCCCCTGTCGGCGCAGGTCGGTGTGGGCGGAGACCAGCTCCACCATGTCCGCCGCGGCGCGGACCCGGTCGATCGTGTCGGGCGTGAACTTGGACAGGCCGCCGAGTCTAAAGCCCGCCGCGCCACCCCCTCCGGCCCGGTCTCCCCGGACCTCGGGCCCGGACGCGGGGACGGCTACAGCCGGGAGCGCTCCGGGACGTACAGCTCGGTGAAGTGGTTGATGCAGTAGCGGTCGGTCATCCCGGCCAGCAGGTCGGTCACCCGCTGCAGGGGATCGGCTGCGGGGTCGGCCACCGGCACCTCGTCCAGCCGCTCCAGGTAGTGGTCGAACAGGATCCGCATGGTGCGATGGACCCGTTCGTGCTCGGCCCGGGCCTCCGGGCCGAGGTAGACCCGGTCGAACATGAACTTGCGCAGCCGCAGCATCGCCTGCCCCATGTGGCCGGACTGGCGGATCTCGGTCCCGGTCTGCGACTGCTCGACGATGTCCTTGACCAGGGCGTCGATCCGGGTCGCGCCGGTCGGTCCCAGCATCGCGATCTCCTCCCGCGGCAGGTCCCCCGGCGATAGGACCCCGGCCCGGAGGGCGTCGTCGATGTCGTGGTTGATGTAAGCGACCCGGTCGACGAGCCGGACGATCTGCCCTTCCAGCGAGGCCGACTTCACCGGCCCGTTGTGCTTGAGGATGCCCTGCCTGACCGGCTCGTTCAGGTTGAGCCCCCGGCCGTCGCGCTCGAGCACGTCGACCACCCGCAGGGAATGGACGTTGTGGCGGAACCCGTCGCCGCCGTGACGCCGGTTCGCCTCGTCCAGGGCGTGCTCGCCGATGTGGCCGAAAGGGGGATGCCCGAGGTCGTGCCCGAGCCCGATCGCCTCGGTCAGGTCCTCGTTCAGGCCCAGCGCCCGGGCGACCGTCCGGGCGATCCCGGTGGCCTCCAGGGTGTGGGTCAGACGGGTCCGGTAGTGGTCTCCTTCCGGGGCGACGAAGACCTGGGTCTTGTGCATCAGCCGACGGAACGCCTTGCTGTGGACGATCCGGTCCCGGTCGCGCTGGAACGGGGTCCGCCACTCGCTGTCCTCCTCCGGGACCGCGCGGGTCGCGGGATAAGAGGGAACGGCCCGCTCCGAGTGCCACTCGGCCTCCCGGCGACGGGAGGCTTCGGAGAACCCACCGGTGGGCGAGCTCCCCGCGGGGGCCGGCTCCTCGCTCATGCCGCCAGCCTCTCCTCCGGCCGGGGCAGCCGGACGTGGGCGTGCTCCTCGAGGATCTCGCCGATCGCCCGGCCGGCCTGGCGGATCGCCCCCACCCCGGCCGCGGGCGCCTCGCTCATCGGCCGGCCCAGCGACTGGACCATGAAGGCGTGGGCCTCCTCCGAGAACGGGAAGGACCCGGCCTCGCAGGTCGGGCAGACGGTCCCGCCGGCCGCCCCGGAGAACGCGGTCAGGTGCTCGCCGTTCCCGCAGCGGGCGCAGCTCGATAGCTCCGGGGCGAAGCCGGCCGCCAGGGCGAGCTTGAGCCGGAACGCGACCATCCCGGCAGGCGAGGCGGCCGGACCGGACGGGTCGTCGTCGATCAGGTCCAGGTACCGGCAGAGCAGGTTGTAGGCGGGCTGGTTCGGCTCGGCCCCGTCCAGCAGCCTGAGCACCGCCCCGCAGGCATCGCCCGCCGCGGCGATCCCGCTGCCGGAGGAGCGCAGGGCGGCATGGCCCTCGATCGTCTCGGCGGCCGTGACCGTGTGGAGGTCCCCCCGGCCGCGGTGGAGGATCAGCTTCAGCCGGAAGAACGGCTCCAGCCTGCCCCCGAACCGGGACCGTGGCTTGCGCACGCCTTTCGCGATCGCGCCGATCCGCCCGTGCTCGCGGGAGTAGAGGTGAAGGATCCGATCGGCCTCACCGAACCGGATGGTCCGCAGGACCACCGCTTCCGTCTTGAACGTCCCTGCCATCTCCGACAATGGTGCCGGTGCGGTCGGACGGACCGGGGACGGCTCAGGCCCGGCGGCGGGCGCGGCGGCGGAGCTTGACCTGGCAGTCCGGGCAGAAGTAGGTGGAGCGTCCGCCGACCACGATCCGCTCGATCGGCGTCCCGCACTCGGTGCACGGCTCGCCCTGGCGACGGTGCACCAGAAACTCGTTCTGCATCGAGCCGCGCTCGCCCTTGGCGTCCCGGTAGTCGTCGATCGAGGCGCCGCCCAGATCGAGGCCCCGGCTGAGCGCCTCGACCACCCCGTCGCGCAGCGCCTCGTGGTGCTCGCCCCGCATCGAGCCGGCCGGGGACAGCGGGTGCAGGCGGGCCCGGAACAGGGCCTCGTCAGCGTAGATGTTGCCCACGCCGGACACGACCTTCTGGTTCAGCAGGAACGACTTGAGCGGACCGGTCCGGTTGGCGCTGACCCGGGCCATCTCGGCGACCGTGAAGTCCTCCGAGAGCGGCTCGACCCCGAGCCGGCTGGCGAAGTACTCGTCCAGCTCCTCGGCGCCGGCCACGAACCCGCGCCCGAACCGGCGGGGGTCGGCGAAACGCAGCTCGCCCTCGTCGTCGAGCACGAACCTGGCCTTCAGGTGCTTCTCGTTGGTCTCCGAGACGTAGATGCGGGCGTCCCCCGGGTTCTCGGAGCCGTCGGGCGCGAGCAGGACCAGGGACCCGGTCATGCGCAGGTGGATCACGACCGCGTTGCCGTCCTCCAGATCGAGCATCAGGTACTTGCCGCGACGGCTGACGTCGACGATCTGCCGGCCCTCGGTCGCCCGCTCGAAGGCGGCGGGAGGATCAGGCTTGGTGAAGTAGTCGTCGAGCACCTCGACCGACTCGATCCGGCGGCCGACCAGATCGGGCTCGAGCTGGCGGCGGATCGTCTCGACTTCGGGCAGCTCGGGCACAGCCCGGTTCTATCAAGTCCGCGCGGACGCGGCGTTCGCCCTCGGATGGGCGCTGTAATAGACGTCCTTGAGCTGCTGTCCGGACAGGTGGGTGTACATCTGGGTGGTGGCGACGTCGGCGTGCCCCAGCATCTCCTGCACCGCGCGGAGGTCGCAGCCACCGGCGAGCAGGTGGGTGGCGAAGGAGTGCCGCAGCGTGTGGGGACTCATCCGGTCCTCCAGACCGGCCGAGCGGGCGTGGCCCTGGACGATCTTGTAGAGGCCCTGACGGGTCAGCGCCTTGCCGCGGAAGTTGACGAACAGCGCCTTCTCCGGCCGGTCCTTGACCAGCTCCGGCCGCCCGGAGCGCAGCCAGGACTCGATCGCGGCGATCGCCTGCCGGCCGAGCGGGACGATCCGCTCCTTGGAGCCCTTGCCGCGGGCCCGGAGCATGCCCTGGTGGGTGTCGATGTCGGTCAGCTCCAGACCGACCACCTCGGAGGCGCGCAGGCCGCAGGCGTACATCACCTCGAGGATCGCTCGATCGCGGGTCGCCTGGGGCGACGCGCCGGCGGGCGAGGCCAGCAGGCGGGCGACCTCGGCCTGGTTGAGCACGTTCGGCAGCTTCTTGGCGCGGCGCGGGGTCGCCAGGCCGGCGGTCGGATCCTCGTCGATCAGGTCCTCGCGCCGGAGGTGCTTGTAGAAGGACCGCAGCGCCGCCGTCTTGCGGTGGACCGTCGAGGCGGCCAACGGGGCCTCGCTGTGCCCGGCGGTGAGCTCGGCCACGTAGTCCGCCATCCGGTCCGGGGTCATCTCGACCGGGTCGATCTCACGGTCGGCCAGCCAGGCCCCGAACTGGAGCAGGTCGGTCCGATAGGCGTTCAGCGTGTTGCGGGACAGCCCCCGTTCCAGCTCCAGGTAGGCGAGGAAGTCGAGCAGCAGATGCTCGTAGCGGGTGCTCGCGGGGCTGGCGGACGCAGACTTGGTGGGTGTGCCGGGGACGGCCACGGACGGAGGCATGACAGCTCATTCTGCCCCTCGGCCCCGCTCCCTCCGCCCGCAACGAATCCGCCGGTTCAGGCGGCGCGCTCGGCCAGGCGGCGGCCTGCCGCGAGCGGCCCGGCGAAGAAGGCGGGGTCCGCTTCGAGGTCCCGTCCCATCGTGCGACGGGGCAGGCCGGACGCTCCGTAGCCGTCGAGGTCGACCGGGACCCGGGTCACCGTGTGGCCGCCGCGGCCGAGGCCCGGGATCGACCGGTCCAGGTCGATCCCGGCCGCCGAGTCGCCGAGCAGGGCCTCGACGTCCGTCGGCAGCGGCACCTCGACCGGGTCGAGGCAGAGCCCGATCACCGAACGGGAGTGGTGGCTGAGGCCGCGGTGGCGGGGTCGCGGGTCGCCCGACGAGAGCCGCGGGGAGAGCATCGCCGGCGCGCCGATCGCGAGCGCCGAGTGCAGGACGTCGAGGGCGGTCATGCCACCGTGGCCGAGCGCCGTCGCCGAGCCGAGGATGCCGGGGCCGGGGCCGGCGATCACCGCGTCCCAGCCCAGCGAGCGCGCCGCGTCGAGCGCGCCGATCAAGCTGATCGCCTCGGAGGCGCCCCCGTAGGCGGGGCCGGCGGTCACGTGCCCGGCGAGCAGCCCTCGTTCGAGCAGGGAGGCGACGTCGCGCGACAGGGATCCGGGCAGCGCCCCGCCCCCGGTCTGGACGTAGCCGACCCGGAGGCCGCCCGCCCGGTCGTCGGCCGGGCCGGGAAGCCCGCCGGAGAAGGCCCAGGCGGCGGGCGCGAGGTGCCCGTGGAGTCCGATCGCCAGCACCGGGACCGGTGCCGCCGACGCGGGGTCCGACCCGTCCAGACCCTCGGCCGGGCGCTCGATCGTCGCCACCGGGTGCTGGAGCGAGCTGTAGTTCAGCTTCATCACGTGCTCCGTGGCGGAGCCGGACGCGTCCAGCCCGCGGGTCAGGTTCACGTGGACGATGTCGAAGCCGCCGGAGCCGAGGCCGAGGTCCAGGGCCTCGGTGTTGACCACCACCTCGTCTCCGACCTCGCACGGCCCGACGAGGGCGACGTCCGCCCACGCCCGGCGGGGATCGGCGTCGGGCGCGCCGTCGAGCGACACGGCGAGCGGGTCGGTCGCGACGACCCGGCCCCGGCGGAGCTTCAGCATCGGTTGGCGGCCTCGACCAGAATCGACTCGCACACGTCGAGCATCCCGGCCAGGTCGTCCCGGGCGACCCACTCGTCGGCGGTGTGGTTCTCCCAGGTGCCGTTGGCCAGGAGCACGCAGTCCATCCCCCCGGCGACGAAGACGTTGGCGTCCGATCCGCCCCCGGTCGCGATCCTGGCCGGCTGGTGGCCGCGGGCGCGCAGCGCGTCCTCGGCGATCCGCAGGGCGCGGGAGTCGTCCGGGATCCGGTACCCGGAGAAGACCCGCTCGGTGACGATGTCGACCTCGCAGCCGGACTCGGAGGCGGCCCACACCATCTGCTCGCTCATCGACGCGATCACCGCGGTCGCCCGGTCGTCGTCGACCGATCGCGCCTCGCCCAGCAGACCGCACCGTCCGGCTACCACGTTGCCGGAGCTGCCGCCCTCGATCAGGCCGATGTTGGCCGTCGTCTCGTCGTCGATCCGGCCCAGGTCCATCGCGGAGATCGCCGCCGCGGCCGCGACCACGGCGGAGCGACCTTCCTCGGGGCGGATGCCGGCGTGCGCCTCGACGCCCTTGAACTCGGCCCTGATCCGCATGTGGGTCGGGGCGGCGGTGATCACCTCGCCGATCGCGGTCGCGTGGTCGAGCACGAAGCCCGTCTCCGAGCGCAGGGCCGAGCGGTCGAACGCGGCCGCACCGAGCAGTCCCTGCTCCTCGGCCACGGTGAACAGCAGCTCGATCCCGATCGGCGGCGGCTCCGACGAGTGCCGCGAGGCCAGCTCGATCAGCACCGCCACCGCCGCCTTGTTGTCCGCCCCGAGGATCGTGTCCCCGGCCGAGCGGTACACCCCTTCCTCGTCCATCCGCACCTCGATCGGCCCGTCGTGGGGAACCGTGTCGAGGTGGGCGCAGAACATCACGTACCCGTCGGAGCGCCCCGGGATCCGGGCCAGCAGGTTGCCCGCGCCCGCCCCGGCCGGGCCGGCGGCGTCATCCTCGGTCACGGTGAGGCCGAAGGCTTCGAGCTCGGACGTCACGAGATCGGCGACGGCGCGTTCATCGCCGGTCGGGCTGGAGGTCTCGCAGAGTCGGACGAAACGGCTCATACGAGCCAGATCATCTCATGGCGAGGCGGATGTGACCGACCTGTCGCCACGGCTGGTCAGCCAGTAGAGCACGATCAGGATCGCCGGGTTGAGCAGGTCGATCCACAGGATCGCGCCGCTGTTGTTCGGTTCGTGGTTGTCGTACTCGACCATCTGGTGGATGTGGCCGTAGGCGTCGCCCCAGAACTGGATGGTCGCGATGATCACGACCGCGAGCCAGAACTTCAGGTCCCTGATCCGGAAGCAGAGCAGCCCGGCGACGCCGATCGCGAGGTCGCCCATCGCGTTCTCGAACTGGAAGGCGCCGGTGCCGGTCGGGTTCCAGGGGACGAAGCCGATCCCTTCGGCGGTCTCCTTGGCGTCGAAGACGTGGAAGGCCGCGCCGAAGATCGAGGCGACCCCGATCGCGATGCCGAGCCAGTACATCAGCAGGACGCGCGACACCGCGACTGTCCCGCGTTGCTCCGGCTGGCGCCACAGATGGATACCGGCGCCGATCAGAGCGACGAGTATCCAGAAGGCGATCGCCACGGGTCAGGCTTCCTGTGCCCCGACCGTGTCGCCCGCGCCGTCTCTCTCCGGCGCCTTGGCATCTGCCCTCGCCACGGCGGCCTTCATGAACTCGCGGAAGAGCGGCTCCGGCCGGTTCGGCCGGGAGTTGAACTCGGGGTGGAACTGCGAGGCGACGTAGAACGGGTGGTCCGGCAGCTCGACGATCTCGACCAGCCGTTCGTCCGGGGAGGTTCCGGAGCAGACCAGGCCCTGCTCCTCCAACCGTCCGCGCAGGAGGTTGTTGACCTCGTAGCGATGGCGGTGCCGCTTGTAGATGACCGCCTCGCCGAAGATGTCGAAGGCCCGGGTGCCCTCGTGGAGCTTCACCGGGTCCGCGCCGAGCCGCATCGTCCCACCCATGTCCGAGACCTCCTTCTGCTCGGGCAGCAGGTCGACCACGGGGAACGGCGTCTCGGGGTCGAACTCGCCCGAGTTGGCGCCGTCCATGCCGGCGATCGAACGGGCGAACTCGATCACCGCGATCTGCATGCCGAGGCAGATGCCCAGGTAGGGGATGCGGTTCTCGCGGGCGTACCGGGCGGCCTCGACCTTGCCCTCCACCCCGCGCTCGCCGAACCCTCCCGGGATCAGGATGCCGTCCACCCCTTCGAGCTTCGACACGTCGAACTCCTCGGAGTCGACCAGGTCGATCGTGACCTTGGCCCCGTTGTGGATCCCGCCGTGCTCGATCGCCTCGATCACGGACTTGTAGGAGTCCGCCAGCTGGATGTACTTGCCGACCAGCGCGATCCGCACCTCGCCGTCGGCCCGGTCGGCCATCCGCAGCATCTCTTCCCAGTCGGTCAGATCGGGCGGCGGGGCGTCCATGCGGAAGTGATCGAGGATGAAGTCGTCGAGCCCTTCGGCGCGGTACATCAGCGGGATCTTGTAGACGTTGTCGACGTCCTGGCCGGGGATCACCGCGTCGGTCGGGACCGAGGTGAAGTTCGCGATCTTGCGGCGGATGTCGCGGTCCAGGCCGGAGACCGAGCGGCAGATCAGCGCGTCGGGCTGGATGCCGATGCGGCGCAGCTCCTGAACGGAGTGCTGGGTCGGCTTGGTCTTCATCTCGCCGGCGTGCTTGATGTACGGCACCAGGGTGAGGTGGATGAACATCGCGCGGCGCGGACCGAGGTCGGTGTAGAGCTGGCGGACCGCCTCGAGGAACGGCAGCGACTCGATGTCGCCGACGGTGCCGCCGATCTCGGTGATCACGAAATCGACCTGCTTGGTCTCGGCGACGATCAGGATCCGGTTCTTGATCTCGTCGGTGATGTGCGGGATCACCTGGACGGTGGCGCCGAGATAGTCGCCGCGCCGTTCGCGGTTGATCACCGAGTTGTAGACCGATCCGGCGGTCACGTTCGAGGCGCGCGAGGTGTTCTCGTCGGTGAACCGCTCGTAGTGGCCCAGGTCGAGGTCGGTCTCGGCGCCGTCCTCGGTGACGAAGACCTCGCCGTGCTGGAACGGGCTCATCGTGCCGGGATCCACGTTCATGTACGGATCGAACTTCTGGATCTGGACCCGGAACCCGCGCGAGACCAGGAGGCGACCGATCGACGCCGATGCGATGCCCTTGCCGAGAGCCGAAAGGACTCCGCCGGTGACGAATATGAAGCGGGTATCTCCTTGGGGCTGATCGCTCACTTGACTCTCCCCAGGGAGTCTATAAACCGGAGGGGCGGAAAACTGTCGATGGCCTTCGAGATCGAACGGAACTCGCCGTAGGCGGTGATCCCGACGACGATCGCGAGTGCGATCAACCGGCCCGTGGAGCCGATTCCGGTGAGCAGGAGCACGCCGGCCATCGCTCCGGCGAGGTTCGAGCCGGTGTCGCCCAGCATCGCCCGGTCACGCAGCGTGAAGCACGCACCGACCAGGAACGGTCCGAGGAACACGCCGAGCAGCTCGATCGGGAAGAGCGTCCAGGAGCCGACGCACAGGCCCGCGACCAACAGGACCAGCGCCTTCTCGACCCTTCCGCCGCGCAGGTCGAGCAGGTTGAAGAGGTTGGTGGTGAGGATCAGCAGAGCGACGTCGGCGACGTAGGTCGGCCACTCTCCCCCGGTCCCGCTGACCACGTAGGCGGCCAGGGCGAGCGCCCCGATCGCCTTGATCGCACCGGTGGAGAGCCGCCCCGACAGCACCGCTCGGGCGTGCCCGCGCCAGCCGCGAGGGGTCCCCTCGACCGCACCGAGCCCGAGCGAGTCGTCGAGCAGCCCGAGGAACGCGACGCCGATCAGGTAGATGATCCAGCGCCGCAGCTCCGGTTCGAGCAGGTCGAGGCCGGCCCGGTCGTTGAGCACGGCCAGCGGGGCCAGAGCGAAGAGCGCGGCGGTCACCAGGATCGCGCCCAGGGGAAAGGCGAGCTCCCGGTCGCGGTAGTTGACCCTGACCAGACCGGCCGCCAGGAGCCCGCGCACCCCCGAGGGCACGACGACCGCTCCGATCAGGATGGCGACGGGAAGGCCGGCCCAGGTGACGACTCAGCCCTTCTTTCCGCCGGACCCGCTCTTATCCGGGACGCCCGGCGAGTCGATCACGATCGGGTGGAGCAGCTCGGGCAGCATCCGGCTGGAGCCGTCCTTGACGCCGAAGCTGCCCTCGGCGCCGGCCAGCGCGTAGACCAGGCCGACCTTGCCCGACGGCATGTCGATGTTGTCGACCGTGGTCAGGTTGCGGTCGCGGAAGAAGCCGATGGTCGAAGGGTCGCTGCCCAGGGTCTCGACGCCGATCGCCCGGGCGCTGGTGCCGGCGACCCCTTCGATGATCGCCCGGTCCAGCCGCTCGGCGGTCTCGGACTCGTCGGCGTCCAGGTCCTGGCCGCCCTCCCGGTAGATGATCAGCCCGTCCAGCCCAGCGAACTGGCCGCTGGACTGGGACATGAGCTCGCTCCGGGTGCGGCCGAGGACCCGGCCGCCGTTGACCAGCTGCCGGCCGATCGTACGACCGTAGGCGGAGAGCTGCTCCTCGTTCTGGTCGACCGCCGCGAACCGGGTGCCCTCGAGGGCCTTGGCCAGGTCGACAGTCGACGGGGGCTGCCGCACCGTCCCGACCGCGACCAGCTCCGCGCCGCCAGGCTGGATCGAGCGCTCGACCGCGTCGGTCACCTCGGAGGGCAGGTCGCCGAACCCGACCAGCCCGATCCGCTGGCCGGAGAGCCGCGAGTTGACCAGCAACGGGTACACGGTGTTCCCGAACTCGTCGGCCCAGTCGCCCTCCCGGTTGAGGTCGTCGATCTCGGAGCGGGCATCGTCGAGATCGCTGGTAAGGCTCTTCTCCAGGTCCTGCCGGGTGCTGTTGAGGACGTCCCCGCCGAACTGCGACCCGATCAGGATCCCGATCGCGAGGGCGAGAAAGACGGCCGCCAGTGAGGCCGCGTGGTAGCGAGCGCTGTATCCCATCGGCGAGAAGCCTAGAGACCCAGCCAGATCTTGAACTTCAGCCAGATCAGGTCGTAGAGATCGGCCAGCGCGGGCGAGGTGAGCACCACGATCACGATCAACACGAGGAAGGCGCCGAGGAACAGCATCAGCGGCCCGGCGGTCAGGCCCGGGTTGTAGAGGCGGCTCACGCCCTTGGCGTCGACCAGGACCTCGCCGATCCGCAGCCGGGTCAGGAAGGTCGAAGACATCCCGGCCCGATCCTTGTCCAGGAACTCGGTCAGGTTGAAGTGGGCCCCGACGGTGACGATCAGCGAGGCGCCCTTCTCGAAGGCCATCAGCATGGCGACGTCCTGACTGGTCCCCACCGAGGGCAGCACGGTGTGCTCCACTCCGAGGTCGACCAGCCGCTGGCGGCCAGGCGCCCGGCCGTCGGCGTAGGCGTGGACGATCAGCTCCGGGCCGGATCGCAGGATCGCGTCCGAGGCGGAATCCATGTCCCCGAGGATCATGTCCACCCGGTGGCCGGCGTCGCGGATCGCGTCCGCCCCGCCGTCAACGCCGATCAGGATCGGCTTCACGTCCCGGATGTAGGCGCGGAGCGCGCGCAGGTCCCGCTTGTAGTTCGGCCCCCGGACCACGATCAGGACATGCCGCTCGCGGAACCGGGTCCGGGTCTCCGGGAGCTCGATCGAGCCGGAGAGCAGGTCGGCCTCCTCCTGGATGTGGGTGACGGTGTTCTCGGCGAACTCGGCCAGGGCGTGATGGACCTCGGCGCGCTGATGCTCGATCTGGCGGTCCAGGTCCGGCTTGAACTGCTCGATGCCGGTGGCGACGGTCACCCCGCCGCATCTCACCTCCGGGCCCACGACCTCGGCCTGGTCCCCGTCCTCCAGCAGCTCGAACAGCTCGACGTCGGGGAAGTCGATCAGCCTCACCCCGGCCTCGACCAGGATCAGCGGGCCACGGTTCGGGTATCGACCGTCGGAGGAAGGAAGGTCGTTCAGCACCACCTTCACCCCGGACGCGGCCAGGTCCTCGGCCGCTACCCGGTCGATGTTGCGGTGGCCGATCACGGCGACGTCGCCGTCCTTCAGCGTCTTGACCAGGTCCTTGGTCTTCTTCCCGAGCCGGATCGTCCCGACCGTGGAAGCGGGGTCGGGTCTGCCCCCGCGGGTATCGCCGGGGCCGGTCCGGCCCCGCAGTCGGTTCGTGATCGTCGCCACCACAGGAGGGTAATGGCTACCGCGCCGATCGGCCTCCGGCGGAGCGTGCCGCCGCTCAGATCCCAGGAGCAGTCCGGTCCCCGGGCCGGACCGGTCCGACCGACCGGTCATCACCGATGGGCGGTCAGCAGCTCTTCCGCGTGGCGGGTGGCGGTCTCGTCGTCCGCGGCGGCGCCCATCATCCTGCGGATCTCGTCGACCAGGTCGTCGCCGGCGAGCGCCGCGACCCGCGCCGTGGCCGGTTCGACGTCGAGGTCCTTGGTCACGCTGAAGTGGGTGTCCGCCCGCGCCGCGACCTGCGGCAGGTGGGTGATCGCGATCACCTGGCGCTGGGCGGCGACGTCACGCAGCCGGTCGCCGACCGCCCCGGCCGTCTTGCCGCCGATACCGGCGTCGATCTCGTCGAAGACCAGGGTGCGTCCGCTGTCCCCCACCCCCGCGCCGGAGCCGGCCAGGGCGAGCATCACCCGGGAGAGCTCGCCGCCGGACGCGCTGTCCCGGAGCGGCTGGGGCTCGACCCCCGGGATCGTCGCCAGCATGAACTCGACCGATTCCGCGCCGGAGGCCCCGGGGCCGTCCGGGTCGGGCCGCAGCTCGATCGTCAGGGTCGCGCCGGACATCGCCAGGTCGGCGAGGTCGGCGGTGATCCGCGCCGCCAGCTCGTCGGCCGCGCGGCGCCTGCCGGCGGTGAGGTCGGTGGCGGCATCGGCCAGCCGCGCCGCCGCCCGGTCCAGCTCCTCGCGCAGCTCGGCCTCCCGGGCCTCGCCGCCCTCGAGCCGTTCGATCTCCTCGCGGCACCACTCGGCGTGGGCGAGCACCGACTCGATCGAGCCGCCGTGCTTGCGCTCGAGCCGGTCGAGCAGGTCGAGCCGGTCCTCGAGGAAGGCCAGCCGCTCCGGGTCGGCCGCGATCGTGTCCAGCCAGCCGCCCAGCTCCACGCCGACGTCCTCGAGCTCGATCGCGAGGCTCTCGATCCGGTCCACCAGACCGTCCAGCTCCTGGTCGACGCCCCGCACCGAGGCCATCCCGTCGCGGGCCCGGGCCAGCTCTCCGGCCGCCCCGTCGGTCCCGACGCCGTCGCCTCGAAGCCGGGCGACCGCCCCGGAGGCCGCTTCCCGCAGCCGCTCGGCGTGACGCAGCCGGGTCCGTTCCGCTTCCAGGGACTCCTTCTCGCCGGCGGCCGGGGCCGCCGCCTCGATCTCCTCCAGCTCGAACCGGTGGAGGTCGAGGTCCCGTTCGCGCGCCCGGTCCCTCCCGAGCAGCTCGTCGAGCTCGGCCTCGACCCGACGGTGCTCGGACCAGGCGTCCCGGTAGGCGTCGACCCGCCCGGCGTGGTCCGGGCCGCCGGCGCCATCGACCATCGCGGTCTGGACCGATCCGATCGTGAGCCGGCGGTGCTCGTGCTGACCGTAGAAGGCGAGCAGGCGGGTCGCCAGGGTCTGGAGGTCGCCCGCGCTGGCGGCGCGTCCTCCGACGAAGGCGGAGGTCCGGCCGGAGCCCGAGACCCGCCGGCCCAGGACCAGCTCGTCGGCGTCGGCCGGCAGCCGCTCCAGGATCTCGGCCAGGTCGGGATCGTCCTTCCACCCGGACGGCAGATCGAAGACCCCCTCGACCCAGGCCTCCTCGGCTCCCGGCCGGAGGATCCCCTTGCGGGCCTTGCCGCCCATCAGCAGGTCGAGCGAGTGGGCCAGCACCGTCTTGCCCGCGCCGGTCTCGCCGGTCAGCACGTTGAGGCCCGGCCCGAGGTTCAACTCGGCCCGCTCGATCAGCAGCAGGTTCTCGATCCGGAGCTCACGCAGCATCAGGCACCCTGTTTACCACCGCGCCCGGATGCCCCGCCTCCCCCACTGGGGATGCACCGGAGGTCGGGTCACACGGCCAGGTGGCCGAACTTCTCGCGGATCCGGTGGTAGAAGTTCGATCCCGGCAGCTGAGCCAGGCGGGAGAGCCCGGCTCGATAGCGGACCTCGGCCTCGGCTCCCGGCCGCAGCTCGCCGACCTGGACGCCGTCGACGGCGCAGTCGACCCCGTCCCGGCTGCGATGGTTGACGACGTGGAGGATGTCGTCCGGCGCCACGACCAGGGCGCGGGCGGTCAACGTGTGCGGCGCGACGTAGCTCACGACGTACCCGGAGACGCCCCAGGCCAGGATCGGGCCGTGGTTGGCGAGGTTGTACCCGGTCGAGCCGGTCGGCGTGGAAGCGACCAGGCCGTCGCACCGGACGTGCCCAACCTCCTCGCCGGCGATCCGGTAGCTCAGCTCCGCCACGCCGCCCCGCGGACGGCGGCTGAAGCTGACGTCGTTCATCCCGGTCGCGGTCTCTCCGTTCATCCGCACCTCGAGGCCGGGCAGCTCCAGCACCTCGTACTCGCCGGCGAACGCGCGCTCCAGCCCGGTCTCGATCTGATCCGACTCGACCCCGGTCAGGAAGCCGACCCGCCCGAAGTTGATCCCGAACACCGGGGTGCCGGTGCCGGCGGTGTCGCGCAGGGCGCTGAGGATCGTCCCGTCTCCGCCCAGCACGACGCAGAGGTCGGGCTCGGCGCCCCCGGCGTCGTCGGCGGGCAGGAGGTCCCATCCGTTCCGCGCGGCGACCGTCGCGGCCACCTTCCGGGCGTCGTCGATCCCTTCGGCGTGTTCGTGGCTGTAGATCCGCGCTACGGGACGGCTCATAGCTCCACACCTTCGCAGAGCACGGCGCCGCTGGGGGAACCGGCGCCCGAAGTCCCGAGCCGGATGAAGGTCTCCAGGTTGCCCTTCGGTCCCGGCAGCCCGGTCGGGGCGATCCCGACCAGGGACATCCCGAGGCTCCGGGCGAAGTCCGCGACCCCCTCCACGGCCTCCCGCCGGTCCTCGCGGTCCCGCACCACCCCGCCCCGACCGACCCGCTTCCGGCCGAGCTCGAACTGCGGCTTGACCATCGCCAGGACCTCGCCGTCAGGGGCCATGCAGTTGAGCACCGCCTCGAGCACCTTGGTCAGCGAGATGAAGGAGACGTCGATCACGGCCAACCCCGGCCGGTACTCGAGGTCGGCCGGCAGCAGGTCCCTGGCGTTCAGCCGTTCGATCACGGTCACCTGGGGGTGGTTGCGGATGGCGTCGTCGATCTGGCCGTAGGCGACGTCGAGCGAGATCACGTGGGCGGCTCCCCGTTGGAGCAGGCAGTCGGTGAACCCGCCGGTCGAGGCCCCGACATCGAGGCAGTCCCGCCCGGCCACGTCGATCCCGAGCGCGTCGAGCGCGTTCTCCAGCTTGATCCCGCCCCGCGAGACGAAGCGCCGGCCGCCGAGGATGACGATCGGCTGCTCGACGGTGACCTCCTGGCTCGGCCTGATCGCGACCGGCCCGTCCTCGCCCAGCTTCACCTGTCCGGCGCGCACCGCCTGCGCGGCGGCGGTCCGGGAAGGGAAGAACTCCCGTTCGGTGAGCAACACGTCCAGTCTCATTCGCTTCCGGGCCATTGCGGCAAACGGTACCGCCCCATCCGACATGACTTCATGTCAACTGTGAGGCGACTCACACACGCGTGGTCGTCGCGGGCGTACTTTGCGGTCAGGTGATGCGTGACATGGTCAACAAGCCGATCAAGATGGATGCGCACAACGCGCTGGTCCTGGCGACCGCCCCGGTGATGATGATCGCCCCGTACGTCCTGACCTTCAACGTCGGGATCGGGCTGATCACCTTCTTCCTCGGCGCGGCGCTGATGGGCGTCGCCCTCAGCGGGGTCCGCTCCGACCGCATGCTGCCCGCCTCGGCGATCGCCGGGTTCGACTGGGCGCTCGGGATGAGCATCTTCGTCATCGGGATCGTCGCCGGCCTCACGGGCCAATCGATATTCACCACAGTCTTCCTGGTCGGGTTCGGCGCTGCTCACTTGGCACTTACCGCTTCAACGCGGTACGGCGCCCGCGGCGCATAAGAGCCCACCTACCTCCCAACGATCACAAAACACATAAGAGATCCAGAATCTCTCTCCTCCCCAAGCAGTACCAGGAGCCCCGCCTTCCCAGCGGGGCTCCTTCTTTTGCAGCCCCCTTACGGGCCTTCGGCCGCCTCCGCTGACGCCGGTTCGGCCTCTACCCTGAAGGGGTGAGCACCTCCCTTCCCACCGCCCCCGAAGCCCGGTTCAACACGCGGGCCCGAGCCGTCATCGCGCAGCTCGAGGAGGAGGCGTCGTCCGGGCGCCGGGATCCGCGGCTGGACGGCGAGCTGAGCGCCCTCCGCGCCGAGTGGAAGGAGCTGAGCGCCGACGAGCAGGCGGAGGCGATCTCGGCCGCCAGGCAGATGGGGACGCTGGTCGCCCGCCGGCCCGCGCCCGGCCAAGGCCGGGACGAGCAGGCCGAGGCGACCGCCGCCCTGCAGGGCTTGGAGGGCTTGGAGCTGTCGGACGCGCCGCCCTCCCGCACCTACGCGGGTGACCCCGATCCCGACGCGCTGCTCGCCCACATGGGCTACGGCGAGTTCCGCGAGGGGCAGCGGCAGGCCGTCCAGGCCGCGCTCGACGGCCGCGACAGCCTGATCGTGATGCCGACCGGCGGCGGCAAGAGCCTCTGCTACCAGCTGCCCGGGCTGGCCGGCGACGGCCTGACCCTGGTGGTCAGCCCCTTGATCGCGCTGATGGCCGACCAGGTGCGGCGACTCCGGAGCGAGGGCCACCCGGCGGTCATGTTCGCGTCGGGCCTGCCGGAGGCCGACGCCGAGGCCGCCTGGCAGGGCGTCCGTGACGGATCCGCCCGGATCGCCTACTGCTCGCCCGAGCGGTTCGGCTCGTCCTCCTTCCTCCAGCTGATCGACTCCCGTCGCGTCGACCTGCTCGCGATCGACGAGGCCCACTGCCTCTCGGAGTGGGGACATGACTTCCGGCCGGACTACCTGCGCCTGCCGCGAGTGGCGGAGCGCCTGGGGAACCCGCCGTTGATGGCGTGCACGGCGACCGCCACGCCGCAGGTCGCGGCGGAGATCGCCGAGCGCATGGGGATGCGCGACCCGGTCGAGATCCACTCGGGATTCGACCGCCCCAACCTCAGCTTCGACACCGTCTCGCTCGAGGGCAAGGGCTCGAAGGCCCGGAAGCAGGCCCTGCTCGAGATCGGCCTCAAGGATCCCGCCAACCGGCCGGCGATCGTCTACTGCGGCACCCGGCGCGACACCGAGGAGCTGGGCGAGTCGCTGCGGGCCGAGGGCCTGAACGCGGTCTCGTACCACGCCGGGATGGCCCCGGACGACCGGGCCTCGGCCCAGCACCGGTTCATGGACGGGGACGCCGACGTCGTCGTCGCGACCAACGCCTTCGGGATGGGCATCGACAAGGCGAACGTCCGGTCCGTCTGGCACTGGGCCATCCCCTCGAGCGTCGAGGCCTACTACCAGGAGGCCGGCCGTGCCGGACGCGACGGCGCCCCCGCCCGGGCGGTGCTGCTGGCGATGCGGGCCGACCTCGGCCGGCTGGTCCGGTTCAACGAGCAGCGCAAGGTCGACCCCGACGACGTGCTCGCCTATGCCGCGGGCGCGCGTGAGGCGGCCGGCGCCGAGGGCTCGGTGGTGATCGACGCGCCGCGTAAGGACGAGGAGCGGATCCGGCTCGCGGTGGCGGAGCGGGCCGGTGCCCTGGGGGTCGACCCGGCTCCCGGCGGCAGGCTGCTGGTCCGCCCGCTGGGCGAGGTGGACCCGGCGGCCGTGCGGGCCGCCTGCCGGGTGGCGGAGGATCGCGGCTGGCGCGCCTACCGCGCGGTCGAGGCCTTCAGCTTCTCCGACGTCTGCCGACGGCGGCAGCTGCTGGACCACTTCGGGGACCACTCGCCCGGAAGTCCCTCCGGCCGGTGCTGCGACGTCTGCGATCCCGACGGGTGGCTGCCGGATCCCGACACCATCGCGATCAAGCGCTCCCGAGCCAACCCGAAGCGGGCCTCCAGCCCGCCACCCGAGCTGGACCCGAAGGACGAGCAGCTGTTCGAGGAGCTGCGGCGCTGGCGGCTGGAGGCGGCTGGAGATCGCCCGGCCTACCACGTCGCGTCGAACCGGACCCTGACCGCGATCGCCACCGCCCGGCCCGCCGACGAGGACGCGCTGCTGGCGATCTCGGGCATCGGCCCCGCCTTCTTGGAGAATCACGGTGCCGACGTCCTCCGCCTGGTCGCGGCGCACGATCCGCACTGACCCACGCGACGCCGACTGACCGCTGCCCGGTTGGCGTCGAGGGACGAACGGCTACTGCTCGTCGGGCTCGTCCGGATGCCGAGCGCGGTCCACGCTGATCAGCAGAGCCAGCTTCGTCCGGGTGTCGACGCCGAGCTTCTCGAAGACCCGGTGGAGGTGAGCCTTGACCGTGCCGGTGGAGATCCCGAGGACGGCGGCGATCTCGGTGTTGGACGCGCCGCGCGCGGCCAGGGTCGCGACCTCGGTCTCGCGGGTCGAGAGGGTCGCCATCGGGGCGATCGGCCGGGCGCCGAGCAGGTGCTCGGTCTCGCGTACCGCGCTGAAGGTGTGGCCCGCGACCGGGCCGTATAGACGGACCAGCTCGGCCGTCTCCGGATCGAAGCCCGCGTCGCCCCGCCGTTTCAGGAACCCGAGCACGCCGATCGTCTCCCCCCGGTGACGGCAGACCAGGAGCATCCGGTTGACGTATCCCCGCCGACCCATCTGCTCGGCCATGGGCAGCTGCCACATGGCCTCGCCGGGGCTCGCCTCCTCGAGCATCACCACCGGGTCGTCCGACTCGAGCGCGACCGCGAGGCCCTCGCCCCCATCGGTCACTAGGACCTCGTCCGGCACGCCGCCGCCGGTCCCGGTCCAGTACACCACCGGTCGGGTCGAGTCGACCTCGCCGTCGTCGACGATCACCGCCCAGGCCGCCACCGAGCCGGCGAGGTCCACCAGGTAGAGCAGCGAGTAGGCCATCACCCGGGCCAGGGGGAACGGCGCGACCATCGCCGCCCGGCAGGACACCACCCCCGGCCCCGGGACGTCCACTCAGGTGCCCCCGCCCGGCCCGAGGAGCAGCCGGACCAGCTCGGCCCGGGTCCGCACCCCGGCCTTGGCGTACAGGTGGCTCAGGTGCACCTTCACCGTGCCCTTGGATAGGGCCAGCTCCTGCGCGATCTCGTCGTTGGTGAGGCCGCGGGCGATCATTCGCGCGATCTGCTCCTCCCGGGGAGTCATCGCGCCGGAGCCGTTGAGCTCCGGCGCCGAGCCCGCCGGCTCCGCGGGATGGGTCCGGTCGAGCCGGGCGGCGGTGCCCAGGGACTGTCCGAGCAGCGGCGCCAGCCGGACCAGGGAGACCGTCTCGTGGCGGTCCAGCCCGGCGCCGGAGGCCCGGTCGAGCGCGATCACCGCCCGGACCGCGCCCCGCTCCCGCAGATAGACGACGGTCCGGGAGGCGAGGTCGTGCCGGTTGAGGAACCGGGTGGTGAACTGGAGTCCGGCGAACTCGGCGGCGCCGCCGAGGTCGTCGACCCCGCGGATCGTCACCCCGGCGTTGGTCCCGCTCCTCAGGCGGAACGGGTCGGAGGCGAAGCCGATCCAGCGGTAGTCGTTGACGAACTCGGAGGGGTCGATCCGGCTGCCCGCGCCCCGGCGGCAGACCACCGGCGCGTCCAGGTCGGGCAGGGCGCTACCCCCGGCGACCGCGCACCAGGCGAAGTCGGAGGCGACCAGCCCGGCGACGTACTCCAGCGCGTAGGCGGCCAGGCGAACCCGGTTGCTGGGGCTGGAAAGCCCGTCCTTGGCGAGGACCGCCTCCGGTCGCCGTTCACCGATTCCTGTGCTTGCTGCGCCCCCCGAGACTTCCATTGACACCAGCTTTCGGGCGAACGGCCAGGCTGGCCGCCCTTCAGGCTACCCGGCACGATTTTCTCCGAACCGCCCCGGTTTTGCAAACGACCGGCCGGACCGGGCGCGCTCAGCCGCGGTGCATCAGACCGGACTCGACCGACTCGAGCACACGCTCGGCCACGGCCGCCCCGGTGAATCCGACCTCCTCGTGGAGCAGGGCGGGCTTGCCGTGGGTCACGAAGCGATCCGGCAGGCCGACCCTGAGCACGCGGGCGCGTTCCGCCGGGTTGGCGAAGCTGTCCTCGAGGTGCTCGACCACCGCGGACCCGAAGCCTCCCTGGAGCACGCCTTCCTCCACGGTGACGATCAGGTCGTGGGCGACCGCCAGCCGCTCCACCAGCTCGGTGTCGAGCGGCTTGACGAAGCGGGCGTCGGCCACGGTCGGGTTGATCCCGGACTTCGCCAGGAGATCCGCCGCGTCCAGCGCCACTCCGACGCCCGAGCCGTACCCGAGCAGGGCGACCTTCTCGCCGTGCCTCAGGGTCTCCCCCGTGCCGATCGGCAGCAGCTCCGGGGCGGCGGGCAGAGGCGTCCCGGCGCCGGCACCGCGCGGGTACCGGAGCGCGGACGGGCCGTCGTGGGCGATCGCGGTGTGCAGCATGTGGACCAGCATCGCCTCGTCCCGCGGGGCCATCGCGACCATGTGGGGCAGCGAGCGCATGTAGGCGATGTCGAAGACCCCGTGGTGGGTCGGGCCGTCGTCCCCGACCAGTCCCGCCCGGTCCAGGGCGAAGGTCACGTCGAGCTCCTGCAGGCAGACGTCGTGGACGATCTGGTCGTAGGCCCGCTGGAGGAAGGTCGAGTAGATGCCGCAGACCGGCTTGCCGCCCTGCAGGGCCATGCCGCTGGCCATCAGGACCGCGTTCTGCTCGGCGATGCCGACGTCGTAGTACTGCTCAGGGCGCTCGTCGGCCAGCCGCTGCAGGCCGGCGCCGCCGGCCATCGCGGCAGTGATGCCGATCACCTTCGGATCGGCCTCGGCCTCGGCCACGATCGCGTCGGAGAAGACCTGGGTGTACTGCGG
>JBEBTS010000004.1:0-33886 GCA_040393665.1 Conexibacter woesei
ATGATCGTGCTCGGCTCCGAGATCGGCCTGCTCGACATCGAGCGGGACCGGATCCGCCGCCTCGGGCGGCTCCAGCCGGGCAAGCTGTTCCTGGTCGACCTGGAGAAGCACCGGATCGTCGAGGACGAGGAGCTCAAGCGCGAGATCTCGACCCAGAAGCCGTACGCGGAGTGGTTCGAGCAGTCCTCGGTGCACTTCGACGACCTGCCGACCGCCTACGTCACCATGACCGGGGTCCAGCCGACCCCGCGCCGCCAGAAGGCCTTCGGCTACACGCAGGAGGACCTGCGGGTGCTGATCACCCCGATGGCCGCCACCGGGGCCGAGCCGATCGGCTCGATGGGCAACGACAACGCGCTGGCGGTGCTCTCCGACAACCGGCCGCCGCTCTACTCCTACTTCAAGCAGCTCTTCGCCCAGGTCACCAACCCGCCGATCGACCCGATCCGCGAGGAGATCGTGATGAGCCTGGCGGCGGGCGTCGGCGCCGAGCAGAACCTGCTCGAGGAGACCGAGCGGCACGCCCACCAGCTCTCGCTCGACCAGCCGATCCTGATGAACCAGGAGCTCGAGACGATCCGCCACGTCAACCACGACATCTTCAACGCGGACACGATCGACATCACCTGGGACGTGGCCGAAGGCCCGGCCGGGCTGGCACGCCGCCTGGAAGTCGTCTGTGAAGAGGCCGAGGAGGCGATCGCCAAGGGCGTCAACATCCTGATCCTCTCCGACCGGCGCATGGGACCGCGCCGGGTCCCGATCCCCGCCCTGCTGGCGGTCGGCGCCGTCCACCACCACCTGGTCCGGGCCGGCACCCGCCTCAAGGCCGGGTTGATCCTGGAGTCCGGCGAGCCGCGCGAGGTCCATCACATGGCGACCCTGATCGGCTACGGCTGCTCGGCGATCAACCCGTACCTGATGCTCGACACGGTCGACGAGCTGGTGATCCAGGGCTTGGTCCCGGACACCGAGTCGCCGGAGCGCGCACAGCGCAACGTGGTCAAGGCGATCGGCAAGGGGCTGCTCAAGACGATCTCGAAGATGGGCATCTCGACCATCCAGTCCTACTGCGGCGCCCAGATCTTCGAGGCGGTCGGACTCGACCGGGACCTGATCGACCGGTACTTCACCGGCACCGCCTCGCGGATCGGCGGCATCGGGATCGAGGTGATCGCCGCCGAGACCATGGAGCGCCACGCCTCCGCCTATCCCGGGACCCACGAGGAGCTGCTGCCGGTCGGCGGCGTCTACGCCTGGCGCCGCGACGGCGAGTTCCACCAGTGGAACCCGGAGACGATCGCGCTGGTCCAGCACGCCGTGCGGGGCACCGGCGGCGACGCCCAGAGCAAGTACGACGAGTTCGCCCTCCAGGTCAACGAGACCGCGGTGAAGCGGGCGACCCTGCGGGGCCTGTTCCGGCTGCGGCCCGCGGTCGGCGGGGCGATCCCAGTGGAGGAGGTCGAGCCGGCGAAGGAGATCGTCAAGCGGTTCGCCACCGGCGCGATGTCGCTCGGCTCGATCTCCCGCGAGTCGCACGAGAACCTGGCGATCGCGATGAACCGCCTCGGCGGCAAGTCGAACACCGGCGAGGGCGGGGAGGACCCGGTCCGGTTCACCCCCGAGGCCAACGGCGACTCTCGCCGCTCCGCGATCAAGCAGGTCGCCTCCGGGCGTTTCGGCGTCACCATCGACTACCTGACCAACGCCGACCAGCTGCAGATCAAGATGGCCCAGGGAGCGAAGCCCGGCGAGGGCGGGCAGCTCCCCGGACACAAGGTGGACCAGTACATCGGCTCGGTCCGCCACACCACCCCCGGCGTCAGCTTGATCTCGCCACCGCCGCACCACGACATCTACTCGATCGAGGATCTGAAGCAGCTGATCTACGACCTGCGCTGCGCCAACCCGAAGGCCTCGGTCTCGGTCAAGCTGGTGGCCGAGGTCGGCGTCGGCACGGTCGCGGCCGGCGTGGCCAAGGCGAACGCCGACCACGTCCTGATCGCCGGTCACGACGGCGGCACCGGCGCCTCGCCGCTCTCGTCCGTCCACTCGGCCGGCATCCCCTGGGAGATCGGGCTCGCCGAGACCCAGCAGACCCTGCTCAAGAACGACCTGCGCTCACGGATCACCGTCCAGACCGACGGTCAGCTGAAGACCGGCCGGGACGTCGTGATCGCCGCGATCCTCGGGGCCGACGAGATGGGCTTCTCGACCGCGCCGCTGATCGCCTCGGGCTGCATCATGATGCGGGCCTGCCACCTGAACACCTGCCCGGTCGGGATCGCGACCCAGGATCCCGAGCTGCGCAAGCGGTTCACCGGTCAGCCGGAGCACGTCGTCAACTACTTCTTCTTCGTGGCCGAGGAGGCGCGGAGGATCATGGCCGAGCTCGGGGTGCGGACGATCGACGAGCTGATCGGACGGACCGAGATGCTGGAGGCGGACGACGCGGTGGACCACTGGAAGGCGCGCGGGGTCGACCTGAGCGCCGTCCTCGCCTGGCCGGAGGGAGTGGACCGCTCCGTCGACCGGCATCGCACCCGGCCGCAGGAGCCGGTCCTCGACGACAACCTCGACTGGAAGCTGATCGAGGCCTCCGGCCCCGCCATCGCGGGGGAGGGCTCGGTCGAGATCGAGCTGCCGGTCCGCAACGTCGATCGTTGCGTGGGCGGCATCCTCTCCAACGCGATCGCCACCCGGCACGGGGCGACCGGCCTCGCCGACGACTCGATCAAGGTGAGCCTGAGCGGCGCCGCCGGGCAGTCCTTCGGGGGTTGGCTGGCGCCCGGGGTCAGCTTCTCGCTGCGGGGCGAGGCGAACGACTACGCCGGCAAGGGCCTCTCGGGCGGGGTGATCGCGGTCTCCCCGCCGGACGGGATCGAGTACCAGCCGGAGGAGAACGTGATCGTCGGCAACACGGCGCTGTACGGCGCCACCGCCGGGCGGGCCTTCTTCCGTGGCCTCGGCGGTGAGCGGTTCGCGGTCCGCAACTCGGGCGCGGTCGCGGTGGTCGAGGGCGTGGGCGACCACGGCTGCGAGTACATGACCGGCGGCACGGTGGTGGTGCTCGGCCCGACCGGACGCAACTTCGCCGCCGGCATGAGCGGCGGACTGGCCTACGTCCTCGACGAGGACGGGACCTTCGAGAGCCGGGTCAACCCGACCATGCTGAGCCAGCTGGAGAGCCCCGACGAGAAGGACCGGATCGAGCTGCGAGGGCTGATCCAGGAGCACTTCGAGCGGACCGGGTCGGCCGTGGCCGCCCGCATCCTCGACGAGTGGCAGGAGACCGCGCCGAAGTTCGTGAAGGTCTTCCCGGTCGACTACAAGCGGGTGCTGGCCGACCTCGCGATAGAGCGGGAGCGGGAGCTGGAACAACCGCAAACGATCGCCTCGGCGATGGAGGAGAGCTGAAATGGGCAAGCTTGGTGGATTCCTCGAGGTCGAGCGCGCCGGCGTGCCGTGGCGGGACCCGGCCGAACGGACCGGCGACTACCGGGAGTTCGTGCTGAGGCGACCGGACGAGGAGCTGGCGGAGCAGGGCGGGCGCTGCATGGAGTGCGGGGTGCCGTTCTGCCACAACGGCTGCCCGCTCGGCAACCTGATCCCGGACTGGAACGACTCGGTCTACCAGGGCCGGTGGCAGGACGCGATCCGTCAGCTGCACTCGACCAACAACTTCCCCGAGTTCACGGGCCGGCTCTGCCCGGCCCCGTGCGAGGCCGCCTGCGTGCTCGAGATCCGCGAGGGCAACGCGGTGACGATCAAGCAGATGGAGCACTCGATCGCCGACCGCGCCTGGGAGGAGGGCTGGATCCGGCCGCGGCCGCCGAAGCGGGAGACCGGCCACCGGATCGCCGTGGTCGGCGCCGGGCCGGCCGGGATGGCCGCGGCCCAGCAGCTGCGCCGCTCCGGGCATGCCGTCACCCTGTTCGAGCGGGACGAGGCCGCCGGCGGGCTGGTCCGCTTCGGCGTGCCGGACTTCAAGATCGAGAAGACCGTGGTCGAGCGACGGGTACAGCAGCTGGTCCACGAGGGCGTGACCCTGCGGTGCGGGGTGGACGTCGGCGTCGACGTGACGGTCGAGGAGCTGCGCGAGAGCTTCGAGGCGGTGGTGATGGCGACCGGGTCACGCGTGCCGCGCGACCTCCCGGCGCCGGGCCGCGAGCTGGACGGAGTCCACTTCGCGATGGAGTACCTCTACGACCGCAACCGGTGGCTGGCCGCCAACGAGGGGCCGAAGCCGACCTCACCGGCGCCGGAGCCGGCGGGGATCACCGCGAAGGGCAAGAACGTGGTCGTGATCGGCGGCGGCGACACCGGCGCCGACTGCGTCGGCCACTCGATCCGCGAGGGCGCCGCCCAGGTGGTCCAGCTGGAGCTGCTGCCGGAGCCGCCGGAGCGCCGCCCGGACGACCGCACCCCGTGGCCGCTGTGGCCCCAGAAGTTCCGGCTCTCCTACGCGATGGAGGAGGCCACCGCGGTAAGCCGGGGCGAGCAGGACTTCTCGGTGACGACGACCGCCTTCACCGGGGCCGACGGCCGGGTCGACACGCTGCACGTGGCCCGGGCGGATGAGGCGCCGCCCTTCGGGCCGGTCGAGGGCACCGGCTTCGAGATCGAGGCCGACCTGGTGCTGCTGGCGATGGGCTTCCTGCATCCGGAGCCGGGCCTGATCGACGGCATCGGCTGCGACAAGGACGGCCGGGGCAACATCAAGGCCGGGACCTACGAGACCTCGGTCCCCGGCGTGTTCGCCGCCGGTGACGCCCGACGCGGCCAGTCGCTGATCGTGTGGGCGATCAACGAGGGCCGCCAGTGCGCCCGGATGGTCGAGCGGTATCTCGGGACCCTGCCGACGCCGGAGGTCCGCACCGGCAACGTCGAGCCGGCCGACGAAGGCCCGGAGGGGCCGCCCCGCCACGTCTCCCCGGGGATGGGGCCGGACCCGAGCGTCGACGAGATCGGATTCGCCGGGGAGGCCTGAGCCGGATCGAACCCGGACTTTTGCGTCGATATCGCGCAAAAGTCCGGGTTCGGGCTGGTCAGCGTCGGGCTCGGCGAAGCAGCAGGGTGCTGCCGAGCCCGGCGCTGACCAGGGAGCCGGTGAACACGCCGAGCTTCGCGATCTCGATCGTCTCGCGGTCGGTGAAGGAGAGGCCGGTCAGGAAGAGGGAGACGGTGACCCCGATCCCGCCGAGCGCGGCCACGCCCCAGACGTGGGCGCGGGTCACCCCGGCGGGCAGGCGGGCGATCCCCAGCCGGTCCGACAGCAGGGTCGCGCCGGCGATGCCGAAGAGCTTGCCGAGCACCAGGCCGAGCAGGATGCCCTGGAAGAGCGGGGAGGAGACCGCGTCGGAGATCACGTCCCGGCTCAGCTCCACGCCCGCGTTCGAGAGGGCGAACAGCGGCACGATCACGATCGCGGTCCAGGGATGGAGGCGATGCTCCATGCGCTCCAGGACGGGCCGGCCGGCGACCGGGCGGGCGGGGGTGAGCAGCCCCAACGCCACCCCGGCGATGGTGGCGTGCACGCCGGACTCGAAGAAGCCCAGCCAGGCCAGCAGCCCGGCCGGCACGAACCAGAGCGGGCTGACCGCGCCGAGCCGCCGGATCAGCACGGTCGCGCCGAGCCCGGCCAGGCCGAAGGCCAGCCAGCCGAGGCTGATCGAGTCGGTGTAGAAGATCGCGATCACCGCGATCGCGATCACGTCGTCGACGATGGCGATGGTCAGGAGCAGCAGCCTCACCCCGGACGGGATCCGGGAGCCGAGCAGCGCCAGGATCGCCACCGCGAAGGCGATGTCGGTCGCCATCGGGATCGCCCAGCCCCCGGCGAACTCGCCGCCGGCGTTGAACGCGACGAAGATCAGGGCGGGGAGGATCACCCCGCCGCAGGCGGCGATCACCGGCAGCGCCGCCTTGCGCCGGTCGTTGAGCTCCCCGACCGAGAGCTCCCGCTTGATCTCCAGGCCGACGACGAAGAAGAAGATCGCCATCAGGGCGTCGTTGATCCAGTGCTGGAGATCCTCGGTGATCGAGAGCGACCCGACGCCCAGGGTCAGCTCCGTCCCCCAGAACTCGAAGTAGCCGTCGCCGGACAGGAGGTTGACCCAGACCATCGCGATCACGACCGCCACCAGGAGGAAGATCCCGCCTGAGGCCTCGCTGCGGATGAAGTCGGACGCCGCGTCGCGTGCCCGGGAGGGGCGCGGGCTCACGACCGGTCCGGTCCCGGTGCCCCGGCCGGCGGCGTGCCGGGAGGCGCCGCCGGACCCCAGCTGGCGGTGGCCGGCCCGTCGATCGGGACCGGCGGGCCGCCCGTCACGGGCGAGCCCAGCGCCGACTCGGCGACGGCCTTGACCCGCGAGGCGACCTCCCGGATCGAGCCCTTGAGCCCCTGGGGGCCGTAGCCCCGCAGGTCGGAGGTGAGGCCGTCGGCTTCGATGCCGGCGTTGCGGGCCAGGTAGAGGGCCCGCTTCATGTGGAAGCCCTGGGTGACCACGATCGCGTCGCGGATCCCGAAGATCCGCCGGGCCCGCTCCATCGAGGCGCGGGTGTCGAAGCCGGCGTGGTCGGTGAAGATCACCTCGGCCGGCACCCCGGCCGCGATCAGCGCGCGGCGCATCGTCGTCGGCTCGTCGTATCGCCAGGCGCCGTGGTCGCCGGAGACCAGGATCCGGTCGACCTTGCCGGCCCGCCACAGGGCGGCGCCCTGGCTCACCCGGTCGGCGAGCATCGCGCTCATCGTCCCGTCCGGCTTGACCTGCGCGCCGAGCACGATCGCGACCGTCGCCGGGTCCGACTCCGAGGCGACGCTGCGGACGTCGCCGTCGGCCCGCACCAGCACGATCAGGTTGGCCGCCGCGACCACGACGACGCCCAGGACGAACAGGGCTGCGGCGCCGGCGGCGGCCCGGAGCAGGGTGTGGCGGTGGCGTCCCACGGGGTGACGGTACCAGCGGTGGGCGACGCCTACACTGAGGCCGATGACCGGGCACGGCCACAGCCACGACCACGAGGAAGGCCACGATCACGGCCATGGCCACAGCCACGGCCCCGGCGCCTGGCGGGGGACGGACCGGCGTGCGTTGCTGGCGGCGGCCGGCCTCACCGCGGGGTTCATGCTGGTCGAGGTCGCCGGCGGGCTGATCACCGGCAGCCTGGCGCTGCTGGCCGACGCCGGGCACATGCTGTCGGACAGCTTCTCGCTCTTCCTCGCCCTCGGCGCCGTGCTCTTGGCCGCGCGCCCGGTGACCGCCCGGCGGACCTACGGCTACAAGCGGGCCGAGATCCTCGCCGCCCTGGTCAACGGCGTCCTGCTCGTGGTGGTCGCCGTCTGGGTGGTGATCGAGGCGATCCACCGCTTGAGCGACCCGCAGGAGGTGCTCGGCGGCGGGATGCTGGCGATCGCCCTGGTCGGGCTGCTGGTCAACCTGATCGCCGCCTGGATCCTCTCGCGGTCCTCGGGGGAGAGCCTCAACGTGAAGGCGGCGCTGCGGCACGTGCTGGCCGACGTCGCCGGCTCGGTCGGCGTGATCCTGGCCGCGGTGGTGATCCTGCTGACCGGCTGGGAGGCGGCCGACCCGCTGATCTCGGTCGTGATCTCCCTGCTGATCGCCGCCAGCGCGTGGTCGGTGGTCAAGGAGTCGGTGGACATCCTGCTCGAGGCCGCCCCGTCCGGGCTGGACACCGAGGAGATCGGGAACGCGATGGCGGGGGAGGAGGCGGTGGTCGAGGTCCACGACCTCCACGTCTGGGAGATCACCTCGGGCCTGCCGATGCTCTCCGCGCACGTCCTGGTCGGCGCCGACGCCGACTGCCACCGGACCCGACTGGTCACCGAGTCGATGCTGCGGGAGCGTTTCGGGATCGAGCACACGACGCTCCAGGTGGAGCACGTCCCGGCCGACGAGCCGCTCACGATCGAGGCGCGGAGGCCCTGATCGGCTGGCCCGGTTGGCGTCCGGGTCCGCCGGTACCTTGGGTCGCGTGAGTTGGCACGACGGGCGGCTGGCCGCCTTCGACATCGAGACCACGGGCACCGACACGGAGAACGACCGGATCGTCACCGCTGCGATCAGCCTGGTGGGCGGCGGCCACGATCGCGTCAGCCACGACTGGCTGGTCGACCCGGGGGTCGAGATCCCGATCGAGGCGACCGAGGTCCACAAGGTCACGACCGAACGGGCCCGCGCCGAGGGGCAGCCCGCCCCCGAGGCGATCGAGGAGATCACCGCCGCGCTGGCAGCCCAGCTGGTCGAGGACGTGCCGATCGTCGCCTTCAACGCCAGGTTCGACCTGACCATCCTCGACCGCGAGGCCCGTCGCCACGGGATCGAGCCGCTGGTCGAGCGGGTGGGCGGCAGCGACGGCCTGCTGGTGATCGACCCGTACGTGCTCGACAAGCAGTTCAACAAGTTCCGGCGTGGCCGTCGCACCCTGAGCGTCCTCTGCGAGTCCTACGGGATCCCGTTGACGGACGCCCACGCGGCCGACGCCGACGCGCTCGCCGCCGCCCGCCTCGCCTGGAAGCTGGGCAAGGTGAACGAGGAGCTGGGACAGGCCGACCTGCCGCTGCTCCACGAGGACCAGGTCGACTGGGCATTGACCCAGGCCGCGGAGCTGCAGGAGTACTTCGCCGGCCAAGGTCGGCACGAACGGATCGAGGGCGCCTGGCCGATCGTCCCGCCGTCGGAGGTCTCGCTGCTGGGCGACCCCGACGCGCTCGCCGCCTGAGCCCGCTTGCGCGCCCGGTGATCGTCCTCTCGGCCCATCGCGGACGACGGGAACGTGGTCGCCACACCGAGTGCGGCATGATCCCCCGGTGAGCGAAGCACCGGCCGACGGGCCCCAGGCGACCAAGGAGATCGAGCTCGACCGCCCCCAGGAGATCAATCTCCTGGACGAGCTCGGCGGTCCGCAGGGCATAGCCGATTCCAGCCTGCCCGGGCTGGCCTTCGTGATCGCGTACACCGCGACCGGGCAGCAGCTGAGGCTGGCGGCGATCATCGCCGTCGGGCTCGCCGCCGTGATCGGCCTGGTGCGGGTGATCCGGGGCGAGCCGGTCAAGTTCGCCCTCAGCGGGTTCGCCGGGGTCGCGATCGCCGGCTTCATCGCCACCCGGACCGGGCGGGCCGAGAACTTCTTCCTGCCCGGCCTGCTGCTGAACGCCGGCTACGCGCTCGTCTACATGGTCTCGATCGCGATCCGGTGGCCGTTCATGGGCGTGTTGATCGGGCCGCTGATCGGGGAGGGGATGACCTGGCGCGACGATCCCGCCCGGGTCCGCCTGTTCAACCGCATCAGCTGGATCTGGGTGGGCACCTTCGCGCTGCGGCTGGCGGCCCAGCTGCCGCTCTACCTGACCGGTTCGCTCGTCGCCCTCGGGGTGGCCAAGACCGCGATGGGACTGCCGATCTTCGCCCTCGCGATCTGGCTGAGCTACCTCATGCTCCGCAGCGCCGGCATCGACCTGCGCCACAGCGGAAAATCGTAGAGCGAAACCGCGAGAACGGAAAAACCATAGAATGTCTCGCTGCCGTTGCCACCTCCCAGATCATCTTCCAGGCCCCGCGGGCGGTCGTCTTCCAACCGGTCCCCGAAGGAGAACGGCGCCCGGCCGAAGCGCCGCAAAGCCTCGATCCGCTTGCGGGTCGGCGTTCCCGATGCCAAGTACCGGGAACGACCGTTCGAGCTGACCGTCCGGGCCCACCGGCCCGACGAGCCTGACGTCTTCCACGACGTCGCCGACCTCTGGGGCGCGGACAAGGAGGAGTTCGGCTCCCGCGGCCGGATCGACACCACCCTCGGGGTGGGCATCGCCGCGGCCGCCTGGAACCCGCTGCGGCGCCTGCTCGACGCCGACGTCCCCGACCGGGACGTCCTGGCCGACCGCGAGGTCGGCGACCTGCTCGACGGCGCCGCCGAGCGCCTGGAGGGCTCGGGCGTGGCGGTCGAGTGGGCCCCGGAGCTGAACCGCTCGCTCGACGCGCGGGTGGTCGTCGGCTCCAGCGGCAACCTCAGCCAGAGCGTGCCGGACGTCTTCGACGAGAACGCGATCCAGGGTCTGTCCTGGCAGCTTTTGCTGGACGGCGAGCCGCTCGACGACAACGAGGTCGAGGAGGTGGCCGAGTGCGAGGGGCCGGTGGTCCGGCTCCGTGAGCAGTGGGTGCTGGTGCCGCCGCTCCAGGTCGCCCGCGCCCGGGACCGCGACCTCAAGCCGCTGACCGCGATCGACGCCCTCTCCGTGGCCCTGACCGGCACGACCGTGATCGACGGCCACACGGTCGAGGTGAAGGCGACCGGATGGGTCGCCAAGCTGCGCGAGGAGGTGACCGCCGGTTCCGGCTCGGACCCGATCGAGCCGCCGGAGGCGCTGAACGCGACCCTCCGCGAGTACCAGGTGGAGGGCCTGCGATGGCTCCACCGCATGACCTCGCTCGGCCTGGGCGGATGCCTCGCCGACGACATGGGCCTCGGCAAGACGGTGATGCTGATCTCGCTGCACCTGCACCGTCGGCTCAACCCGCAGACCGCGGGCCCGACCCTGGTGGTCTGCCCGGCCTCGCTGCTCGGCAACTGGGAGCGGGAGATCCAACGGTTCGCGCCCGGCGAGAGCGTGCGGCGTTACCACGGGTCGAAACGGACCCTCGACGGGATCGCCGGCGGGTTCGTGCTCACCACCTACGGGACGATGCGGCTCGACGCCGAGCGCTTCGGCGCGATCCCGTGGGGGATGCTGGTCGCCGACGAGGCCCAGCACGTCAAGAACCCCCGGTCGGCCGGCGCGAAGGCGCTGCGCACGATCCCGGCCCGGTCCCGGGTCGCCCTGACCGGCACCCCGGTCGAGAACAACCTGAGCGAGCTCTGGGCGATCCTCGACTGGACGACGCCGGGGCTGCTCGGCACCCACTCCTCCTTCCGCAGCAAGTGGGGAGACCCGATCGAGGTTGAGGGCAAGCAGGACGTGACCAAGATGCTGAACCGGCTGGTGCGCCCCTTCCTGCTGCGACGCCGCAAGACCGACCCGGGGATCGCCCCGGAGCTGCCGCCGAAGACGATCACCGACCAGCCGGTCGGGCTGACCGCGGAGCAGGTCGCGCTCTACGAGAAGGCGGTCAAGGAGAACATGATCCAGATCCGGACCTCGGACGGGATCAACCGACGCGGCCTCGTGCTCAAGCTGCTGACCTCGCTCAAGCAGATCTGCAACCACCCGGCCCAGTACACGCGGGAGGAGAACCCGTCCCTGGCCGACCGCTCCGGCAAGCTAGAGCTGCTGGACGAGCTGCTGGACACCATCCTGAGCGAGGACGGCGCGGTCCTGGTCTTCACCCAGTACGTGGCGATGGCGCAGCTGCTCAAGCGCCACCTGAAGGAGCGCGACATCCCGTCGATGCTGCTCTACGGCGGGACCGCGGTCAAGCAGCGGGAGAAGATGGTCGACCGGTTCCAGAACGGGGAGATCAAGGTCTTCCTGCTCTCGCTCAAGGCGGCCGGCACGGGCCTCAACCTCACCCGCGCCGACCACGTGATCCATTACGACCGCTGGTGGAACCCGGCGGTCGAGGAGCAGGCCACCGACCGGGCCCACCGGATCGGGCAGACCCGCCCGGTGCAGGTCCACCGTCTGATCGCGGAGGGCACGATCGAGGACCGGATCGCCGGCATCCACGAGACCAAGCGGGAGCTGGCCGACGCCATCGTCAGCTCGGGCGAGGCCGCCCTCACCGAGCTCTCCAACGACGACCTGGCCGACCTGGTCGAGCTCCGCAACAACGGCTGAGCGCGGGCGTCTGGTGCTCGGCGGCCGCAGCGGCGATACTGGGAAGCGATGGGATCCACTGGCACGCAGGACGACTCCGGCCGCACCTGGCGCGGGCAGAGCGCCGAGCAGAGACGGGCGGAGCGCCGGGAGCGACTGATCGAGTCCGGGATCGAGCTGTTCGGGACCCGCGGGTACAGCCACACCCCGGTCAAGGCGGTCTGCGAGCAGGCTGCGTTGACCGAGCGTTACTTCTACGAGGCCTTCCACGACCGCGAGGATCTGCTCTCCGAGATCTACGACCAACTGATCCGGGAGACCGCCGAGCAGACCCTGAACGCGATCGAGGCGGCTGAGGAGGACCTGTTCATCCGCCTGCGGGTCGGGCTCAAGGCGTTCTTCGAGGCCCTGACCCGCGACCCCCGGCGCGCCCGGATCCAGGAGATCGAGGTGGTCGGGGTGAGCGAGGAGCTGGAACGCAAGCGGCGCCAGGCGATCCACTCCTTCGCGGGGATCATCGCCGACCAGGTCCGGCGCGATCCCGGCTGGAGCCCCGACCGCGGGATCCGGCTGGACGTGATCACGGTCGGCCTGGTGGGATCGGTCAACGAGCAGCTGATCGACTATGTGCTGGGCGATCTCGAGATCGAGCCCGAGGAGCTGCTGCGTCACCAGTCGATCCTGTTCACCGCGATGCTGGGACCGCTGGTCGAGGAGTGAGTCGGGGCCGGGATTCGGCATGCCAGGATCAACCGACACCCCGGGCCGAAGCTTCCTTTCGGATCCGGCGCCGCGCCCCGGGGCGGAGGCGCAGGCCACCGCCGGGGCGGTGGAGGCCGTGTGGCGGATCGAGTCCGCCCGCCTGATCGCCGCTCTGTCCCGCCAGACCGGCGATCTCGGCCTGGCCGAGGAGATCGCCCAGGACGCCCTCGTCAAGGCGCTAGAGACCTGGCCCGAGGCCGGGGTCCCGAGGGACCCCTTCGCCTGGCTGCTGACCACCGCGCGGAACGCGGGCATCGACCGCATCCGCCGCGAGCGTCGGCTTCGCGAGAAGCACGCGGCGGTCGGCGCCGAGCTGGAGCGCTCGCTGGGCGTCGGAGAGCCGGAGCCGGAGGCGGAGGCGGGCCCGCTCGACCCCGAGGGCGTCGGCGACGACCTGCTCGGGCTGATCTTCACCGCCTGCCACCCGGCACTCACAGTCGACAGCCGGGTCGCGCTCACCCTGCGGGTGCTGGGCGGCCTGTCCACGGAGGAGATCGCCCGGGCCTTCCTGGTCTCGGCGCCGACCGCGGCCCAACGGATATCGCGGGCGAAGCGCTCGCTTGCCGACGCCGGGGTCCGGTTCGAGGTGCCGGACGAGACCGAGATGGGGGAGCGGCTCGGGTCCGTGCTCGGGGTGATCTACCTGACCTTCAACGAAGGCTACGCCGCCACCGCCGGCCCGGGCTGGACCAGGCCCGAGCTGTGCGACGAGGCGCTGCGGCTCGGGCGGATCCTGTCCGGGCTGATCCCGGACGAACCCGAGGTCACCGGGCTGCTGGCGCTGATGGAGCTGCAGGCATCGCGCCTCGGCGCAAGGACGGGTCCGGACGGAGAGCCAGTGCTGCTCGATCAGCAAGACCGGTCAGCCTGGGATCGGCTGCTGATCCGACGCGGCCTGGCCGGCACGGACCGGGCGGTGCGAACCTCCCGTCCCGGCCCCTATGCGCTCCAGGCCGCGATCGCCGCCTGTCATGCCCGGGCCGCGCGGTTCGAGGAGACCGACTGGGCGGGGATCGTGCGGCTCTACGACCGGCTGCTGGTCGAGCGGCCCTCACCGGTGGTCGCCCTCAACCGGGCGATCGCGCTCTCGCGGGCGGAAGGGGCCGAAGCCGGCCTGGCGGCGCTGGAGCGCTGCGCGGCGGACGGCCGGCTGGACGGCTATCACCCGTTCCCGGCCGCCCGCGGCGACATGCTCGCCAGCCTGGGCCGGAACGAGGAGGCTCGGGCCGAGTTCAGCCGGGCGGCGGAGCTGGCCACGAACGAGGCGGAGCGGCAGATCCTGAGAAGTCGGGCGGCTGGATGCGATTGATGTAGAAAAGTGGCGCGTCTGTTCGTCCTTGAAGAAAGATGGCTGGAAAACCGGCTGAACCGCAAAGAAAGAGAGACAGAGAATGCGCTGCATGGTGATGGTCAAGGCAACTCCCGAGACCGAGGCCGGCCAGATGCCGACCGAGGCCGAGCTGACCGCGATGGGCGACTTCAACGAGGAGCTGACCCGCGCCGGCGTGATGATCGACGGGGAGGGGCTCCACCCCTCGACGAAGGGCGTCCGGGTCAACTACACCGGCTCCGGCCCGGAGGTGGTCGACGGCCCGTTCACGGAGGCCCGCGAGCTGGTCGCCGGCTACTGGATCTGGGAGGTCAAGTCGATGGACGAGGCGGTCGAGTGGGCCCGCCGGATCCCGTTTGAGCCGGGCGGGACGGGCAGCTCCCCGGCGGTCGAGATCCGGCCGGTGTTCACCGACGAGGACTTCGGCGAGGAGCTCACCCCGGAGCTGCGCGAGCAGGAGGCCCGGATCAGGGCCGAGGTCGAGCGACGCTCCTGACGCCTACGGCCCGTAGGGCTGCACGAGAAAGGGCCGCCGCGGGAGCTCCCGCGGCGGCCCTGTTCGGAGCGACGCGGTGGCCTACCTGCCGCCGGGCAGCTTGTCGGCGAAGAAGGCCATGACGTCGTCATGGGCCGAGACCAGGACCCCGGAATGGTCCGCGCCGGGGTAGGTCTTGTACTCCAGAGCGTTGCCCTTGGCGTTCAGCTGGTTGCTCAAGGCATCGGTGAGGTACGGGGGAGTCGTGTCGTCGGCGGTCCCCTGGGTCAGCAGGATCGGCGCCTCCGACTTGACCGCCGGGTTCTGCTCGTCGAGGATCGAGAGCAGGTTCTTCGCGGCCGGCCCGCTCAGGTCCGAGCCGTGGCGCAGCAGCGTCGACGGCGCGAGGCCACCGAGCTTGTCCGGCCCCTGCAGCGCGGGCAGGCAGTCGGTGAGCGTGTAGTCCCAGAAGGCGAGAGCGCCGTCCGAGAGGATCTCCTTCGGATCGACCGAGGCGTACTCGGAGCTGACGCCGCGGATCAGCATCGACGCGAGCGCGCTGAGCCCGCTGGGCTCGGTCAGCATGCTCAGTGCGCTGGCCTGCAGCCGGAACTGGGAGGCCGGCGCGTAGCTGACGGTGCCCTTCAGGTTGAGGTCCGGCACCCAGGTCGCGGCTTCGCCCGCGGCGAACAGGGCGGCGTGCCCGCCCTGGGAGTGACCGGCGATCAGGTAGTCCTTGGAGATCTTCGGGCCCATCTGGCGCGCGGCGCGGACGATGTCCAGCACGCTCCGACCCGAGGCCTGACCGACGAGGAACGGATGGACGCCGGGCGTGCCGAGTCCCTGGTAGTCCGAGCGGGCGACCGCGTAGCCGGCGTCGAGCCAGGCGTTCTGCTCGGCGTCGGTGTAGTTGATGTACCCGACCGCGGGGCCGTCCTTGGTGTTCCTGGAGGGCGCGCACTGGTCGGCGATGCCGGTGGTGCCGTGGCCGTAGGTGATCAGCGGCCATCCGCCCTTGGGGGCCTTGCCCTTGGGGATGCTGACCGAACCGGAGACGGCGACGTTCTTGCCCGAGGGCGAGGTCGAGGTGTAGAGCACCAGCTGCGTCGACTGGGCCGAGGAGAGCGGCACCACGCCGCCGGCCTTGCGCTGCCAGATCAGGCTGCCGTGCTTCTTCGGCAGGGTCTTCGGCGGGTCATAGAACTTGAGGCCGGCGATGCGCTTGCGCTGAGCGGCGGCCTTGCGCTTGGCCGCGGCGCGTCGCTTGGCGGCCTTCCGGCGCTTGGCGGCCCGGCGCTTCTTCGCGGCGGCCCGCTTCTTCGCGGCCGCCCGCTTCTTGGCCTGCTTGCTCTTGCTGACCGTCGCGGTCGCGGCGGTCGCCGGGCCGCTCGACTGGACGGCGAGCAGCAGGGCGAAGGCCAGCAGCGACGCTCCGATCACTGACAGGACCCGCCTCTGGATCAATTCGACTCTCATCTCACTCCCCTCAAGGTTTCTCGTTGGTTGTTCTCATCGGCCGCTTCGTCGCGGGACGAAGCCGCATAACAGTACCGTTGCAAACCGCATCAGTACAGGCGGCTTCGATCGCCGACGCCGAACGGCGGCGACCGCCGACCTTCCCGGAGGAGACCCATGGCCGACATCCATTCCCGACGCGACCTGCAGTTTCTGCTCCACGAATGGCTGGACGTGGGCCGTTTCGCCGAACGGGACCGGTTCTCCGGTCAGTCGCCGCGGGACTGGGACGACGTGCTCAAGCTGGCGGAGCAGATCGCCGAGGAGCAGTTCGCCCCACACAACCGCAAGGCGGACGCCGAAGAGCCGCGGCTGGGCGAGAACGGGGAGGTGGTGCTGATCCCGGAGGTCGCCGAAGCGCTCGACGTCTTCAACGAGACCGGCCTGATCGCCGCCAGCATGGACGAGTCGGTCGGGGGCATGGGCCTGCCCTACACCGTGACCGCAGCGATCTTCACCTGGCTGCACGCGGCGAACGTCGCCACCGCCGCCTACCCGATGCTGACCGCCGGGGCGGCCAACCTGCTGATCTCCACCGGCAGCCCGGAGCAGGTCGAGACGTGGGTGAAGCCGATGCTCGAAGGCCGCTTCTACGGCACCATGTGCCTCTCCGAGACCCAGGCCGGCAGCTCGCTCGCCGACATCACGACGAAGGCGATCCCCCAGGACGACGGCACCCACCGGATCTTCGGCTCGAAGATGTGGATCTCGGCCGGCGAGCACGAGCTGAGCGAGAACATCGTCCATCTGGTCCTCGCCAAGACCCCGGACGCCCCGGCCGGCACCAGGGGCATCAGCCTCTTCGTCGTGCCGCGCTTCCTGGTCGGGGAGGACGGGAGCCGCGGCGAGCGCAACGACGTCTCGCTCGCGGGCATCAACCACAAGATGGGGTTCCGCGGGACGGTGAACACGGTGCTCGGCTTCGGCGAGGGCGACCACCGGCCCGGCGGCGAGGCCGGCGCGATCGGCTACCTCGTGGGAGCCGAGAACAAGGGCCTGGCCGGCATGTTCCACATGATGAACGAGGCCCGGATCGGGGTCGGACTCGGAGCTTCCGGGATCGGGTACACCGGATACCTGAAGGCGCTCCGCTACGCCCGCGAGCGTCCGCAGGGCAGGCCGTTCGCCGACGGCAAGGACCAGACGACGCCACAGGTACCGATCATCGAGCACCCCGACGTGAAGCGGATGCTGCTCGCGCAGAAGAGCTACGTCGAGGGCGCGCTCGCCCTCAACCTGTACTGCGCGACCCTGGTCGACGAGCAGGCCACGGCGGCCGGACAGGACGAACGCGACCGGGCGGGCCTGCTGCTGGAGATCCTCACCCCGATCGCGAAGAGCTGGCCGTCCCAGTGGTGCCTCGAGGCGAACTCCTTGGCGATCCAGGTCCACGGCGGCTACGGCTACGCCCGCGAGTACGACGTCGAGCAGCACTACCGCGACAACCGACTCAACGCGATCCACGAGGGTACCCACGGAATCCAGGCGCTCGACCTGCTCGGCCGCAAGGTGACGATGAAGGGCGGGGCCGCCTTCGGGGCGCTCCACGAGATGATCACCGCGACCGTTCGCCGGGCGGCGGAGGTCGGCGGCGAGGCGGCCGACCTCGGCGAGCGGCTGGCGGCGTCGCTGGCCCGCCTGGCCGAGGTCACGGCGGCGCTCTGGGCGGACCGCGACCCGGAGACGGCGCTGGCCAACGCGTCCGTCTACCTGGAGGCCGCCGGGCACGTCGTGATCGCCTGGGCCTGGCTGGAGCAGTTCCTCGCGGCGGCCGGCGAGGAGGGCGACTTCTACGACGGTAAGCGCCAGGCCGCCCGGTACTTCTTCCGCTTCGAGCTGCCGAAGACGGCCCCGTGGCTGGACCTCCTGTCCAGCCTCGACCGGACCACCCGCGAGATGGAAGACGCCTGGTTTTGAGCGGTCCGTCCGCCACCATCACGCGACGGATCGAGTTCTCGGACGTCGACGTCTCGGGCCGCTACCACTACTCGACCGCGCTGCGGCTGTTCGAGGCGGCCGAGGTCGAGCTGCTGGACCGGCTCGGGCTGCTCGACGAGATCTACACCTCGATGCCGCGGGCCCACGTCGAGTTCGACTACCGCGAGACGCTGTGGTTCCGGGACGAGGTCGAGGCGACCGTCTCCGTGGCCGCGGTGGGGCGGACCTCGGTCACCTTCGGGTTCGAGCTGCGCCGGGACGGCGAGCTCTGCGCCGACGGCAAGCTGGTCGCGGTCTACATGGGCGAGGACGGCGAGCCCCGACCCTGGGCGGACGAGCACCGCCGCCGGTTCGCCGGCGACTGACTAGCCCTTCTTCCCGCCGACCTCACCGAGATGGGTGTGCTCGAACCGGTCGGCGAACTTCAGGCCGTAGCCGAAGGTGCGATCGACCCCGATGTGGAAGGCCCAGAGCAGCGCCACGAAGGCCGCCCAGCGCAGGTCACCGACCACCGCCACCAGCCCGAGCAGCCCCGGGCCGACGTACGCGTGGACCAGGTTGTAGGCCCGGGCGCCGATGGCCGGGCCGGCGAGGTAGCCGAGCATCGACAGGTCGAAGGCGAGGAACAGCACGAGGAGCCACCACCAGGCGAAGCCCAGCTCGACGAAGAGCGCCGCCGCCACGGCGGCGATGGCCGCGTTCTCCAGCCGCTGGATGAGGATCGGATCCATGCCTGAAGGAAACAGGGTCGACCGGCGGAACGAGCCGTCTCACCGGGTGGAAGGGTGAGACCTTCGGTCGTCGGGTAGGTACCGGCAAGATGCCTGTCGGATACGTCATCACTCTCTTGATCATCGGTCTCTGCCTGCTGTCCGCGCTCGCGCCGATCCGGCGTCCGCGCCCGCTCAGGGAGGTGAGCTTCCGGCTCGGGGTGATCCTCAACGAAGCGCCCTTCCTGGTCTTCGCTCTGCTGCTGCTCTCGACCGTGCTGGCCCTGGTCGAGGGCGACCTCGACGCGCCCTGGGCCTGGGCGTTGCTGGCCGTCGCCTTGCTGGAGGCCGCGGGGCTGCTGGTCGTGCTCCGTCGCGGCCTGGCCGCCGGACCGGCCGTGCGGGCCGCGCTGGATGCCGGCCTGGGGACGGGCCGGGCAGCGAGCGCCCCCGCCGGGTCCGGCGACCGTCCCGGCGTCGCCCGCATCCTCGCCCTGCCGGTGCCGATCACCTTCCGCGGCCGGGAGAGGAACGTGCCGTACGGGGACGCGGGCCGGGAGAACCTGCTGGACGTCTACCGACCGCTCCGAGGCAGAGGCGGCCCGCTGCTCATCTTCATGCACGGCGGCGGCTACCACGGCGGGACCAAGAGCCGCGAGTCGCGGGCGCTGTTCTCCCGCCTCACCCGGCGCGGCTGGACCTGCGTCAGCGCCAACTACCGGCTGCGGCCGAAGGCCGGGTTCAGGGAGCATCTCGTCGACATGAAGAAGGTGATCGCCTGGTCGCGGGAACACGGTCCCGGCTACGGCGCGGATCCCGACAACCTGTTCGTCGCCGGCAGCTCCGCCGGGGGGCACCTCGCCGCGCTGGCGGCCCTGACCCAGAACGACCCGGACCTCCAGCCCGGGTTCGAGCGGTCCGACACCGCGGTCAGCGGCGCGATCTGCCTGTCCGCCTATCTCGGCAACTACTACGGGGCCGCCGCCCGGGGAGAGCGGACCTCCCCGTTCGACTTCATCCGGTCTGGTCCGCCGCCCTTCTTCATCGCCCACGGCGAGCTGGACAGCAGCGTCCCGGCGGAGCGGGCCAGGGCCTTCGCGGCGGCGCTCGACCGCGCCGTGACCGGTCCCGACGACGGACCGATCGTCTACGCCGAGCTCCCGGGCGGCCAGCACTCCTTCGACCTGCTCCACTCCTTCCGGTACGAGGCGGTGATCGACGGCATCGTGGCCTTCACGGACCGGGTGCTCGACCGGGCGGACGCGGACCGCCCCGACCGGCTCAGTCGAAGCTACGCCCGGTGAGCCGCACCAGCACCACGATCACGCCCAACGCGTAGATCGGGGTCAAGGCCATGTCCCAGACCGACTCGGCCATCCACTCGCCGAACATCGAGTGGCCGATCAGGTCGAGCGTGAGGTGGGCGCCGAGCGACGAGAGCAACCCGCTGACCAGGGTCAATGGGATCACGATCGCGAACACCCGCCAGAACGATCCCTTGACGAGCCGGCGGCTGTACCTGAGGGCGGCGATCGGGCGTCGGTCCTCGACCTCGACGATGGCGCCCGCCAGCCAGAACCAGGTGATGAAGACCAGGCCGGGGACGATCAGCAGGATCAGGCCGATGAGCACGATCGTCGTGTAGAGCAGGTCGACCGCGATCAGCCGGCCGAAGGGAAGGTTGCGGAGCGCGTGGCCGAGGTCGAGCCGCGAGTCGTGGTGGCTGTGCAGGACCAGCAGGGCGACCGCGCCGCTGTAGAACACCTCGCCGAAGAGGCTCGACGCGAACCGGAGCGAGACCACGGCGAGGTTGCTGAGGCTGAGCAGCAGGCCGTCCCCGGTGTCGATCGTCCCGACGTCCCGGGTCAGGACCTCGACCAGCGCCAGCGGGGTGAGGATCACCGCCCCCAGGATCAGCAGGGAGACCGCATGCCTCCGGTACAGGCCGAAGACCTCCCGGAAGGCCGGGAGAGGCATGACCCGGCGGTCGCTCTCGGGTCCTTTCGGTCGGTTCCGCATCCCGGGCAGACTAGAGCCTGCGCCGGAGGCCTCGACCTCGCCCGTCGGGGAAGCCGATCCCGGGCGGGACGGCGGGGCAGGGGCTAAGCTTGGGTCGTGTCGGACCGAGTGGAGCATGGGGGAGCGGCGGCCTTGACGAGATGCCCGGGCATCTGCCTGATCGTCCTGCTCACGCTCCTGGCATTCGGCCTCGACGCGCCCGGGGCCGCGGCCGCCGGCCGTGACTCCGCGGGAAGCGAAGCCGCCCGGCAACTGGCCGAGAAGCACTCGCCGATCATGATGATCCGGGAGCAGGAGGATCCGCTCTGCGGCACCGCCGGGGAGCAGTACCAGCCGATGCCGGTCGAGGCGATCTTCGACAACCCGGCCGTGACCCTGATGGCGAACGGGAAGGACGGGGGCACCCATCCGGTGAAGAAGGCGCCCTCCCGGGCCGATGTCGCGGCGGCCGACGAGGACCACTTCATCGACCTGCCGGGAAACCCGCTCGGCGACACCTGCGTCTACTCGAAGGACTTCGACGCGCTGAAGCGCGCCGGCGAGGCTCCCGTGAAGGTGTACGCGCACATCGCCCGGGAGCCCGGACACGGCGGCATAGCGCTCCAGTACTGGTTCTTCTGGTACTTCAACCAGTTCAACGATCTGCACGAGGGCGACTGGGAGGGCATGCAGATCACCTTCGACGCCGACACCCCGGAGGAGGCGCTGGCGACCGAGCCGGGGGAGATGATCCTGTTCCAGCACGCCGGCGGGGAGCGGGCGGAATGGTCCGACGCGAAGGTGGAGAAGCAGGGAACCCACCCGGTCGTCTACCCGGCGGCGGGCTCGCACGCGACCTTCTACATGCCCGCGATCTTCGTCCAGAACGGCGCCCGGGGCTCCGGGGTCGGCTGCGACATCACCTCCGACCCGCTCCGCCGGATCGTCCCGCAGCCGATCCTGCTCCCGGACGAGCCGCCGAACGGCGGCCCCTTCGGTTGGCTCGCCTTCGACGGCCGCTGGGGGCAGAAGGAGAAAGGGTTCAACAACGGGCCGACCGGCCCGCAGACCAAGACCCAGTGGTCACAGCCCTTCACCTGGATGAGCGAGCAGCGCCGGTCGAGCCCGCGGATGCCGGGCGGCAGCATCGTCGGCCCGCAGGCCACCAACGCGTTCTGCGGGGTGATCGTGGAGGCGACCAGCCTGATGAACCTCCAGCAGGCCGACCCGCTCGCCGCCTACGTGATCCTGATCGGCCTGATCGGCGCCGCCGTGCTGCTGTTCGGGGTCACCACGTGGCGGCCGGCGCGGACCGACGCCCTGCGGCTCCGGCGCGCCTACGGCCAGATCATCGGGTCCGCGGTGAAGCTCTACCGCGCCCACTGGCGCACGCTCGTCGTGCTGGCGGCGGTCGCGATCCCGATCGTCGGCGGCACCCAGGGGCTGGCCGGCGGCCTGGGCGACTCGTCCACCGGCAATCAGATCGCGCTGGCGTTCTCGGACCTGATCATCACCGTGGGCCGGCCGATCGCGACGGCGATCGTGGCCGCCACGGTGATCGTCTTCATCCGGAACCTGATGGAAGGAGGGAGGGAAGCCGGGGTGCGCGGCTCCTTCCGCGGCACCAAGGCCCGGTTCTGGCGGGTCGTGCTGGCCCAGATCGGCGCCACCCTGGGCGTGATCCTGATGGCGATGACGGTGATCGGCATCCCGTTCGCGATCCGGTACCTGGTCGCCTGGAGCTTCGTGCAGCAGGAGGTGCTGATGACCGACAAGTCGATCCGCGAGTCGTTCCGCGGAAGCTCCGACCTGGTGCGCGGCCGCTGGTGGCACGCGCTCCGCACGATCGCCGTGCTGCAGCTGCTCGGCGTGGTGCTCGGCCCCTTCCTGGGCCTGATCCTGATCTTCACCTCGCTGCCGCTGCTGCTGGTGAACCTGATCTCGTCGCTCGTGTACGCGCTGATGATCCCGTTCACGGCGATCGGCGCCACGCTGCTCTACTTCGACCTGCAGGTCCGCGCGGAGACCGAGCCCGTCCCCAGCCGCAAGTGGTGGTTCGCGCGGAAGCAGGCGCCGGAGCCCGCCTCATGACGGCGGTCGCTGCTCCAGGGTGAGCACCGGCTCGAACTCGTCGCCCCGCTCGCGCACCCGGGCCACGACCAGCTCCGGGGTGAAGCGCAGGAGGTCCGGATCCCCCCGGTCCAGCGCGTCTCGGAGCGGGTCCCAGCCGATCGGGGCGGAGACCGAGGGCGTCGGCTTCGCCCGGACCGAGTAGACCGCGACCGTCGTCTTGTGCTCGGAGTTCTGGCTCCAGTCGATCAGCACCTTGCCGGGCCGGAGGCTCTTGCGCATCTTCGAGACGACCCGGTCGGGCATCTCCTCCTCGAAGGCGGTGGCCACCGTGTGGGCGAACCGGCCGGTGGCCTCGTAGCCGGCCTCGGCGTTCAGCGGGACGTAGACCTGGATGCCCTTGGAGCCGGAGACCTTCGCGAACGAGTCGAGGCCCTGCCCGGCGAGCGTGTCGCGGAGCAGCAAAGCGACCTCGGCGCAGTCGAGCAGACCCGCCGGAGCCCCGGGGTCGAGGTCGAAGACGATCGACCCGGGCCGGGAGCGGGTGGCGGCCTTCGCCAGCGAGACATGCAGCTCGACGCAGGCCAGGTTCGCCATCCAGACCAGGGTGGCGAGGTCGTTCGCCAGGCAGTACTCGACGGTGCCCTTCGCCGAGTCGCTCTCGATGGCCGCGGTCTCGACCCAGTCCGGTCGGAAGGAGGGGCAGTGCTTCTCCCAGAAGCCGTCCTCGGCGACCCCGTCGGGGAACCTCCTCATGGTCAGCGGCCGGTCGCGGAGGTGGGGGAGGAGCACCGGGGCCACCGCGGCGTAGTAGTCGATCAGGTCACGCTTGGTGAAGCCGTCCTCGGGGAAGAGCACCCGGTCGAGGTTGGTCAACTTCAGCTCCCGGCCGTCGATCTCCAGGGCCGAGCTTCCCGGGGTGCCGACGGCTCCGGCGGTGATCCGCAGGTCCTGGTCGAGCTCCATGCCGCTCACGGCTCCTCCCGCACGACTTCGCGCGGGCGCTTGTCGGGACGGAAGCCGACGAAGACCGGGTTGCGGAGCCGGCCGTCGCGGGTCCACAGCGTGAACCGCACCTCGACCACGATCCGCGGCTCGCACCATCTCGCCTCGGCCGGGATGTCGCCCGGGGCCACGTCCTCGAAGGGCCGTTCGCCGGTGGCGGAGGCCGCCAGCTCACCGGCGAGCGCCGTCAGGATCCGCTCGTCCATCCCGGTGCCGACCCGTCCGGCGAACCGGAGCCGGCCGTCCCGGTCGTGGTATCCGAGCAGCAGCGAACCGAGCGTCCCGGCCCGATGCCCCTTGCCGGGCAGCCAGCCGCCGACCACGAACTCCTGTCGCGTCGTGTTCTTCACCTTCAGCCAGAAGCCGGTGCGCGTCCCGGAGACGTAGGGGCTGTCGGGTCGCTTCGCCACGATGCCCTCCAGGCCCAGCTCGGCGGTGGCGGCGAGCACCTCGTTCAGCTCCCCCTCGACCCGTTCCGGCACCGACCATCGGTCACCGGCGATGCCGAGGCCCTCCAGCCGTTCCCGGCGCTCCGCGTAGGGCCGTTCCCGCAGGTCCGTGCCGTCGCTCCAGAGCAGGTCGAAGATCAGGAAGTTGGCTTCGAGGCCGCGTTCCCGGCGGACCTGCATCAGCTGGAAGTCCGGTCTGCCGTCCCGGTCGAAGACGACGATCTCCCCGTCGAGGACCTTGCCGCGGACCGGTCCGGCCGTGGACGGAGGGCTCAGCTCCGGGTACGACGCCGTGATGTCGTCGAGCCGGCGGCCCTGGAGCCGGAACCGGTCGCCGCAGAACGCGAGCGCCCGGTACCCGTCCCACTTGACCTCGAACTCCCACGGGCTCCCGGGGTCGGGGTCGCCGAGCTTCGCCTTCATCGGCTCTATCTGGGTCGGCATCGCGCGGTCGGGCACGATCGACCGGTACCCGGACGGCGGATTGGCCAAGCGTCCGGGCGGGTACGTGGCACCCATGGCGCCACGCTCGATCTGGAACGGCACGCTGGCCTTCGGACTGGTCAAGGTCCCGGTCAAGCTGTTCTCCGCGATCGAGCCGAAGGGGATCGCCTTCCGGGAGGTCCACGTCAAGGACGACTCGCTGCTGCAGCACCGCCGGGTCTGCAAGGCCGAGGGGAAGGTCGTCGAGCGGGACGAGGTCAAGAAGGGCTACGAGGTGGCCCCGGGCGAGTACGTCCTGCTCGATGCCGACGAGATCAAGGCCGCCTCCGGCGAGCGTCCGAAGACGATCGAGATCCAGGAGTTCGTCGACGTCGAGGAGATCGACCCGTTCTTCTTCGCCAAGTCCTACTACCTGGGCGTCCGCGACCACGCGGAGCCCTACGCGCTCCTGGCGGCGGCGCTCGACCGCACCGCGAAGGCCGGCATCGGCCGCTTCACCTTCCACAACCGCGAGTACCTGGTGGCCGTCCGGGCCCGGGACGACCGGCTCGTCCTGCACACGCTCCGGTTCGCCGACGAGATCGTCGATCCCGACGACCTGGACCTGCCGCAGGGCGGGAAGGCCCCGACGGCCAAGGAGGTGACGATGGCGCGGAAGCTGGTCGACGGCCTGACCGAGGACTTCGACCCCGGCGACTTCCAGGACGAGTACCGGGCCGCGGTGATGGACCTGATCGAGCACAAGGCGGCCGGCAAGAAGGCGCCGCGCCGTCGGCGGCGGAAGCGGCGCGAGAGCGGCGACCTGGCCCGCGCCCTGGAGCAGAGCCTCGCGGCGCAGGGGGCGAAGAGCTGATGCCGCGGCCGCTGTGGAAGGGGACGGTCTCCTTCGGGCTGGTCAGCGTGCCGGTCGAGCTGTGGTCGGCAGTGCGGTCGAGGGGCGTCAGCTTCCGCGAGATCCACGTCACCGACGGCTCCCCGGTCAAGCACGTCCGCTACTGCGCCGCCGAGGACGAGCCGGTCGACCCGTCCGAGACCGGCCGCGCCTACCAGTTGGCCGACGGGCGGCTGATCCGGGTCACCGACGACGAGTTGGAGCTGCTCGAGCCCGAGAAGACGCAGACCATCGAGATCGAGAGCTTCGCCCCGCGCGCGGAGGTCGACCCGGTCCGCTTCGACCATCCCTACTACCTGATCCCCGGCGACGACACGGTCGGCACCGTTCGTGCCTACCGGCTGCTGGTCGAGGCGATGGGCGAGGGCGACCTGCTCGCGCTGGGCAAGTTCGTGATGCGGAGCCGGGAGTACCTGGCCGCAATCCGGGTCCACGGCCGGGCCCTGGCGCTCTCGACCATGCATTTCCCGGCTGAGATCCGGGAGATCGAGAACGTGCCCGGGCCGGACGAGGCACCTGACGAGGACGCGCTGGAGAACGCCGTCTCGGTGATCGGCGAGCGCTCGAAGCGGTGGGAGCCGGGCTCCTTCCGCGACGAGCACCGTGAGCGCCTGATGAAGGTGATCAAGCAGAAGCGGCGCGGCGCCACGATCAAGGCGCCCCGGGTCGAGGAGGACGAGGCGCCGACCGTCGCCCCCGACCTCATGGCCGCGCTGAAGGAGACGCTGGCCCAGTCCCGCGGCCGACGCCGGAGCCCCCGCGACCTCAGCGGGCTCTCGAAGGACGAGCTCTACCGCCTCGCCGGCGAACGCGGGCTGAAGGGCCGGTCTTCGATGAACAAGAGCCAGCTCCTGAAGGCCCTGCAGAAGTAACGCCCGGAGGCGCCGACGGCGTCGATACGATCGCGGCCGATGAGCGAACGAGACGTGGGAGAACGAGACATCGCCGTGGCCCTGCCCGCCGCCGGCCTGTACCCGGTTCCGGACCATCATGGCAAGCACGTCGTCGAGCGCGCCTGGGACGGGGAGGTCTGGAAGGACGAGATCGGCCCGGCACGTGAGGGGCTCGAGCTGCCGAGGTACCACCGACGCTTCTTCGGATTCCTGCGGAGCCCCGGCTGGAAGCTGCTGCTGACGGTGATCGTCGCCACCATCGCCGCCTCGGCGCTCTGGGAGATCGACCGCGAGGCGAAATGGGTCCACGGCGCCCAGATCCTGATGCCGCCGTTGGCCCTGGCCGCGACGGCAGCGACCATGCTCGCCCTGTTCGTCTTCCTCGGCCGCCGGGTCGGCTTCGACCGCATCGACGCCGAGACCCGCGGCTCCATCGTCCGGTGGGGCCTGCTCTCCGCCCTGGTCGGGATCGTCTTCGCGATGGCGCTCGAGCTGGGCCTCCCGAGGATCTTCGATCAGAGCATGCGGAGCGACGAGGGCTGGTCCCTGCTCGCCGGCCCGGCCGAGGAGACCGGCAAGCTGCTGATCCCCGTGATCCTCTGGGTCAAGGGCAGGTTCCGGCTGCCGCGCGAGGGCTACCTGCTGGTCCTGGTGTCGGCCGCCGCGTTCGGGGCCTTCGAGAGCTTCGAGTACGCGCTCAACCCCGAGCACTGGGAGCCGAGCCGGGTCGTGCTGGAGCTGATGCACCCGATGTTCACCGGGTTCATCGCCGCCGTCGCCTGGCAGGCGGCCTGGCACCGGGAGTCCTGGTTCACCGGTGCCGCGGCGGTCGCCTGGCTGATCGCGGTGTTCGCGCACAGCATCAACGACTTCATCGTGCTGGACGGCTTCGACGAGGGCCTGCTCGGGTTCGTCAGCATCGCCGCGGTCGTCGTCATGTACCTGTTCCAGAAGCACGCCGCCCGTCAGCTGGTCCCGCCGGACAAGGTCGGCGGGGTCTCGCCGCACTGGCGTCCCCGGGCGCCCCGCCACGTGGCCGTGACCGCGACGGAAGAGCCGCCGGACCCGGTCGAGGCGCGAGCCTGACCGGATCGGAGCTGACGGCCTCGGCTTGACCGCGCGGGAGCGGCCGGGATAGCTTGGGATGTGTCGGTCCGCGTCACAGGAAGGAAGTTGGGAGCCCGGCTGATCCCGCTCGCGCTCGCGGGTCTGCTCGCGGCCGCGCTCGGTGCGCCGAGGGCCTCGGCCGGCATGGTCTCGGTCTCCGGGCCGAGCGTCCAGTACGTCGCGGCCGCCGGCGAGGCGAACGCGCTGGACGTGGCGGTCGACGGCCCGGACCTGACCTTCACCGAGGCTCCGGGCGTGACCATCACCGCCGGAGCAGGCTGCACCGTGACCCTCGGCATCGGGCGCTGCCCGGTCGGGCCGACGACGCTCCAGGTCAACCTGGCGGACGGGGACGACTCGCTCCGGATCGGGCAGGCCGTCGGGCTGCCGCTCAACTACGTCTCGGCGTACGGCGGGCCGGGCGGAGACACGCTCACCAACGCCTCCTCCGTCTCGGGTCAGCTCTCCGGGGAGGCCGGCGACGACGTGCTTACCGGCGGCCCGGGCACGGACAACCTCAGCGGGGGCGATGACGACGATCGGCTCGCCGGTGGGCCGGGCCGCGACCAGCTCGCCGACGGCACGGGCTCCGACCAGGTCGACGGCGGGGCCGGCCAGGACTTCCTGCGGCCGCCGTCCGCGCCCGACGGCGCCGACCGGCTGAGGGGCGGCCCGGACAGCGACCGAATCGACTTCGGCGACCGGTCGACCCCGCTGACGGTGACCCTGAATGACCTCGCAGACGACGGCGGCTCCTGCCCCGGGCCGGCCTGCGAGCAGGATGACGTCGGCAGCGACATCGAGAGCTTGGCCGGAGGACGGGCGGCGGATCGGCTGACCGGGTCCGCCGGTCCCGACCTCTTGTTCGGGGCGGACGGGGACGATCTGCTGGACGGCCTCGGTGGCGATGACTCGCTCAGCGGCGACACCGGCGACGACACCTTGAGGGGTGGCCCGGGCAGCGACTGGCTCGATGGCGGCACCGGCAAGGACGGCCTGGACGGCGGCGCGGGAGACGACGAGGTGCGCCCGGGCTTCGGCGACGGGTCATCCGACACGATCGGCGGCGGCCCCGGCTTCGACACGACCGGCACCGACCTGCCGGAGGAGCCGGTGAAGGTCTCGCTGAACGGCATCGCCGACGACGGCTTCCGCAACCCCGAGCTGACGGCCCCGCCGGACAACGTCAAGTCGGACGTCGAGAGCGTGCTCGGCAGCGACGGGCCGGACCTGCTCACCGGCAGCGGCGCCGACAACCTGCTGGTCGGCGGAGGGGGAGCCGACCGGTTGATCGGCGGTGGCGGTGCCGACGAGCTGCTCGGTGGACGCGGGGCGGATCGGCTCGACGGCGGACGGGGATCGGACCTGCTCGACGGCGGCTCCGGGACGGACCGCTTCAAGGCCCGCGACTCGCGGCGTGACGAGTTGCGGTGCGGCGCCGGGGTCGACCGGGGGACCGCCGATCGCAAGGACCGCCGCGGCCCGGACTGCGACAAGGTCAAGTCGCCTCGCAGGAAGGGGCGACGATGAAGCGGGCCTCGGAGCTCCTGCCGATGCTGATCGCGGGGCTGACGGTCCTCGTCCTGGCGCCGGCGGCCCATGCGGGAACGGTGACTTACTCGTCCGGGGCGCTCGAGTTCAACTCGTCGGCGATCGAGCCCAACCGGGTGACGGTCGAGCCGGCCGGCCCCGACTACGTCGTCACCGACGACGGGTCGCCGCTGACCGCTGGGATCGGTTGCGTCAGCCTCACCGCCGATCGGGTGAGCTGCGCCATCGTCGGTCTCGATGAGATCAAGCTGTCGCTGGGCCCGGGAGACGATTCGGCCGGCTTCGGCCGCGGTGTCCCGAGCGACATCCGGGTCCGGCTGCTCGGCGAGGGCGGCAGCGACACGCTGACCGCGCCCGCCGAGAGCCGCACCGATCTCTACGGCGGTGAGGGATCGGACGTCCTGACCGGCGGGGGCAGGGGCGACTACCTGGTCGGAGACGAGGGCGACGACCGGCTCGAGGGCGGTCCCGGCAGCGACGGCTTCCGGCCCGGCCCGGGTGACGACGTGGCGAACGGCGGGACCGGGCCGGACGACTTCGAGACCGACCCGGTGCCCGACGGCGCCGATCGGATCCGGGGCGGGGCCGGCCTCGACTCGTTCTATTACGGGAGTCGCAGGGACCCGGTCGCCGTCACCCTCGACGACCGGCCCGGCGACGGGGCCGGTTGCCCCGGGCCGGCCTGCGAGGGGGACGACATCGGCAGCGACATCGAGCGACTCAGCGGGGGATCGGGCAACGACTCGTTGACCGGCGGGCCGCGACCGGTTGACCTCTCCGGCTACGAGGGCGACGACCTCTTGACCGGCGGGCCGGGCAACGACCGCCTCGGCGGCGACGACGGCGATGACACGGTGCGCGGGGGTGGCGGCGAGGACGTGCTGCGTCCGGGCGCGGGATCCGACCTCTTGGACGGCGGTCCCGGCGACGACCTGATCCGCGCCGACTCGCAGGACGCCGCCGCCGACGTCTACCGCGGCGGCCGCGGCGAGGACGCGGTGACCTACGCCTTCGAGGACCGGCCGCTCAGGGTCGATCTGGACGGCCGCCCGGACGACGGGCCGGCGGGGAAGGGCGACAACGTCGCCGTCGACGTGGAGAACGTCATCGGCGGGGACGGCGACGACGTCCTGATCGGCAACCGGGCCGCCAACGACCTGGTCGGCGGGGGCGGCGCCGACCGGATCTCCGGCGGGGCCGGTCCCGACGGGCTCCACGGCGGCACCGGCAACGACACGCTGATCGGCGGCAAGGGACGGGATCTGCTCGAAGGGGGCCCGGGCGGCGATCGGTTCCGGGCGAAGGACCGGCGACCGGATCAGCTGCTCTGCGGCGGCGGGATCGACCGTGGGTTCGCGGACCGGGTCGACGGCCGCTCCGGAGACTGCGAGAAGGTCAAGGTGCCGAAGCGGAAGAAGAGGCGCCGATGAGGCTGCGAGCCACGATCCCGATGCTGCTCGCGCTGCTGGCCGTCCTGGCGCCATCCACGGCGTCCGGCTCGATCGCCGAGGTCTCGTCCGGCAACCGGCTGCTCTACCTGGCGGGCTCCGGGGAGACCAACGACCTGACCATCTCCCAGGCGGGCACCACCTGGACCTTCCGGGACCCGGGAGCCACGATCACCGCCGGCGCCGGTTGCGTCGCGGTCACCCCGAACGAGGCCGCCTGCACCGTGACCGGCCCGCTGGCGGCGATCCGGGCCGACCTGGGCGACCTCGATGACCGCGCCGTGGGTGACGGCTCGGTCCGGGAGCCGGCAGACGGCTTCGAGCCGTTCAACCTGAACGGGGGCCCCGGCAACGATCGGCTGGTCGCCCCACCCGAGGTCGAGAGCGCGCTGCGGGGAGCTGACCTGTACTTCGACAACCCCGGCGACGACGAGCTGGTCGGCGGCAATCGCGACGACGTCCTCTACGGAGGCGCCGGGGCCGATCAACTCGACGGGGGCGGGGGACGGGACGAGCTCTTCGGGGGCACCGGCGACGATCTCGTGCGGGGTGGCGACGGCCGGGACCTGATCGCCTCCGAGGAACGGGGCCCGGATGGCGCGGACCGGCTGATCGGGGGCCGGGACCACGACCGGCTCGACTACGACCGCGGCCAGAGCGTCTCGGTGACCGTGAACGGGCAGGCCGACGACGGCTACGGGTGCCCCGGCCCCGGCTGTGAGGGCGACGACGTCGGCCCGGACATCGAGTCGGTCGAGACCGGGGCCGGGGACGACGTGATCGCGATGGGAGCGATCGCCAACTACGTGAGCAGCGGCGCGGGCGACGACGTCGTCGACGGTGGTGGCGGCGATGACGATCTGTCCGGGGGCGAAGGTGACGACCGCCTGTCAGGTGGGGCCGGAGACGACTTCTTCTACGACAGCGACGGCAGCGACCGCGTCGCCGGGGACGCCGGCGATGACGTCTTCGAGCACGATGTCTACAGCCCGGAGGGCTCCGACACGTTCACCGGAGGGGCCGGCGACGACCTGGCCAGCTACGTGAACTCCTATGAGGCGGTGAGGGTCTCGCTCGACGGCCGGGCCGACGACGGTCCGCCCGGCAAGGGCGACAACATCGGCCGGGACGTGGAGGACGTGATCGGGACCGACGGCGCCGACGTCCTGATCGGCAGCAAGGCGGCCAACGAGCTGACCGGCCTCGGGGGCGCCGATCGCCTGGTCGGGGGGAAGGGGGCCGACGCGCTGCTCGGCGGCTCCGGCCGCGACCAGCTGGTGCCGGGAGCGGGCGCGGATGCGCTCGACGGAGGTTCCGGCAACGATCTCCTCAAGGCCCGGGGCGGCGGTCGGGACGACCTGCTCTGCGGTGCCGGGAAGGACCGCTTCAGCGGCGATCGCGGCGATCGCGTCGGCCGGGACTGCGACCGCCGGCTCAAGCCGAAGAAGAAGCGGCGGCGACGGTAGACGTCGCTTCGCTTGACAATCGAAGGTTCGCGATATATCGTTATGTATCGAAATGAGATACAGAACGAAAGGAGCACCAATGCACGGTGCCAACTTTGAGACTTCACGCGAGCGTGGGCGATTCGACGAAGAGAGCGATCCCCGCGAGCGCGGCAACCCCGAGCTCTTCGGCCGGGGGAGACATCACCGCCACCGTCATCCGGAGGGCGAGTTCGGTGGATCCCGGGGCCCGCGTGGGTTCGGCCGGCCTCGTCATGGCCGGGGCCGCCGCGCGCGTCGCGGCGACATCCGCCAGGCGATCCTCCTGTTGCTCGACGAAGAGCCCCGCAACGGCTACGGGCTGATGCAGGAGATCGAGGCCCGGAGCGGGGGCGCCTGGCGCCCCAGCCCTGGTTCCGTCTACCCGGCGCTCTCCCAGCTGGAGGACGAGGGGCTGGTCGTCCCGGCCGAGGCCGAGGGACGCAAGTCGTTCGCCCTAACCGACGAGGGGCGGCAGCAGGTCGAGGAGAACCGCGAGCGCATGGCCACCCTCTGGGACTCGGCCGGCCGCGGCGGCTCGAACGAGCTCGGCGATCTACGCAACTCGACCAAGGCGTTGGCCATCGCCGCCCGTCAGGTGGCGGAGACCGGCAGCGACCAGCAGCTGAAGAGCGCCCGCGAGGTCGTGGATGAGGCGCGCCGTCGCCTCTACGGCATCCTCGCCGACCAGCCGGGGGACGGGTCCGAGCAGTAGCGGGCCGTCGATCGACCCGCGGGACCCGTCTACCCTGCAAAGAAAAGCGCCCGCACTGAGGCGGGCGCTTCTCGGCGTCTCTTCAGCCTCGAGTGAGGCTCACTCGGGGCTGGGGACGATGCGCAGCCACGGCCGCGGCGCGTCCCATCCGTCCGGGTACTTCTCCTTGGCCTGATCGTCGCTGACGGAGCCGGAGATGATCACGTCCTCGCCCGACTGCCACTGGGCGGGGGTCGCGACGGCGTGCTCGGCGGTGAGCTTCAGCGAGTCGATCACGCGCAGGATCTCGTCGAAGTTGCGGCCGGTGGTCATCGGGTAGATCATGACCAGCTTGACCTTCTTGTCCGGGCCGATCACGAACACGTTGCGCAGGGTCTGGTTCTGCGCGGCGGTGCGTGCGGTCGGGTCGCCGTCGACGTCCGGCGGGAGCATGCCGTACAGCTTGGCGACGTTGAAGTCGGTGTCGGCGATCAGCGGGTAGTTCGGCGCGGTGCCCTGGGTCTCCGCGATGTCCTCGCTCCACTTCTCGTGGTTCTCGAGCGGATCGGTGGAGATGCCGATGATCTTGGTGCCGCGGTCCTCGAACTCGGGCTTGATGCTGGCCATGTAGCCGAGCTCGGTCGTGCAGACCGGGGTGAAGTTCCGCGGGTGGGAGAAGAGCACGGCCCAGCCGTCACCGATCCATTCGTGGAAGTCGATGGTGCCTTCGGTGGTCTCAGCGGTGAAATTCGGGGCGTCAGAGCCGACGGTGAGTGACATTTTCTTTCCTGTTCGGTGCTGTTCGATGACGGGTCGAATCTGATTATGGCAAATCCTGATCGGAATAGGGTAGTTAGCGACCGTGGCGGAACCCTCTTTCGGCCGCAACTCCCGACCTGCTGCCGGTTTTGCGTGACTGGACGATCACGGACGAAAGGGATCTCTGCCCAGCGCTCCGACGGAACTCAGTCCCCGGGCTGGCCGTAGGAGGTCGTGTACGAGTCGCGGCTGCGGGAGCCGTCGCCGCCGACGATCACACGGTCGATGGTGATGTCGAATCCGCCCTGGCTGTTGCCGCTCCGGGACTTGGTCTCCGCCCGCACCCGGCGGCCGCCGTTGTCGCCGTAGATGCTGACGGTGACCGCGGTGTCGGAGGCGGATGACCGCACGACCACCGGGGCCTGCGTGTCGTTGGTCCAGAGCAGGTCGATGCTGCCGTAGTTCAGGGTCGACTCGCGGCCGGCCGGGTAGCGGTCGATGTAGAAGCTGTGCGGCGTGTGGGCGTCGATCTGGAGCCCGGCGAAGTAGGCGGCGTTGTACGTGGTCGTCGAGAACTGGGAGACGCCGCCGC
>JBEBTS010000005.1:0-32649 GCA_040393665.1 Conexibacter woesei
TGGTGAACATCGTGCCGGAGGGGCTGATCCTCCTGGTCTCGCTGACCGCGGCCGTGTCCGCCGCGAAGATGGCCCGTCGCGGCGTGCTCGCCCAGCAGCTCAACGCGATCGAGTCGCTGGCCTCGGTCACCACCCTCTGCACCGACAAGACCGGGACCCTGACCGAAGCCGCCCTGCGGGTCGTCGGCGTCGAGCCGGCCGTCGGCGTCGAGCGGGACGCGGTGGCCGCCACCTTCGGCCGGTACGCCGCTTCGATGCCGTCGCGCAACGGCACGCTCCAGGCGATCCACGACGCCCACCTGGGACCGGACGGTCCGGGCGAGGAGCCCACCGCCCAGGTCCCCTTCTCGTCCCGCCGCCGGTGGGGCGCCCTGGAGATCTCCGGGGAGCGGCTGGTCGTCGGTGCCCCGGAGGCGCTGCTGGCCGTCCCGGACGGGCTCGACGGCGACCTCACCCTCGACCTCGCCCGCCGGGCCCACGACGAGGCCGCCCGCGGCCGACGGGTCCTGGCGATCTCCCGGGCGGACGGGCCGTTGCCCGAGCCGGCGCCCGACGCCCCCCTGCCGGAAGGGCTGGAGCCGCTCGGCTTCGTCGTGCTCGCCGAACGCCTCCGCGACGATGCCGAGCGCACCGTCGAGTTCTTCGAGGCCGAGGAGGTCGCCCTGAAGATCCTCTCCGGCGATGCCCCCGCCACGGTCGGGGCGATCGCCCGCGACGCCGGCATCGCCGGCTCGGACAGCACCGCCGGCGACGGCGGCGGCGCGGCCCTGAGCGGCGAGCGCCTACCGGCCGATGACGCGGGCCTGCTCGCGGCGATCCGCGAGGCGCCGGCGGTCGGCCGGATCTCCCCCGAGGACAAGGAGCGGGTGGTCCGGGTGCTCGGGGAGTCCGGTGAGTACGTCGGCATGATCGGCGACGGGGTGAACGACGTGCCCGCGCTGAAGAAGGCGCGCCTCGCCGTCGCCCAGGGCTCCGGCACCCAGATGGCCCGCTCCGTCTCCGACCTGGTGCTCGTCTCCGGCAGCTTCGCCGAGGTCGCGCCGATGGTCCACGAGGGCCGGCAGATCCTCAGGAACATCCAGCGGGTGTCCCGCCTGTTCGTGACCAAGGCGCTCTTCACCGCCTTCCTGTTGATCGCGATCGCGATCCCGACCGGGATCTTCCCGCTGCTCCCCCGCCAGTTCACCCTCACCTCGAGCCTCACGATCGGGATCCCCGCCTTCCTGCTGGCGCTCGCCCCGAGCAGCGGCCCCTGGCGGCCGGACGGCTACCTCAAGGCGATCGCCCGGTTCTCGCTGCCCGCGGGCGTGGCGATGGGGATCGGCATCCTGGTCTCCTGGGTGATGGCCCGCCACGTCCTCGACTGCTCGCTGGCCGAGGCGCGCACGGTCACGGCGGCCACGATCGTCGCCGCCGGGCTGCTGGTGGTGATGGTCCTCGAAGACGAGCCGGGCCGCAGGCGGCTGCTGGTCGGCGGGCTCTCCGCGCTGATGGCGCTCGGCTTCCTGCTCGCCCTCTACATCCCGTTCGTCAAGGAGTTCTTCGCCCTGGAGAGCCCGACCGGCGCCATGGCGGCCGCCTGGGCCTGCGGCGCGGCGGTCGGGTCGGTGCTGATGTTCTTCGCGCTGAAGCTGGTGGCCCGACTGGAACGGCGGGCCGGGTGATGGCGATGGCGACCAGGCAGGCGACCACCTTCGACGAGGAGATCATCCGGTGCGCCGAGCCGGAGATCCGGGCCGAGCTCTCGGACCCCGAGCGGCTGGAGCGGATCCGCAAGGAGTTCGACGAGGGCTTCCGTCTGCTGGAGGGAATCGGGCCGGCGGTCTGCGTGTTCGGCTCCGCCCGGACGACCGAGGGGCATCCCGAGTACGAGCTGGCCCGCGCGCTCTCCGCCCGGATCGCCTCGGCCGGCTACGCGATCATCACCGGCGGCGGCCCGGGCACCATGGAGGCGGCCAACCGCGGCGCCCGGGAGGCGGGCGGGGTCTCGGTCGGGCTGAACATCCAGCTGCCGCACGAGCAGGCCCTCAACCCGTATGTGGACGTCGGCAAGGAGTTCCACTACTTCTTCGCCCGCAAGCTGATGTTCATGCGGTACTCCTGGTCGTTCGTCGTGCTGCCCGGCGGCTTCGGCACGCTCGACGAGCTGTTCGAGGTGCTCACCCTGATCCAGACCGGCAAGGCCCGCCCCCACCCGGTCGTCCTGGCCGGGTCCGAGTTCTGGGACGGCCTGGTCGGATGGGTCCGGGAACGGCTCGCCGGCGAGGGCAGGATCTCCCCGGCGGACCTCGACCGGTTCACCGTCCACGACGACCCCGACGAGATCATCACCGCCGCCACGCGCGGGCTTCCCTAGCCGGCGGTTGCCTTGATCGTCCCGGAGCGGATTTCGGCGATCAGGCCGTCGCAGCTCCGCTCGAGGATGTCCAGGACCTCGTCGAACCCTTCGTCCCCGCCGTAGTACGGGTCGGGGACGTCGAGGCCGGCCTCTCCCGCGAACTCGCGCATCATCCGGAGCCGGGCGGGATCGGCTCCCGGCAGGCCCTCCAGGTCGGCGTGGTTCGCCGCGTCCATCGCGACCACGAGGTCGAACTCCGCGAAGTCCTCCGGACGCACCTGCCGGGCGATGCTGGTCACGTCCACGCCGCGCGCGGCCGCGGCCGCGATCGCCCTCGCGTCAGCGGCCTTGCCCGTGTGCCACCCGGCCGTGCCGGCCGAGTCGACCTCGATCTCCCCCGCCAGCCCGGACGCCTCGACGCGGTGGCGCATCACGGCCTCGGCGGACGGGGATCGGCAGATGTTGCCGAGACAGACGAACAGGATCCTCAACGTCGGTTCCGGCTAGGGGTTCACCCGGCCCTGGAGACGCTGGATCTGGTTCTCCTGCCGGTTGAGGCTCTTGTTGGTGTTGGTGATCCGGCGATTGAGCTGGTTGACCTGGTCGTTGAAGTCCGACTCCAGGCTGGCGACCTCGGAGGAGAGCTCCCGGTCCCGGTTGGCCAGCGAGTTCACCCTCCGGCGCAGGTTGGCGTTGCTCCGCTTCAGCTTCTTGATCGAGCTCGAGTTGGCGTGGATCCGCTTGAGCAGGGACTTCTCGCCGCTGGACAGGCTGTCGATCAGCTTCTCGGCGTCCGATGCCTGGGTCTTCTCGAACTCGTCCTGACGGGCCTGGGCCTCAGCGAACTTCTCCTGGACCTGGGACGCGACCTCGCCGTCGGTGTCGGTCGCCTGCTTGGCGTTGTACGCCGTGACCACGCCGAGCAGTCCGATGATCAGACCGAGCGACCCGAGGACGATCGCCAGCACCTGCTTGGTATTCGAGCTCATGGCCCGGAGAGTAGCCGAGCCGCCGCGAAACGCGGCGTTACATCTTGAGCAGCAGAATCGTGTTCAGGGTGAACAGGATCGCCGTGACGACCGTGGCCCGGTCGAGGTTGCGCTCCACCATCGAGCCGCCACCGATCGAGCTGCCACCGCCACCGATGCCGAAGGCGCCGGAGAGGCCCGCGTCCTTGCCCGAGTGCAGCAGCACCAGAAAGACCAGCAGGACCGAGAGCAGAACTTGGATGAGAGCCATGATCGTGTACATGCGGACTCGCAGTCTAGCCGTTGTCGGTCCCGGGCGACGCCGGAGCCTTGCCTTCGGCGGCGTGGGCCTTCTCCAGCCGGTTGAGGATCCCGACCGCCTCGCGGCGCAGATCGGCGTCGATCCGCCCGTAGTCCTCGTCGGTCAGCTTGCCCGACTTGTGGTCGAGCTCGGCGTCCTTGATCTCCCGGTACTTGGCCGCGCGGGCCGCCTCCAACGACGCGACTTCGGGGTTCTCCGGGACGGTCGCGCCCCCACCCCAGAACGGGCGCGAGACGAAGACGCCGACCAGGGCGCCCAGCACCGCGATCCAGACGAACAGCATCAGCTCTCCTCCCCGGTGGCGGCGCTGACCGGCGGCCCCTCGGGGGACGGTCCCGGCGCGGACGGCCGCGGCTCGGCGACCGGCTCTGACCCGTCACCCAGGCGGGCTCCGATCCGCGCACCGACCCGGCCCAGCAGCCCGGTCGGCCACAGCGCGAACAGCGAGCCCAGCAGGGCGATGATCGCCCCGGTCCAGATCCAGCTGACCAGCGGGCTGACGATCACCCGGAAGGTGACCGTGTCGTTCCGCTGCGGGTACAGCTCGAGCACCTTGTCGGTGGTCCGGTTCATCACGTCCGCGGCGAAGTCGGCGACCTGCGGGGCCGCCGAGGGGTCGCGCCGGACCTTGCGGGACAGCACCACCATCAGGCCCCGGAACCGGTCGTCGGCCATGCGGGCCCTCCGCCGGATGTAGCGCGTGTTCGGCTCGACCGAGGTCCAGAAGTCCGAGCGGAGCCCGGGCTTCAGGCCGACCTCGCTGGTCGCCTCGCCGTCGAAGTAGGTCTCGATCGACCGGGTGCGGCCGTCGGTCACCTGGTGGTACTGGCGGGTCGGATGCAGCCGGGTGAACTGCTTGCCGTCCCGGTCCACCTGGAGGATCGCGCCGAAGATCAGGGCCTGATCGTTGCGGTCGACCGTCGGCCGGATGTAGGTGACCTCGTAGTCGCCGACCGTGGCCGACTGGCCGGGCCTCAGCTCGACGTCGCGCTTCTCCTCGAAGCTGGACGACGCCGCCACCCCGACCAGCAGGACGACGAAGCCGATGTGGACGATGTACCCGCCGTAGCGCCGGCGGTTGCGGCTCATCAGGTCCCAGACCGAGCCGGCCATCGACCGGCCCGAGCTCTCCCGCCGGGCGGCGGCTCCCCGCCAGGTCTCCTGGAAGAGGGCCGAGACCGTGAACGCGGCCAGGGTGAACACCGCCAGCGCCCAGGCGGACTCGGCCGCGGGCGTGAAGATCAGCATCAGGACCAGGGTGGCGGCCGCCACCACGAGCGGGATGGCGAAGACCCGCCGGATGCCCTGCCACGAGATCCGCCGCCAGGCCAGCATCGGACCGATCCCGGTGAACAGGACCAGGGTCACGGCCAGCGGCGTCGTGTACCGGTCGAACCAGGGAGCAGCCAGGGTCGACCGCGTGCCGGTCAGCAGCTCCGAGATCAGCGGGAAGAAGGTCCCCCAGAAGACGACCGCGCACAGCGCCACCAGCAGCAGGTTGTTGATCAGGAAGACCGCTTCGCGGGAGACCAGCGAGTCGATCTTCCGCGGCGCCCGGAGGATGTCGAGCCGGGAGATGATCAGCGCGGTCGAGCCGACCACGACCACCCCGATCAGACCCAGGAAGTAGGGGCCGACGGTCGAGTCGCCGAAGGCGTGGATCGACTGGAGCACCCCGGAGCGGACCAGGAACGTGCCGAGCAGGGCGAGCGCGAAGCTGCTCACGATCAGCGAGGCGTTCCACACCTTGAGCATGTTCCGCTTCTCCTGGACCATGATCGAGTGGATGTACGCCGTGGTGATCAGCCAGGGCATCAGCGAGGCGTTCTCGACCGGGTCCCAGGCCCAGTACCCGCCCCAGCCGAGCTCGGTGTAGGACCAGCGGGCGCCGAGGATGATCCCGAAGGTGAGGAAGGTCCAGGCGATCAGCGCGAAGCCGCGGGTCGACCGGATCCAGGCGGCGTCGATCCGCCGGCTGACCAGGGCGCCGATCGCGAAGGCGAAGGGCACCGTCAGGGCGACGTACCCGGTGTAGAGCATCGGCGGGTGGATGATCATCACCGGGTGCTGGAGCAGCGGGTTGAGCCCGGTGCCGTCGACCGGCACCGTGGCCAGGGTCGCGAACGGGTTGACCCCGCCGCCGAGCAGCATCAGCCCGGTGAAGAAGACGGCGACCCCGAGCATCACCGCGGTCGCCCACGGAACCACGTCCCGGAGCCGGTTCCGGGTGAGCCGCAGCGAGACGGTCGAGACGACCGAGAGCAGGAAGGCCCAGAGCAGCAGCGACCCCTCCTGGCTGGACCACATCGCGGTGATCTTGTAGAAGACCGGCGTCGCCTCGGAGGAGTGGTTGGCGACGACGCTGAAGCTGAAGTCGTTGGTGAGGAACGCGTGCTCGATGACGATCACGCAGATCAGCATCAGCCCGAACAGCGCGTAGGCGGCCCGGCGGGAAGCATCGACCCAACGACGGTCGCCGCGGGTGCCGATCAGGGCGGCCGCCACCCCGAACGTCGCGGTCAGGAGGGCGAGCCAGAGTGCGGCGTTGCCGAGGCTACTGATTCTTTTTCTCCGAGAACTTCGACGGGCACTTGGTCACGAGCGTGTCCTTGTCCCCCACGAAGACCCCGTCTTCGACGCTGCCCTTGAGCACGATCTCGCGCCCTTCGCGGAAGGGGTCGGGCACGACCCCGCTGTAAGTGACCGGCAGTGAGCCGGAGCCGTCGCGGTCGCTCACCTTGAAGGCGATGCCGGACTTGGTCTTGCGGATCGAACCCTTGATCACCTTGCCGGTCATCTCGTAGTTCTTGCCGGGAACGGCCTGGCTCAGCTCGGTCGGCTGGCGGGCTTCGCTCGAGGCGTTGAACGAGGTGTAGATCAGCCCGGTTGCAAGAACAAGGGCCAGTCCGAGAGCCACGAAGAGCCGCACCTGACGCTTGCGCTGTACGTCCATAACGACACCATTATCGCAAGCCGTGCCGAATTCCGCCTCGTCGTGTCGGGAACGCGCCGCGGAGGCTCAGCGGAGGACCGTCAGGACCATCGCCCACCACCCGCGCAGCAGCCACCGGACCGGCCCCCGGCGGACCGCTTCCGGCAGCAGCGGCGAGTCCAGGTCGGGGGTCAGGAGCCGGGCGAACTCGCCCGCGGTGATGGTCCGCCGGGCGGCCAGCTCCCGGCGCTCCCGGAGCAGGCGCGGCATCCACCGGGCGAGGTCGCGCCACGAACGGGCCTTGTGCCCCAGCCAGCCGCCGCGGGCCGCGACCGGGATCAGGGCCAGCTCGGTCGCCAGCAGGACCGGGGCGACCAGGGCCAGCAGCGGCCCGGGCCAGTTGCGGATCACCGTCGCCAGCCGGTTCCGCTCCAGCCAGAACCACTTGAGGGCGTTCGCCCCGAACTCGTAGTCGTGGTCGACCACCGCGGCCGGCTCCAGCCCGATCCGGCCCCCGGCCGAGCGCAGGCGCAGCGAGAAGTCGATGTCCTCGTGGTACAGGAAGAACTCCTCGGCGAGGCCGCCCGTCCGCAGCCACGACTCCCGCCGGACCGCCAGGCAGGCCCCCGAGGCGGCCGGGATCTCATGGGCCGTCCCGGCCTCGTCGAGCCGCCGGCCGTGGCCTCCGGCCCAGGCGATCCCGGTGTAATGGACCGGGTTGGCCCAGGTGTTCACCCGTGGCTCGCCGTCGATCCGACAGGCCACCAGGGCCATCCAGGCGTCCCAGTCGGGGTGGGCCGCGGCCGTCTCCCGGATCGCGTCGCCGAACCCGGGCTCGGGCATCGCGTCGGGGTTGAGGATCAGCAGCAGGTCCCCGCGGGCGAGGTCCGCCCCGTGGTTGACCGCCCCGGTGAAGCCCGTGTTCCCCCCCATCGGCACCACGCGGGCCTCGGGCAGGAGCTCCGCGACGAGCTCGTCGAGACTCCCCGAGCCCCCCGGCCCGTTGTCGAGGACGATCACCTCGTCGCCCGGCTTCGCCTCCCGGCCCAGGGCCGGCAGGGTGCGCCGGAGGTCCGCCGCCGAGTCGTAGGCGACGATCACTGTCGAGACGGTCGGCGTCACCGACGGCAGGTTCCCGCCCTGACCTCCGTGAAGCCGCGGCGCGATCGCAGCCGGAGCTCGACGGAGCGCGTCCTCGCGTCGTACTTCCAGCCCTTCGCGGCCTTTCCGTTCACGGTCAGGCAGCGGGGGCGGAACGGCCGCTTGAGGGAGGTCAGGCTCGCCCGGACGACCCAGGTGCGGGACTTCGAGTCCCGGATGCGGAGCTTCCAGGCCCGGGCGCCGCGACGCGCCTCCACCGAGCGCATCCAGCCCTGGTCGAAGACGGCGGAGCTGGTGCCGCGGGGGAAGGCGAGCAGCGACCGCTCCGGCCGGTCCGCGAGCCGGGAGACGTCCGGGTTGCCCTCCCCGTAGGGGGCGAGGGTGCCGACGGACGGGGCGAGCATCGGCAGCAGCGACCCGGCCCGGACCAGGACGGGGATGTCCTCCTCGCCGGCCGGCAGGGTGCGCTCCGCCCCGCCCTTGACCCGGACCGTGCGTCCCAGCGGGAACGAGCCGTCCGCCGGGTCGAACCCGACCGTGCGCCAGAGGTCGATCCAGAGGCCGGGCGGCACCGCGACCTTGCGCTCGGTGACGCCGGGCGCGGTCACCGGCGCGACCAGCAGGTCGGGGCCGAACATGAACTGGTCGAAGCGGCCCGCCGAACGGCGGTCGCGCGGGAACTCGAGGACCATCGCCCGCATCAGCGGCATCCCGGTCCGGCGGTAGTCGCGGGCGGCGGACCGGAGGTACGGGTAGAGCTGGGTGCGGAGCTTCGCGTACCGCCGCCAGTGCTCGACCTGATCGGGGTCGGAGATCCGGGCGCGGGGCTTGCCGGAGAGGATGTACCCGTCCGCCTGGTCCCGCATCACCCCGGAGAAGGCGCCGAACTGGACCCAGCGCTTGAGCAGCTCCGGGGTCGTGATCTGGTCGGTCAGGGTGAAGAAGCCGCCGATGTCGGAGCCCCAGAAGCCGATCCCGGAGAGCCCGGCGGTGAGCCCGTTGGTCACCGCGGAGGTCAGGCCGTCGAAGTCCCAGCCCGTGGTCGGGTCCCCGCCCCAGACCACCGGGGAGCAGGCGGCCGAGCCGGTGTACCCAGACCGGACGTACCGCAGCACCGGTCGGCCGGCCGCGGCGACCTCGTCCCGCGCGGTGCAGTGGTAGTCGCGCGGGTACCGGTTGTGGGAGACCATCCCGGCGACCCCGTCGGCGGAGATCCCGTCCGGCGGGTCGTACTCGCCGAAATCCTCCATCCAGCCGTCGTAGCCGTGCGACAGGGCCTCCCGCAGCAGCTCGCCGTAGCCCGCCCGGCCGGCCGGCGAGGAGAAGTCGAACTGCCCGACCGTGTAATCCATGTACTTGTAGACGTACGGCTCGCCCGCGCGGTCCTTGGTCAGCGCCCCGGCGGCGGCGAGTTGATCGAACTTCGGCGCCCAGCTGGTGCAGATCATCGGGTTGAAGTAGGTGGTGACCGCCATGCCGTTCTCGTGGTAGAGCGCGGCCCGCTTGACCTCGTCGCCGTAGTCACCGAGGTACTGGCCGCAGGGCAGGTAGTGGGCGTAGGTCTGGGTGACCGAGGTCGGTACGTCGGCCTGCCGCAGACGGTCGATCGTCTGCTGGTCGCCGTCCCGGGACTGGACCCAGGGACCGAGGAACCAGGGCGCCGGATCGGGCTGACGGCCGATCTCCCTGGTCAGCCGGGCCAGCGTCCGGTCCGGGGTGGGGCCGGCGAAGAAGATGAGTCGGAGCGTGGTCGGCGAGGGCCGGTCGTCCGGCTGCTGGTCGAGCCCCGGCAGGGTGCGGGCCACCTCGACGCTCCAGCTGTCCGCGCGCTCGTCGCCGAGGTGGAACCTGGTCGGCATCGTCTCGTTGGCCAGCACGCCGTATCCGTGGCTGGAGAGCAGCCACGGCATCGGGAAGTAGGTGTCGTCCTCCCTGGCGCGGATCGACCAGGCCGGCACGAAGCCCTTGATGAAGCCGGACTCCCGCGCCTGGTAGGGGCCTTCCCCGACCCAGCTCTCGACCTCGCGGCCGCGCTGATCGACCTGGTTCGAGCGTTCCCCGAAGCCCATGTAGCGCTCGCCCGCCCGCGCACCGAAGCCCATGCCGATCGCCTCGATCCCCTCCGCGGAGCCGATCAGGCTCGCCTCGAGCCGCACGACGCCGTGCCGCCCCGGCGAGACCTGGATCCGGAGCTGCTGGGTCGCACCCTTCAGGGCCACGACCGAGATCGAGGCCTTGCCGCGCCTCCATCGCTTGACCACCCGGGTCGCCCGGTGCCAGGCTCCCGCCGCGTCGCGGATCCCGATCCGCCCGACGGGGCCGGTGCCGGTGCCGGCCCGCTCGGCCAGGACCTTCCCCCGGCCGCGCTCGCGGAGCGCGAACGACCACTGGGCCCCACCGGTCGTCGCGGTCAGCGGCCCCGACGCGACCGAGTGCTTGGGGGCCGCCGCGGCGGGCGCGGGCGCCAGCGCCACCCAGGCGAGGACGACGAGCACGAGCCCCGGAAACGTGACTCCGAGACGACTTCCCAGTTTCGACATGCCGCTGAGGCTATCCGAGCGCTGAAGCGGACGACGGGGATCGAACCCGCGACCTCAAGCTTGGGAAGCTTGCGCTCTACCAACTGAGCTACGTCCGCGCCGGCGCATCGTAACCGACTTCCGTCGACCGACCGCGGCCAGCGGTCATCGCCGGTCGCCATGCCGGGAACGGCCGGAGCGTCGTCTCCTTCATACTCCGGGACGGTTTGAACCTCAGAACTTCACTCGTGGCCGTCGCCGTCGTCGCCCTGCTCGGATTCCTCACCTGGGGCCTGGTCAAGAAGGGCGACGGCGGGCTCAAGGTGGGCCAGCCGGTGCCGGTCGCCACCCTCCCCACCCTCCCGCCCGAGGGCGAGTTCTCGATCGAGGACTACCGCGGCCAGTGGGTCCTGCTCAACATCTGGGCCTCCTGGTGCAAGCCGTGCCGGGCCGAGTCCCCGGCGCTGGAGGAGTTCGAGGAGAAGCACCGCGGCAAGGTGGCCGTGCTCGGGGTCAACACCCGCGACCTGAGCGACGACGCGATGAAGTTCCTGCGTGAGTACGAGATCGGCTACCCCCAGATCCGCGACGCCTCCGGCGACTACGCGGACGACCTCAAGGCGACCGGGGTCCCGGAGTCGCTGCTGATCGACCCCGAGGGCAAGCTGGCGGCGCACTACCCGGGTCCCTTCCGCGACCTGGCCGGCGTCGAGGACTTCGCCGCGCCTGCCTTCGGCGGCGAGCCGATCGAGAGGCTCGGCAGTTGAGGCGGCGGCCCGGCTCCACGCCCGGTCGTCCCGGCGCGGGACGCCTGGTCGCCCTGCTGCTGGTCGCCCTGATCGGGCTCGGCGGCACCGCCCTGGCAGCACCGGCCCAGACCAGCCTCCCCGAGATCGAGGACGAGGTGATGTGCCCGATCTGCGGCACCCTCCTCTCGCTCTCCCACGCCCCGGCGGCCGAGCGGCAGCGGGTCTTCATCCGCGAGCTGATCGACCAGGGCAAGACCAAGGAGGAGATCAAGGACGCGCTGGTCGCCGAGTACGGCGGCCAGGTCCTGGCGATGCCGGAGAACCGGGGGATCGACACCTGGGCGTACCTGGTCCCCGCGATCGGGCTCGGGCTCGCCGCGGTCGGCGTGGTCTGGACGGTCGTGCGGTGGCGCCGCCGCCGGGACGGTGGCGAGGGCCCCGAGCCCGGGGACGACGAGGAGCCGGGCGGGGACGACGACCGGCTCGACCGGGACATGGCCCGGTTCGACCTCTGAGCCCGACCGCTCCGGTCAGGCCGGCAGGCTCACATCCGGTCCGGGGCGGAGATCCCGAGCAGCCCCAGGGCGCGACGGATCGTCTCGGCGGTGACTCCGCACAGCTCGAGCCGCGCGGCCTCGACGCCCTCGCCCTCGGCGCCGATCACCTGGCAGTCGCGGTAGAAGGCGTGGAACGAGGCGGCGACGTCCGAGGCGTAGGCGCAGATCCGGTGGGGCGCCCGCTTGTCGGCCGCCTCGTGGACCTCGGCCGGGAGCTCGAGCAACCGGGCGATCAGCGCCCGCTCGGAGTCCTCCATCGGGCCGGTCGCCGCCGCTGAGGCCTGGCCGGCGCCCTGCTCGGCCGCCTTGCGCAGGATGCTCTGGATCCGGGCGTGGGCGTACTGGACGTAGTACACCGGGTTCTCGGAGGACTCGCTGCGGGCCAGGTCGAGGTCGAGGTCGATCGTGCGGTCGTGGCTCCGCTGGAGCAGGAACCAGCGGGCCGCGTCGACCCCGATGTCCGCGACCAGCTCGTCGAGGGTGACGATGTCCCCGGCCCGCTTCGACATCTTGGTCCGCTTGCCGCCCTCGACCAGGTGGATCAGCTGCATGATCTGGGCCTCGAACTCGGCCTTGCCGCCCTCCAGCGACTCCATCGCCGCGGCCATCCGGGCGACGTAGCCGTGATGGTCGGCGCCGAGGACGTCGATCAGGCGGTCGTGGCCCCGTTCGATCTTGTCGACGTGGTAGGCCACGTCGGCGCCGAAGTAGGTGACCTCGCCGGTGGATCGGATCAGGACCCGGTCCTTGTCGTCGCCGAAGTCGGTGGTGCGCAGCCACACCGCCCCGTCCTCCTCGAAGGTGTGCCCGGCGGCGGTCAGCCGCTGGATCCCGCGGTCGACCAGGTTGTCCTCGTAGAGCGAGCGCTCCGAGAAGAAGTCGTCCATCCTCACGCCGAAGCTCTCCAGCGACCCGCGGATCCCCTCCACCATCCAGGCGACCCCGGTCCGGGCCAGGCGCTCGATGTCGGCGGGGTCGTGCCCCTCCTCCCGCGCCCGCTCGGCCAGCTCGTTGACGTAGGTGCCGCGGTAGCCGTCCTCGGGCGGCTCGTCACCGGTCATCCGGGCGGCGATCGAAGCCCCGAAGTTGGCGACCTGGGTGCCGCCGTCGTTGACGTAGTACTCGCGGGTCACGTCGTTCCCGGCCGCGGCCAGCAGGTTGGAGAGCGCGTCTCCGTAGGCGGCGTGACGGCCGGAGGCCGCGGTCAAGGGACCGGTCGGGTTGGCCGAGACGAACTCGACGATCACCTTCTCCGGGCTCGCAGTCGGGCCGACCGGGGCGCCGCCCGGGGCCATCGCGGCCACGGCCTCGCGGTACCAGGCCGGTGCGAGGAAGAGGTTGATGAAGCCCGGTCCGGCGATCTCGGTCCGGTCCAGCGTGTCGCCGAGCGCCGCCTCGATCGCGGGGGCCAGCTCGGCCGCGATCTCCCGCGGGGGACGGCCGAGCGGCTTGGCCAGGAGCATCGCCGCGTTGGTGCTGTAGTCGCCCATCTCCGGGCGGGGGGAGGGATCGAGGCCGGGGCTGACCTCGCCGGCGCCGGCGAGGCCGCGGGCGGCCGCGGTCACCGCCGCATGGAGGGCGGAGACGGGATCGGGGGCGGAGCCGGCCGCGTCGGGGCCGGCTGGGGTCTCGGGATTCACCCGAGGGATCCTATTGACGCTCTCACAGGTGGTACTTCTCCCCGGCGAGGATCTTTCCCGCCCGGAAGATCTGCTCGAGCAGCACCACCCGGGCGAGCTGATGCGCCATCGTCTGCCGGCCCAGCGACACCGATTCCTCGGCCCGCTGCCGCAGCTCGTCCGGCAGCCCGGCCGGCCCGCCGATCAGCAGCGTGACGTTGCGGCCCTCGTGCCGACGACGGTCGAGCCAGGACGCCCACTGCTCGGAGCTCATCTGGGTCCCGCCGAACTCGAGCGCGACCAGGCGCGACCCGTTGTCCGCGCGCCGGATCAGGGCCGCGTCGTCCTTCACCTCGACCACCTCGACCGGCTGGCGGGGACGGGTCAGCTTTAGGTAGTGGGCCTCCGGCTCGGTGAAGGGCGGCCGTACCTTGCCGACCGCCAGCACGGTGATCTTCATCGGTCCCCTCTGCCCCACGCCTCGGCCATCCCGATCCGCTGGACGGTCGAGGGATGGGTCCCGTAGACGAACTGCCACGCCGTCGGCGGGTCCGGATCGGCCAGGTTCTGCTCCGCCAGGCGGAGCTGGAGGTCGATCAGGCCGCGAGGGCCGGTCATCGCGATCGCCTCGGCGTCGGCGTTGGCCTCGACCTGGCGGGAGAGCCAGTTGCCCGGCACCGAGAGCAGCGCGACCACGACCGCGATCGAGAGCGCCAGGGCGGGGATCACCCCGGGCCCGGCGGGATCGTCGCCGGAGCGGCGGACGGCGAGCCCGGTCGCGAGCTGGACCGTGAGCACCCCGAGAGGGATCACGAGGATGGCGAAGAGCAGGCCGCGCCCGAGGTCGTTCGTCTTGACGTGCCCGAGCTCGTGGGCGATCAGCGAGGACAGCTCCGGCCGGCTCAGGTCCCGCAGCGCGTTGTCGTAGATCACGACCCGCTTGGTCGGGCCGATGCCGTTCACATAGGCGTTCAGGGTCGAGGACCGGCGGCTCGCGTCGACCTCGTAGACCTGCCCGACGTCCACCCCGGCCCGGTCGGCCAGCCGCAGCACCTCGGCCCGCACCGGCCCCGGCGGCAGCGGGTCGAACCGGTTGAACAGGGGCGACACGACCACCGGCCAGAGCCAGACGAAGATCACCGCGTAGGCCGCGACCAGGGCCGAGGCGGCCAGCCAGAACCGCCCCCCGAGCCGCCGCCACAACGCCATCGCCGCGGCGGCGCCGATGGCGGCCAGCAGGGCGGCGATGCCGGTCGCCACCGCGAAGTCGGCCAGCCAGGCGGAGGTCGACTGCGTGATCAGGCCGAACTCCCGGCCCCGCCCGACCGAGGCGAGGGCGAGCGGCAGTCCGACGAGAGCCAGCAGGACCGAGACCCCGGCGCCGAGCGCGGCCGCGCCGATCACCGGGCGGCGGCCGAGACGGCCGATCAGCCGCCGGAGCGGGGCCGGTCGCCAGAACGCCAGGCCGCCGAGCACGAGCAGCTCCAGCGCGGTCGAGGCGATCGCGATCCGCCGTTGGCCGGACCGGAAGTCCTCTGCCCGCTCGATCTCGGCCGGACCGATCCTCTGCTCGACCGTGGTTTCGGCCGCCCCCAGGTCCACCGGCCCGGTGGTCAGGGGAATCGCGAAGAGGAGGGCGAGAGCCCAGGCGACGAGCACCGCTCCGAGACCGGCCGCCACGAGGGAGGAGAGTTTCAGGCGGTCCCGGGTTCCGGAGCCGAGGTTCATCGACCCCTACGATACGGACTCGGCCGGGCACCCGGGCGATCCCATGCGAGCCGCAGTGATCTCCGACATCCACGCCAATCTGCCCGCCCTGGAAGCGGTGCTGGCCGACGTGGACGGGTCCGGGGCGGATGAGATCTGGTGCCTCGGGGACCTGGTCGGCTACGGGGCCAGCCCCCGGGAGTGCCTCGACCTGCTGCTCGACCGGTGCGCGGTCTGCCTCCGCGGCAACCACGACCTGGCCGCCCTCGGCGAGATCGACATAGAGGCGTTCAGCCCCGGGGCCGCCACCGCGGCCCGCTGGACCCGCGAGAAGCTCGGAGAGGACGGCCTGAGGGCTCTCGGCCGGCTCGACGGCAGCTCGGCCGTGCGGGAGGGGATCGGCCTGTACCACGCCTCGCCCCGCGACCCGATCTGGGAGTACGTGATCGACAGCGACCTGGCCGAGGACAACCTGTCCGTCCAAGGCGAGCGGATCGCCCTGATCGGCCACTCCCACATCGCCCTCTACTTCACCCGGATCGACGAGCTGTCCCGGATCTCGTCGGTGCTGGCGCCGGAGGGCACCGTGCTCGACCTCGAACGGGGCCAGTGGCTGATCAACCCCGGCTCGGTCGGACAGCCCCGCGACGGCGACCCGCGGGCCGCCTGGGCGCTGCTCGACACGGAATCGCCGGGCATCGAGTTCCGCCGGGTCGAGTACCCGGTCGAGGCTGCCGCCGAGGCCATCCACGCCGCCGGGCTGCCCGCCCACCTGGGCGATCGACTCGCCCAGGGACGGTAGGAGAGCACGGAAACCGGCCGGATGCAGACCTTTCTCTAGACTCGCCCGAGATGCCCCTCAACCCGCTCAACCCCTCCCGGGCCCGCCTCCGGGTCGCGGTCACCGCGACGGCCGCGGTGCTGGCCGCCGGCCTGATCGCCGGATGCGGCGAGGACCGGTCGAACCTGCTTCCCGGCAACACGGCGAAGGAGATCTCGGCCAACCTGGATCAGGTGCGGGATCTCGCCGCCTCGGGGGACTGCTTCGGGGCGCTCACCGCCGCCCAGGAGGTGACCCGCCAGGTCGAGAGCCTCGGGTCCGGCGTCGACCGACGACTGAAACGTTCGCTGCGCGAGGGTGTCACTCAGCTCGTGCTGACCGTCCAGAAGAGTTGCGACGCCGCCGAGGGCGAGACCGTCGAGGAGGAGCCGGTGGAGCCCGAGACCACCACCACCGGCCCGACCGGCACGACCGGCGACACCCAGGCCGAGGAGACCGAGACCCCGGAGAGCGGCACCACCGGCCGGCAGGAGCAGCAGGAACGGCCCGAGACCGGCGGGAACCAGGGTGGAGGAAGCCAGGGCGGCGGCAACCAGGGCACGAACCCCGGCGGCAGCCAGCCGGAGACCCCGTCCACGACCAACCCCGGGACCGGTGGCGGCACCGGTCCGGGCACCGGCGGCGTCGGGCCGCCGACGGGATGAGCCTGTGATGAGCGACAACACACTTCTGGCCGACCGGTACGAGCTTCACGACAAGCTCGGCTCCGGCGGCATGTCCAACGTCTACCGTGCGACCGACCGCATCCTCGAGCGGACCGTCGCGGTCAAGGTGCTGGCCGAGCACCTCTCCGACGACGACCGGTTCGTGGCGCGCTTCCGCCGGGAGGCGCTGGCGGTGGCCAAGCTGATCCACCCCAACATCGTCCAGGTCTACGACACCGGCGTCGACCACGGCCGCCACTTCATCGTGATGGAGTGCGTCGAAGGTCGCTCCGGCGCCCAGTTGCTGAAGTCCGAGGGGGTGCTCGACGCCGAGACCGCGATGGAGATCGGGGTCCAGGCCTGCGCCGGGCTGGAGTACGCCCATCGCCACGGGATCATCCACCGGGACGTGAAGCCGGGCAACCTGATGGTGACCGGCGGGCCGGTCGGCGGCGGGCCGATGACCTGCAAGCTGACCGACTTCGGCATCGCCCGGGCGGCCGAGCAGACCCGGATCACCCAGGTGGGGTCGGTCGTCGGGACCGCCGCCTACCTCGCCCCGGAGCAGGTCCGCGGCGAGGAGGCCACGCCGGCCACGGACGTCTACGCCCTGGGCGTCGTGCTGTACCAGTTCCTCACCGGACGGCTTCCCTACGAGGGATCCTCGCTGGCCGAGCTGGCGATCCGGCAGCAGAACGAGAAGCCGCTGCCGCCCCGCACCTACAACGCGGACGTGCCGGAATCGGTCAGCGGCGCCGTGATGATGGCCCTGGAGGGCGACAAGGACCGCCGCTACGCCTCGGCCGCAGCGCTCTCCGACGGCCTGCAGCGCGGCCTGCGCGGCGAGGACGTGACCCAGGTCCTCGACGAGGAGCCCACGCCGTCCCACTTCCCCCAGGCCGAGACCGCGACCCGCCCGCTGGAGCGGACCACCCGGATCGCCCACCGGCCGACCCCGCCCCCGCCCCGCTACCAGCAGCCCGTGGCCGCGCCTCCGGCGCCGCCGAAGCGATCCTTCTTCCGCTCCGCCACCCGCTTCCTGTTCGGCATGCTCGCGCTGATCCTGATCGCCGCCGCGGTCGCCGGCGGGGTGATCGCCCTGACCGACCGGGCCGCCTCGGTCAAGGTCCGTGAGTGGGCCGGCAAGTCGGTCGACGATCTCACCAAGGAGATCAAGGACACCCTGCGGGACAACACGCAGTAGACCTGCCGCCCGGTCCGCGGACGGGCCGGCGGCTACTTGACGTCGGAGCGGAGCGTCCTCAGGATCCCCGCGCCGAAGAGGACGGCCAGCCAGGCGACGGTCAGCAGCGCCGCGATCGCCGGCTCGTGCGTCGTGCTCCCCCCGAAGGCCACCTCGTCGGTGCCGCGGATCGCGGAGTCGAGGTCCCCGGTGACCGTCCCCAGCGAGTAGTCGCCCACCTTCGGAGCGAACGAGAGGGCGGTGTCGAGGACGAAGAAGAAGATCAGGGTGATGGTCAGGCCGCCGGCCATCGAGCGGGTCAGCAGGGTGAGCCCCATGCCGATCACGGCGACGATCAGGTTGGAGAGCAGCGTCGACGCGATCATGCGGGCCGCCTGCCCCGGGTCGATCGACTCCGGGTGGCTCGACCCGGCCAAGTCGAAGAGCACCCCGCCGACGACCATCAGGCCGACCGTCGTGACCACGATCACGATCAGCGCCACGGCCAGCTTGGAGAGCACCATCCGGAGCCGGCCCGGGTCCGCGGCGAGCGTCCGCCGCAGCGTGTCCTGACCGAACTCGACGCCGGCCATCCAGACGCCGAGCACCAGCGACGCCACGAAGGTCGGGAACGAGACGGCGAGATCGAGCGCGACGGCGTCCTCTCCCACGCCCCACGCCACCGAGCCACCGATGCCCAGCACCAGGCAGGCCAGCAGCGAGTACAAGGTCCAGCGCGGCGTCGGCATCGAGCGGACCTTCAAGAACTCACTTCGCATCGCCGCTCTCCCCTCCGGTAAGGGCCATGAAGACGCGCTCGAGGTCGGCCCGCTCGCGCATCAGACCGCGCAGGTAGATCCCCTGCCCCGCCAGGATCCGGGTTATCTCCGAGTCGTCCTCGATCTGCCCCCGGGCGCTCAGGCAACCCTGCCCGTCGCCGGTCGCCGTCATGCCGGCGGCGATCAACGCGTCCCGGGCCTGGGCCTCTTCGGACATCCGCACGTACACCCTCCAGCCGGCCGGCCCGGCGCCGTCCAGGATCTGCTCCATGGTGCCGTCCGCGACCAGCTTGCCGCTCTTGATGATGGTCGCCCGGTCGCACATCAGCTGGACCTCCGAGAGGAGGTGGGACGAGACCAGGACGGTGATGCCGCGCTCCGGCAGCTGCTTGATCAGCTCCCGGATCTCGACGATCCCGGAGGGGTCGAGCCCGTTGGTCGGCTCGTCGAGGATCACCAGGCGGGGACTGCCGATCAGGGCGATCGCCAGCCCGAGGCGCTGCTTCATCCCGAGCGAGAATCCGCGGGCCTTGGTGTCGGCGCGGTCGTTCAGCTTGACCAGGGAGAGCAGCTCGTCGATCTGGCTGCCCGGGTCGCGGATTCCCCGGGCGACGGCCTGGATCTCCATGTTCCGGCGGGCGGTGGCCCGCCCGTAGAGCGCCGGGCCCTCGACCAGGGCGCCGGTCTGGTGGATCGCGGTCGCGAACCCCGGTCCGTGGGGCGCGGCGCCGAGCAGGGTGGCGCTGCCTCCGCTCGCCCGGGTCAGGCCGAGCAGGATCCGGATGGCCGTCGTCTTGCCGGAGCCGTTGGGGCCGAGCAGCCCGCAGACCGAGCCTTCCGGCACCTCGAGCGAGAGCTCGTCGAGCGCGACGATGCCGCCAAAGCGTTTAGAGACTCCTTCGAGTCGGATCAGCGGTTCGGCCATCGCCTCCGCACCCTAGTGAGATGCGTGCCAGGGAGCCGCCCCGGCCAGGATCGCGTCGCTGTACTCGCCGAACGCGCCGGCCGAGATCGCCTCGCGGGCGCCCCTCATCAGGCGCTCCATGTAGGTCAGGTTGTGCTCGACCAGCAGCCGGACGGCGGTCAGCTCCTCGGCCCGGGAGATGTAGTTGATGTAGTCGCGGTCGTACCCGGTGCAGGCGGTGCAGGGGCAGCCGTCGACCAGGGGGCCGCGCTGACCGGCGATCCGCGACTTGCGGATGTCGGTCCGGAAGCGCTGGTCCGGGTCCGGGATGAGCGCCATCCCGTGCCGGGCCAGCCGGGTCGGGACGGCGCAGTCGAAGACGTCGATCCCGAGCGCGATCCCGCGCATGAGATCGTCGATCTCGCCGATGCCGAGCAGGTGCTTCGGCGCCTCCCACGGCAGGTTGGGCACGGTGAAGCCGAGCACCTCCGCCATCTCGGGCTTGTCACGGCCGAGCGTGCCGCCGATCGCAATCCCGTCAACCGCGGCGGCCGACACGTACTCGCAGGATTCCCGCCTCAGGTCCTCGTGGGTTCCGCCCTGGATGATCCCGAAGACGGCCTGGCCGGGAGGCCCGTTCTGCTCATGCCAGTCGAGGCAGCGGTCGAGCCAGCGGTGAGTCCGCTCGGTCGAGCGCGCGGTGTACTCGCGGTCGGCGTGGAACGGAGTGCATTCGTCGAAGACGAGGGCGATGTCGGAGCCGAGCGAGGCCTGCACCGACATCGAGCTCTCCGGCGAGAGCATCAGCTCCGAGCCGTCCTTGTAGGAGCGGAACCGGACCCCTTCCTCCTCGATGCCGAGCGTCTTGGCCAGCCCGTGCATGACCCGGCCGCTGCCCTTGATCTCCTCGGCCACGCCGCCGTGGGCGAGCGAGAAGACCTGGAAGCCACCGGAGTCGGTGATGATCGCCTGGTCCCAGCCCATGAACCGATGGAGCCCGCCGGCGGCGGCGACCCGGTCCGGGCCCGGCGCGACCAGCAGGTGGTAGGTGTTGCCGAGGACCATCTGGAAGCCCATGTCTCGGACCTCGTGGGCGGCCATCCCGCGGACCGATCCCTTGGTCGCGAGCGGGATGAAGGCGGGCGTCTCCACCGGGCCGTGGGGCGTCTGGAGGGTCCCGCGGCGGGCGTCGCCGTCACGCGCCTCGATGGCGAAGGTCAGTCTTGCTGGGTCGTGCCTCATCGACGGATGAGGATATTCACATGCCGGCTCAAGAGACCAAGCCCTCGGCGAACTCGACGAGGCGCCGCGCTTGCCGAACCGCCGCTCTGGCATCGCTCGCCGGCACGTCAGCCATCCCGTATTGGCCTTTGTCCTTGAGCGAAATCAATCTGGTGAACTCCTTGGCGATCTCACGTCCACCAGTGATCTTCTCCAACAGCAGAGAGGCATCCCGATGGTCGGACGATCTGGACCGTCTCTTCAAGATGGCGCAGCAGGCGGCATCCGATGCCGCGATCCCTGCGAGAACCGCGTTCGACACCGCGACCTGCGCAGGTCCGTCTTCGTAAAGCTCGGCCGCATCTAGAAACTCCCTGGCATCGCCCAGACGCTTGCGGGCTTCCCCCATCGAGCATTCCTTGCTTCTCTGCTCCTTGGTCATGCTTCAAACGGAGAGAGGCGAGAGAAGCGTCTCCCGGCTATGTGGATGCCATCACGCTTCACGTTGTCATAGAACGAGCTGTCGTTGCGATGCATCTCGGGAACCTCATCCTCGCCGATCTCGATGGATGCCAGATGGTTGCCGGTCCAACGGTAGGTGAGTCGCCGCAACCGGGCAAGACCCTCGATCCAGGCGTCCGATCCCGGATCGACCGTTTCCGGCCTCACCACGAGCAGGTCGATGTCGCTCGACTCGTCACCATCGCCCCGTGCCGCTGATCCGAACACGGTCACGCTGACAGGGGGCACCGCCCACGACTGGACTTGCTCTCGAAGCCTCTCGAAGAGAGTCGAACGCAGAGTCGCCAACTCGATGATCGGGTCGGCCGCCAGGTGATTCCGGTTCAGGGTGTAGAGGGTTGACCTACCGGACTCGATCGATTCGACGACACCTTGGTCCGCAAGCCGCTTCAATATCTTGATCGCCGTTGGATGGGACCTGTGGGCGAGACGAGCGATCTCACTGCCCGAACGGAATTCGGACGTCATGGCGAGAACGCTCAGCACAGCGCTGTCCGCCCCTGGAATCAACCGGCCGAAGGGATCAGATACATCCATCCTTCAATGGTAAGCGCTCTTACAGAGTCGTAGACATTCTTTCAGCGCCGAAATATAACTTTCAATCTATTCGATCAGCGAACGGCCGGTCATGCCCGCCGGCTGCTCGATTCCGAGCGCCTGCAGGATGGTCGGGGCGACGTCGGCGAGGATCCCGCCATCGGCCAGCCGCGGGCCCTCCACCGTGAGGATCAACGGGACCGGGTTGAGCGAGTGCGCGGTGTTCGGCGAGCCGTCCGGCTCCAGCATGTTGTCGGCGTTGCCGTGGTCCGCGGTGATCAGGCAGGCGCCGCCGGACTCGAGCACGGTCTCGACGACCCGGCCGAGGCAGGCGTCGACCGCCTCGATCGCCTCCACTGCGGCGGGTATCACGCCGGTGTGCCCGACCATGTCCGGGTTCGCGAAGTTGATGATCCCGAAGCGGGGCGAGTCCTCGCGCCAGCCGGCGGTGAACGCGTCGGCGGCGGCCTCGGCGCTCATCTCGGGCTTGTGGTCGTAGGTCGGGACGTCGCGGGGGGACTCGACCATGCGCCGCTCCTCCCCGTTCCACTCTTCTTCGCGGCCGCCGTTGAAGAAGTAGGTGACGTGCGGGTACTTCTCGGTCTCCGCGACGTGGAGCTGGCGACCGCCGGCCTCGGCGATCACCTGGGCCAGGGTCACCGCGGGACGCTGCTCCGGGAAGGCGACCGGGTAGGGCCACCCCTCCCGGTAGACGGTCATCGTGGTCAGGTCGAGCAGCGGGCCGCCGGAGCGGGCGAACCCGTCGAAGGCCGGATCCGCGAGGGCCATGGTCAGCTCACGGGCCCGGTCCGGCCGGAAGTTGATGAAGACGGCGACGTCGCCCTCGGAGGCCCCGTCGTAGTCCCCGATCACGGTCGGGGTGATGAACTCGTCGGTCTGATCGTGCTCGTAGGCCGTGGCGATCGCCTCGGCGGAGCTGGCCGCCTTGGGCCCCTCCCCGTGGACGATCGCGTCGTAGGCCAGCTTGACCCGCTCCCAGCGGGTGTCGCGGTCCATCGCGTAGTAGCGGCCGCTGACCGTGCCGACCCGGCCGGCGGAGCGCAGCCACCGCTCCAGCTCGCCGACGTATCCCTTGCCGCCGTGCGGCAGGGTGTCGCGCCCGTCCGTGATCGCGTGGAAGACCAGGTCCGGGACGCCCTCCTGGGAGGCCAGCTCGACGCATGCCTCGAGGTGCTCCCAGCCGGAGTGGACCCCGCCGTCGGAGACCAGGCCGATCAAGTGGAGCCGGCCCCGGGGGCTGGCGGCCGCCCGCTGGCAGGCCGCCACCAGGGCCTCGTTCTCGAAGAAGGAGCCGTCGGCGACGGCGGTGTCGATCCGGGCCAGGTCCTGCTTGACGATCGCGCCGGCGCCGAGGTTGAGGTGACCGACCTCGGAGTTGCCCATCTGCCCTTCCGGCAGGCCCACGTCCGGGCCCTGGGCGGACAGCTGCGTGGTCGGGAACCGCTCCCAGAGCCGGTCGAAGTTCGGCGTCTCGGCCAGCGAGATCGCGTTCCCCGGGCCGGCGGGGGCGAGCCCCCAGCCGTCGAGGATGACCAGGGCCAAGCCGGGGACCGGCAGGCCTTCGGGAGCGCTCGGTCGGTCGGCCACCGGCTACTCCGCGGGCGCGGCGGCGACGATCGCGCCGAAGTCGTCCGGGTCGAGGGCGGCGCCGCCGACCAGGGCCCCGTCGATGTCCGGCAGGGCGAGCAGCTCGGCGGCGTTGCCCGGCTTGACCGAGCCGCCGTAGAGGATGCGCACCTTCTGGGCCGCTTCCGGGTCGCGGCCACGGAGGAGGTTGCGGATGAAGTGGATCGCCTCCTGGGCCTGCTCCGGGGTGGCGGTGAGGCCGGTGCCGATCGCCCAGATCGGCTCGTAGGCGATCACGACCTTCTCCAGGTCGGAGTCGTGGACCTCGGCCAGGTCGGTCAGGACCTGGTGGGAGAGCACGGCGTCGGTGTCGTCGGAGCGACGCTCGGCCTCGGTCTCGCCGACGCAGAGGATCGGCTGGATGCCGGCCTCCAGGGCCCGGCGGACCTTGCGGGCCAGAGCCTCGTCGGTCTCCCCGAAGAGCTGCCGGCGCTCGGAGTGGCCGAGGACGACCGCGTCGACCCCGAGGTCGAGCAGCATCGGCGCCGAGATCTCGCCGGTGAAGGCTCCGGAGTCCTCGAAGTACATGTTCTGGGCCGCGCTCCGAACCGGGGTGCCGGCGCAGCGGGCGGCCACTCGCGAAAGTGCCAGGTAGGTCGGGCAGATCACGACCTCCGGCCCGTCCGCGGACTGGGTCGGCAGGAAGGAGTCGAGGAACTCGTCGGCCTCGGCGGCCGTCTTGTTCATCTTCCAGTTGGCGGCGATGAAGGGACGTCGGCTCATGGATTGATCATGCCTCCTTGAGGGCGTCGACCCCGGGGAGGGCCTTGCCCTCCAGCAGCTCCAGCGAGGCGCCGCCGCCGGTCGAGACCCAGTCGATCTTGTCTGTCAGGTCGAACTTGACCAGCGCGGCGACCGAGTCGCCGCCGCCGACCACGGTGCGGGCCGCCGACGCGGCGACCGCGTTGGCGACGGTGCGGGTGCCGGCCGCGAAGGGCGCCAGCTCGAAGGCTCCCATCGGCCCGTTCCAGAGGACGGTGCCGGCCGCCTCGATCCGGGCGGCATAGGAGGTGGCCGATCCCGGGCCGATGTCCAGGCCCATCCAGCCGTCGGGCACGTCGACCCCGTCGAGGTGGTCGTGCTCGGTGTCGGCCGAGAACTCCCGGCCGAGCGAGAGGTCGGTCGGGAGCACCAGCTCGCAGTCGCCCGCGGCGGCCTTGTCAAGGGCCTCCCGGGCCAGCGGGACGTCGTCGTCGTGGCAGAGCGACCCCCCGATCGTGTGGCCCTGGGCCTTGTAGAACGGGAAGCACATCGCCCCGCCGATCAGGATCTGGTCGGCGATCTCGAGGAAGCGGTCGATCACGCCGACCTTGTCCGAGACCTTGGCGCCGCCGAGCACCACGACCAGCGGTCGGGCCGGGTCGTCGGCCACGGCGGTCAGGTTCTCGACCTCCCGCTCCAGCAGCAGGCCGGCGTAGGCCGGCAGCAGCCGGGCCACCCCGGCGGTGCTGGCGTGGGCGCGGTGCGCGGCGCCGAAGGCGTCGTTCACGTAGAGGTCGGCCAGCGAGGCCAGCGCCTCGGCCAGCGCCGGATCGTCCGCGGTCTCCCCCGGCTCGAACCGGGTGTTCTCCAGCAGGACGACGCCGCCCGGCTCCAGCGCCTGGACGGCCTCCTTCGCGCCCTCGCCCGCCACGTCGGGAGCGAGGACGACCGGCCGGCCGATCAGGCTCGAGAGCCGCTCGGCCGCCGGGGCCAGGGACAGCTCCGGGACGACCTGCCCCTTGGGACGGCCGAGGTGGGAGCACAGGATCACCCGGGCGTTCCGGGAGATCAGGTCCTCGATCGTCGGCAGCGCGGCCCGGATCCTGGTGTCGTCGGTGACCCGTCCCCCATCCAAGGGGACGTTGAAGTCGACCCGGACCAGGACCCGGAGGCCGTCAACCTCGGCGTCGCGGACGGACGCCTTGCCGAATGCCATCTGCGCGGTTCCCGCTGCCGCCGGTCGGCCGCCTAGATGACCTTGCCGAGCAGCTCGACGCAGCGATTCGAGTAGCCCCACTCGTTGTCGTACCAGGAGACGGCCTTGACCAGGTTGCCGTCGCCGATCACCTGGGTGAGCTGGGCGTCGAAGATCGACGAGTGCGGGTCGCCGACGATGTCGGTCGAGACGATCGGGTCCTCGGTGTAGGACAGGATCCCCTTGAGCTCGCCCTCGGCCGCGGCCTTGACGGCGGCGTTGACCTCTTCGGCGGAAGTCGCCTTGGAGGGGGTGAAGGTGAGGTCGACCGCGGAGCCGGTGATGACGGGGGCGCGGACGGCGAAGCCGTTGAGCTTGCCGGCCAGCTCGGGCAGAACCAGGCCGACGGCCTTGGCGGCGCCGGTCGTGGTCGGGATCAGGTTCTGGGCGGCGGCGCGGGCGCGACGGAGGTCGCTGTGCGGCATGTCCTGCAGCCGCTGATCCGAGGTGTAGGCGTGGATCGTGGTCATCAGCCCGTACTCGATGCCGACCGAATCGTTGATCGCCTTGGCGAACGGCGCCAGGCAGTTGGTCGTGCACGACGCGTTGGAGATGATGTGGTGGTTCTCCGGGTCGTAGTCGCCGAAGTTGACGCCGAGGGCCACGGTCACGTCCGGGTCCTTGGCCGGGGCCGAGATGATGACCTTCTTGGCGCCCGCCTCCAGGTGCTTGGCGGCGTCGGGCCGCGCGGTGAAGAAGCCGGTCGACTCGAGCACGACGTCGACGTCCAGCTCGGACCACGGGAGCTTGGCCGGGTCCCGCTCGGAGAGGGCCTTGATCTCGTTGCCGTTGACGATGATCGAGCCCTCGGTGGCCTCCACGGTGCCGTCGAACCGGCCGAGGATCGAGTCGTACTTGAGCAGGTGAGCCAGGGTCTCGTTGTCGGTCAGATCGTTGATCGCAACGAACTCGATGTCGGCGTTAGCCGCCTGGGCCGCACGGAACACGTTCCGTCCGATCCGTCCGAAACCGTTGATCGCCACCTTGACACTCATTCGCTACCGCCTCCTGGGAGAACTTGGGGTTGGGACCCCGATTGTATTGGGGTGCCCGCGGCAGGGCCGCCCGCCCCGTGACGGGGCCGGCGGCGGTCCCGGCGGAGAGCGCCGGGCTCAGTCGGTGCCGACGGTGACTTCGATGTCGTGGCCGTCCGGGTCCCGCAGGAAGGCGGAGTAGGAGCCGGAGCCGTGGGCGCTGGTCTCCCCCGGCTGGGCCACGTTCGAGCCGCCGGCCCGGCAGCCGCCCTCCCAGGCGGCCTTGACGGCGGCGATCCCGGGCGCACCGAGGCTGATCAGGGAGCCTTCGGCCCTGGCTCCGGTCCGCTCCGAGATGAAGAGGATCGGGCGGGATATCCCGTAGCCGATGGTGCCCGCCTGGTTCACATGGCGGCGCCAGCCGAGCGGCGAGAGGAGCGAATCGTAGAAATCAGATGCGCGTGAAAGGTCAGAGACTTCGAGAACGACGTGATGTAGCACCCCAGCAGGCTAGTCGGTCGGGGCGGCAAACGACGTGACGCCCGTCAAGGTTCGTGCCGACCCCCGGAGGAAGCGCGGTTCAGGCCCGCGGAGACCAGCGGAACCAGCGTGCCGCGATCAGCAGCCCGGCGACGCCCCAGGCCGCGACGACCGCCAGGTGGCCCCATTCGAAGCCGGAGCCGACGGTCAGCGGATCCCACGAGGAGAGGAACGCCTGGAAGAAGGGCCGGACCGGCAGGAAGCCGGCCACGGTCAGCACTCCGTCGGGGATCTCGCCCTCGGGGATGAACACCCCGGAGAGGAAGTAGAGCGGCAGCGAGATCAGGTTGGTGATCGCCGAGGCCGCCTCCCGGGTCGGGATCGCCGCGGTCAGGGCCAGCCCCAGGCAGCAGAACGAGGCCGCTCCCACGAGCAGGGTCACGATCAGCGCCGGCAGGTGGTCCCAGGGGATCGGCACGCCGTAGAACGCCAGGCCGACCAGCGAGATCACCACCAGCATCACCAGCGAGATCACGAAGGCGTTGCCGACCAGGCCGGCGATGAAGACCCAGGCCGGCAGCGGGGTCCCGCGGACCCGCTTGAGCAGCCCGGCCTCGCGGTCGATGGTGACGTTCATCGCCAGGCTGACGAAGGTCGCCGACACCACCGCCAGCGTGACGATCGCCGGGATGTAATAGGTCGTGGTGTCGATCCCCATCCCCTGGACCTCGGAATCGCCGAAGATCGTGGCGAAGATGACCAGGAAGATCACCGGCAGCATCGCCGTGAAGAAGACCGAGGACGGGTTCCGCCAGAAGACCTTCTGGTCGTAGCGGAACTCATGCAGGACCAGGCGCAGCGAGCTCATGCGGGCTCCTCCCCGGTCACCTCGAGGTAGATCTCCTCGAGGCTGGGCCGGCGGACCTCGAGGTCGCCCAGCTCGACCTCGTGCTCGAGCGCCCAAGCCGTGAGTCGGTTGAGGTCGGCCACCGGGTCGTCGGACTCGAATCGGACCAGCTCGTCATCGGCCCCGGCCGTCGACCGGCGCAGGCCCGGCACCTCCGGCATCGGCGAGCCCGGCGACGGCCGGAAGGTGATGTGGGTCGGGAGGCTCTCGCGGCCGCCGAGGCCCTGCGGCGTGTCCAGGGCGACGATCCGGCCGTCGCGGATGATCGCCACCCGGTCGGCCAGGGCCTGGGCCTCGTCCATGTAGTGGGTCGTCAGCACCACGGTCTTGCCGAGGTCGCGCAGGCCGGAGACCATCTCCCAGGCCTGGCGGCGGGCCGAGGGGTCGAAGCCCGTCGTCGGCTCGTCGAGGAAGAGCAGGTCCGGGTCGCCGGCCAGGGCGATTCCCACGTCGAGCCGGCGCTTCTGCCCCCCGGAGAGCTTGCCCGCGCGGACGTCCTCCTGGCCCGACAGGCCGACCAGGCCGATCACCTCGTCGACGGGCCGCGGGCGGTCGTAGTACCCGGAGTAGAGCTCCAGCGACTCCCGCACGGTGAGGTAGGGCTGCAGGGTGGTCTCCTGGGGGACGATCCCGATCCGCTCCCGCCAGGCCCGGGTCGGGTTGCCGGGGTCGACCCCGAGGACCTCGACCCGGCCGGCGGTCCGGTCGCGGTAGCCCTCGAGGATCTCGATGGTGGTCGTCTTGCCGGCCCCGTTCGGCCCGAGCACGGCGAACACCTCCCGTGCCTGGATCTCGAGGTCGATCCCCCGCACGGCCTCCTTCTCCCCATAGGACTTGCGCAGCCCCTCGATCGTTATGACTGGCTCGGACACGGCTGGGGCTCAGGCCAGGTCGCGGTGGGTGACCCGGACGATCACGTCGTCCCGGGAGTTGAGGTCCCGCCACACCCGCTCGGCCACGGTCACCGACCGGTGCCGGCCGCCGGTGCAGCCGATCGCGATCGTCAGGTGGCTCTTGCCCTCGGCCACGTAGGCCGGGATCAGGAAGTCGACCAGCGGCATCAGCCGCCCGTAGAACTCGCCCGCCTGGGTGCCTTCCTCGACGTAGTCGCGGACCTCCTGGTCGAGGCCGGTCATCGGGCGCAGGCGGGGGTCGTAGTGCGGGTTCGGCAGGAACCGCACGTCGAGGGTGATGTCGGCGTCGCGCGGCGGCCCGTTCTTGAAGCCGAAGGTGAGCAGGGTCACGGCCATCTTGCCCTCCTCCTCCTTCTCGACGATCTCCTCGGTGATCCGGCGGCGGAGCATCGCCGCGGTCACGTTCGAGGTGTCGATCACGAAGTCGGCCCGGGCCCGCAGCGGCGCCAGCAGCTCCCGTTCGTGGGCGATCCCGTCGAGGATCCGGCCCTCCGGGGCGAGCGGATGGCGGCGTCGGGTCTCCTTGTACCGGTCGGTGAGGATCTCCTCGTGGGCCTCGAGGAAGAGCAGCATCGGGTCCAGGCCCTCGCTGTCGAGGTCGTCGAGGACCTCGAGCAGCTGGTCGAAGTACTCGCCGCTGCGCACGTCGGAGACCACGGCGGCGCGCTCGACGCCGCTTCCCGGGAGCTTGAACAGCTCGCCGAGGGCGCCGATCATCTGCGGTGGCAGGTTGTCCACGCAGAAGTAGCCGTTGTCCTCGAAGGCGGCGATCGCCGCCGACTTCCCGGCCCCGGAGAGGCCGGTGATCACGACCAGGCGGACTTCCTTCCCCTCCGTCGCGCCTTCGTCAGCCGCCGCGGCGGCCGGTCTCTCTTCCCCGGACACTTCCCTCAGATCCTGTTCAGTTGCTCGTGAATGTCGCGAGCCACCTTACCGGGCAGGCCGGGTACCGCCTCGATCTGCTCCCGGGTCGCGTCCATGAGCCGGTCCGGCGAGCCGAAGTGCTTGATCAGCAGGCGCTTCCTGGCCTGGCCGACCCCGCGGAGGCCGTCGAGGGCGGATTCGGTCATCGCCCGGTCGCGCCGTCCGCGATGGTGGGTGATCGCGAACCGGTGGGCCTCGTCGCGGACCCGCTGGAGCAGCATCGAGCCCTCGGAGTCGCGGGGCAGGTCGAGCGGCTTCGAGCTGCCCGGCATGAACACCTCCTCTTCCCGCTTGGCCAGGCTGATCACGGTCACGCCGAGGTCGACGAACTCCTGCAGCACCCGGAGCCCGGCCGCGAGCTGGCCCTTGCCGCCGTCGATCATCACCACCGAGGGCAGCGAGGCGAAGCTGGGGTCGCGGCTGCCGTCGTGGGGCGAGAGGTCGGCCTGCTCCCGGTACCGGGCGATCCGCCGTCCCAGCACCTCCTCCATCGAGGCGAAGTCGTCCGGGCCCTCGTGCCCCTCCTCCCCCCGCACCTTGAAGCGGCGGTAGTCGGACTTCTTCGGCCGGCCGCCCTCGAAGACGACCATCGACGCGACCGTGTGGGTGCCGCCCAGGTTGGAGATGTCGAAGCCCTCGATCCGCACCGGCAGCTCGGCCATGCCCAGCGCCTCGGCCAGCGAGGAGAGCGACTCGACCCGGCGCTGCTGGCGGTGCTCGGACCGCAGCCGGTCCTGGTCGAGGGCGAGCCGGGCGTTGCGCTCGGCGAGCTCGCGGAGCCGGCGGGTGTCGCCCCGCTCGGCGATCCGGATCTCGACCCCGGCGCCGGAGCGCCGGTCGCTGAGGAACTGCTCCAGGTCCGGTGCCCGTTCCGCCATCTCCGGCCCGAGCACGATCCGCTTCGGGATCGCCGGGGAAGCCGTGTAGTACTGCTCGATGAACTCGGCGGTGACCTCGTCCAGGTCCCTTCCGGCCGGGTTCTCGAGGTAGAAGGACTGGCGCTCGGCGAGGATCCCGTCGCGCACCTGGAAGACCTGGGCGTTGGCGTCGGTCCCGGTCACGGCGACGCCGATCAGGTCGGCGGTCCCGACCTTGGAGCCGGAGATCCGCTGCCGCTCGAACAGCGAGCGGACGGCGAGCAGGCGGTCGCGGAAGACCGCGGCGGTCTCGAAGTCCTGGCCCGCCGCTGCCTCCTCCATCCGGGCTTCGAGGTCGCGCTCGATCTGGTCGTAGCGCCCGGACAGGAAGTCGACCACCTGGTCGATCGAGGCCCGGTACTCGGTCCGGCTGACGTAGTCCACGCAGGGCGCCCCGCACCGCTTGATGAAGTAGTCGAGGCAGGGGCTGCCGGACTTCCTGCCGGGCTCTCGGCCCTCGCAGGTGCGGAACTGGAACAGCTTGCCGAGCAGGTCGAGCGTCTCGCGCACCCGCCGCGCCGAGGAGAACGGCCCGAAGTAGGCCCGTCCCGGGCGGTGCCGCTCCCGGGTGAAGTAGACCCGCGGGTAGTCCTCGTCGAGGCTGACCGCGATGTAGGGGTAGGACTTGTCGTCGCGGAGCTTGATGTTGAACCGCGGCCGGTACCGCTTGATGAAGTTCTGCTCGGCGATCAGCGCCTCGGACTCGGTGCCGGTGACCAGGAACTCGAACCGCTCGACCAGGCTGGTCATCTCGGCGTTGCCGCCGCTGAAGTGGGAGGCGACCCGCTTGCGGATCGAGACGGCCTTGCCGACGTAGATCACCTCGTCGTCGCGGTCCCGGAAGAGGTACACCCCGGGCTCGTCGGGGAGCGAACGCCGCTCGGCGACGATCTGGGCCTCCCGATCGGGCCGGTCTTCGTTTTCTCGCGGCAGATCCACGACTTACAGGGTAGGCATTGGGGTAGCCTGCCCTCCCGATGGCCACCCAGATCCCCACTCCCCCCGCCCTGGAAAACCTCTCGATCGAGATCGAGGGTGAGATCGGCATCCTCACCCTGAACCGTCCCGAAGCGTTCAACGCCATGGACCCGGGGATGATCGCCGAGTTCCCGATCGCGTTCGGCTGGCTGGCCGACCAGGCTCCGCTGCGCGCGCTGATCATCACCGGCGCCGGCGGCGCCTTCTGCGCCGGCGGCGACCTCACCTGGTTCAAGAAGGGGATGGACGACCCGGACGTGGACATCGTCGCCTCGGTCCGCGCGGGCGCGGAGACCCTCCATCAGGGGATCGTCGACCTGCAGCGGATCCCCTACCCGGTGATCGCCGCGATCAACGGGCCCGCGGCCGGTGCCGGGCTCTCGCTCGCCCTGGCCTGCGACATCCGTCTCTGCTCCGACAGCGAGCGCGCCTTCCTCGCCTGCGCCTACGGCCGGATCGGCGTGTCCCCCGACGGCGGCATGACCTACTTCCTGCCGCGGGTCGTCGGCCCGTCGCGCGCGGTCGAGCTGCTGCTCAACGACCCCAACCTCAGCCCCGAGGCGGCGCTGGCCGAGAAGCTGGTCTCCGAGGTGGTGCCCCACGACGAGCTGATCGACCGGGCCAAGGCGAAGGCCGCCAAGCTCGGCGCGAAGTCCCCGTACTACGTGCGGATGGCGAAGAGCCTGGTCCACTCCAGCCTCGACCACAGCCTGACCGAGCACCTCCAGCTCGAACGCCACGGCATCGCCGACGCGATGGGGACCGAGGACGCCGCCCAGGCCGTCTCCGCCTTCCTCTCCGGCGGCACCGCCGAGTTCAAGGGCCGTTAGCCCCGCCCTCGATCGGCTCGGGCCAGTCGGCTCGGGCGAAGTACCCCCAGTTGTGGTTCTCACACGACACCGACTGGGGGTACTTCGGCCTGTCGGCGCGCTCCCGGGTCGATGCGGGTTCAGCCCGGGGTCGGGGCCAGGAGCCTGGTGACGCTGTCGGCGACGCAGCACGGCTTGCCGGCGGGCCGGCCGTCGGCGTCCTCGATCTCGATCGTGAACCGGGTGATGCACTGGAGCCAGCCGGTCCCGGTTTCCTCCGCCCCGATCAGCTCGGCCTTCGCCCGCACCCGTGAGCCGGTGATCACCGGCGCCGGGAAGCGGACCCGATTCCACCCGTAGTTGACGCCGAGCTGGAACCCGGTCACCTCGAGCAGCTGATCCCGGAACCCGTCGATCATCGAGAGGGTCAGGTTGCCGTGGGCTATGGTCGCTCCGAACGGGCTCTCGGCCTCGGCTCGCTCGACGTCGACGTGGATCCACTGATGGTCGCCGGTGAGCTCGGCGAAGGTGTCGATCATGCCCTGCGTGACCCGACGCCACTCGGTCGGTCCGACTTCTCGCCCGAGCATCTCGTCGATCGAATCCGGCCCGGTGATCTGAAGAGTTTCCATGTGAGGAGCTTTCCCGGGGTGGCGGGTTCTCCTTCCGGCCCTCCCCCATCGGGCGGGGTGCTGTCCG
>JBEBTS010000006.1:0-26780 GCA_040393665.1 Conexibacter woesei
TGGCCGGTCAGGTTCAGCGGGAAGGAGCCGTTGCCGTTGATCACGTAGATCTCGCTGTTGCCGTCGCGGCTGGAGGAGAAGGCGATCCGCCCGTTGGCGCCCCGGGCGAACGCGGGGTCGGGCGTGGCCAGCATCGCGCCGCGGGTGATCCCGGCGAAGCCGACGTAGCCGCGGTCGTTCGGGTGGTACGACTTGTTGGTCGGGTTGGAGAGGCCGTTGATCCACTCGTCCTCGCACCAAGCGTGGCCGAGGAAGGCGGCGCGGGAGTCGATGAAGGCGAACCCGTGGGCCCGCGCCCGGTCGCGTGACACCTCGGCCAGCATGTCGGCGGTCTGGTTGAGCCGGGCGATCTCTCCCGCCGAGAAGAAGGTCGCGGCGGAGCAGTCATCCCCGTTCGCCGGGAAGAGCCGCGGGTACCCGAGCACCCCGACCCGGGCGTTGGGCGCCTTCTGCCGCACCTTCGCGTAGGCGGCGTCGAGCTGGCCGGGCATCGTGTTCGCGATGTAGGCCTGGGCCGTGTCGATGTCCCCGTCGCAGCTGACCAGCGGCATCCCGCACCGGAGCAGCACGTCGCCGAAGCCGGCGTCGTTGCCGCCGATCGAGATGGTGACGTCCAGCGTGTCCGCGCCGAGCACGCTCGACTGGACCGGATTGGCGTTCTGACCGCTGCCGGTGATGTGCGGGATCCGGGCGCCGCTGCAGGCGATGAACCGGAACGAGCTGCCCGCCCCGAGATCGCCCTTGATCAGCGGCCCGTATGCCTTGCTGCTGCGCTGACAGTCGTTGTCGAGGTCGTAGCTGCTGCTGCCCGTCCCGGCGGAGTAGGAGTCCCCCATCGCGACGTACCGCTCGGCCGCGGCCGGGCTCGCGCCCAGCCCCAGCAGCACCAGCAGGAAGCCGACCAGGACCGGGCGCATCGTCACCTCAGCGAGGCGCGACCAGCCGGACGACCGCGGTGGCGGTGCGGCGCTTGCCGTTGTCCGAGACGACCGTCAGCTTGACCTTGATCTTCGCCGGGCCGTACCGCTTGATCAGCCGGCGGGCCTGCCGGGAGCTGACCAGCAGGATCGCGCTGCTGCGCGTGCGCGCATAGCTGCGGGGAGCCTTGATCCTCGGCGCGAACCGCTTGCCGCGCAGCCGGAACGTGACCCGCTTGGGGGCGATGACCCGGCACCGTCCCTCGGGGCAGGTCATCGTCGCCAGGTGGGAGGTTCCGTCACGGTCGACCTTGATCCGGCGCTTGATCGCCATCTTCGGCTTCAAGCCCCGTGGTGCCGGCTCGAGGACCTTCCAGGCATGGGAGGCGGGCTCGCCGACGTTGCCGAGTCGGTCGGTCGCCCGGACCGAGAACTCGTGGTCGCCGAGGCCGAGGCCGCTGACCTGACGGGCCGAGGAGCATGCCTTCCAGTCGCCGCCGTCGAGCCGGCACTCGAAGGCCGCCCCGGCCTCGTTCGCCTCGAAGGCGAAGCGGGCGTCGGTCGCGGTCGTCGAAGCGTCCGGCTTGCCGGTCAGCGTCGTCACCGGCGCGGTCCGGTCGACGATCCAGTCGCGCCGGTCCAGGCTGGTGTTGCCGACCTCGTCCACGGCCCGGGCCCGGATCACGTGGTTCCCGTCGGCCAGGCCGGTGAAGGTGACCTCGCCGACGCAGACCGCCCAGGCGCCGCCGTCCAGACGGCACTCGGTGGTCGCCCCCGGGTCATCGGTGGTGATGGTGAAGGTCGCCTGATCGGCGGTGGTCGCCGCCCCCGGGCCGCCGTTGATGCTGACGTCGGGCGCGGTCGTGTCCACCGTCCAGTCGTGCTGGACCGGGCTCCCGGCGGGGCCACCGGGCAGCGCCGCCCGGACCGCGAAGGAGTGGGCGCCGTCCGCGAGGTCGGAGAGACCCGCCGGCGAGGTGCAGGGCGACCAGGGGCCGGATCCATCAACCCGGCACTCGAAGGTCGCTTCGGGCCGGTCGGCCTCGAACCGGATCACCGCGGTGGAGGACGCCGAGGCGGCGGCCGGCCCGTCGGTGATCGCGGCTGCCGGGCGGTCGGCGAGCACGGTCCACTGCCACTGCCCGGAGTCGACCACCTGGTCGTCGCCGTCGAGCGCATCCACCCGGAAGACATGGTCCCCCGGGGTGAGGCCGGAGTACTCGGCCGGGGATCCACAGGCCTCCGCCGGCTCAGCGTCGAGCTGGCAGCGGAAGGTGAAGCCCGGCTTGTTCATCGCCAGCTCGAAGGTCGCGTCGACCGCATTGGTGACGTTGTCCGGCCCGGAGACGATGGTCAGGGTCGGCACCGCGGTGTCGACGGTCCAGGCCCGGGACTCGATCGCGCCGGGGCCGGCGCCCTGGCCGACCGCCCGCACCTCGAACTCGTGCGTCCCGTCCTCGAGCTGGTCGTACTCGATCCCGGTCTCGCAGACCGACCAGTCGCCACCGTCGATCCGGCATTCGAAGCCGGCGTTCGGGTTCTCCGAGTCGAACTCGAACCGGGCCGAGATCTCGGTCGTCGGGCTCTCCGGGCCGGAGGCGATCGTCACCCCGGGCGGGATCGTCTCGACGATCCAGTCGTAGGCGGCCGGCTCGCTGACGTGACCGACCCCGTCGGTCACGCGGACCTCGAAGCGGTGCTCGCCCTCCGCCAGTCCGGTGTAGGCCATCGGCGAGATGCAGGCCGTCCACGGTGCGGCCTCGTCGACCGGGTCGAGGCGGCATTCCGCCGTGGTGCCCGGCTCGCTCGGGGCGAACCCGAAGGACGGGTCGGCGGTGCCGCTGATCGGGGCCGGGGCGCCGGTGATCTCGACCGTGGGGACGATCGTGTCGACCGTCCAGCTCCAGGTCGCGACCGGCCCGGTCCCCTGGTCCGTCTCGGTCGCGCGGACCTCGAAGGAGTGCTCGCCGTCGGCGAGATCCTCGTACTCGACCGGGGATGCGCAGTCGGTCCATTCGGTGGCCGGCGACTCGTCGGTCACCTCGACCGGGTCGAGTCGACACTCGAGGGTCGCGTCGGGGTTGTCGCTGTCCAGCTCGAAGGTGGCCGAGCTCTGGTCGGTCAGCGTCGCGGGACCGGTGAGGATCGACGCGACCGGCTTGACGGTCGCGATCTCCCACTCGTGGACGGCGGGGTCGCTGACGTTGCCGGCCCGGTCGGTGGCCCGCACCTCGAACCGGTGGTCGCCGTCCTCCAACCCGGAGTAGCCGACCGGGGACTCGCAGGCCTCCCAGCCTTCCTCGTCCCCGTCGACCGGGTCGAGGCGGCACTCGGCGGCCAGGTCCGACTCGTTGCCGGAGAACTCGAACAACGCGTTGATGCTGGCGTTGAGCGCCGGCGGGGCGACGTCGATCGTCACCTCGGGCGCGGCCCGGTCCACGTTCCAGGCATGGTCGGCGACCTCGCTCACGTTGCCGAGGGCGTCGGTGGCCCGCACCTCGAACCGATGGTCGCCGTCGGTGAGGCCCTCGGCCTCGAACGGGGACTCGCAGTCGGACCAGGCGTCGGGATCGCTCGAGTCGAGACGGCACTCGTAGGTCGCGTCAGGATCGTCGCTGGTGAACCCGATGCTGGCCTCGCCCTGTGAGGTGTGGGCTTCCGGCCCGTCCTCGATCGTGACCACCGGGGCGGTGGCGTCGACCTCCCAGGCGAAGGAGACGGGCTCGCTCACATTGCCCGCTTCGTCGGTCGCCCGGATCAGGAAGGAGTACTCGCCGGTGACCAGGTCGTCGTAGGTGGCCGGCTGCTCGCACTCGGCCCAGGCGCCCTCGTCGACGCCGTCGATCCGGCACTCGACGAGAGCCGCCGAGTCGTCAACCGTGTACTCGAAGGAGGCGGTGGTGGCGTTCGTCAGAGCGGCCGGGTGGGCGGTGATCTCGACCGTCGGGGCGGTCGTGTCGATCTCCCAGGAGTGGGCGACGGGATCGCCGGTGCTGCCGAGCGGGTTCGTCGCCCGGACCTCGAACGTGTGCGGGCCGGCGGCGAGGCCTTCGAGCTCGTGCGGGGAATCGCAGTCGGTCCACTCGGTGGCCGGCTCCTCCTCCGTCGCCTCGACCGGGTCGATCCGGCACTCGAAGGTCGAACCGGCGTCGTCGGCGGAGAACGAGAAGCTGGGCGAGGTCGCGTTGCTCAGCGCGGGCGGCGTGGCGTCGAAGGCGACGACCGGTGCGCTGGTGTCGACGGTCCAGTCGTGGGAGACCGGCTCGCCGGCGTTCCCGGCCGGATCGGCGGCCCGGACCTCGAGCCTGTGGTCGCCGTCGGCGAGGGCGTCGACCTCGAAGGGCGATTCGCATTCCTCCCAGTCGAGATCGTCGGTCGAGTCGAGACGGCACTCGGCGATGGCCTGCTCGTCGTCGACGGTGAAGCTGACGGTTGCCTCGGTCTCCGCGGTCAGCGGCTCCGGCCCGGACTGGATCGTCACGACCGGTGCGGTCAGGTCCACCGTCCAGGTGCGGTGGGCGGGGACCGACTCGGCATTGCCGGCCAGATCGGTCGAGCGGACGTAGGCCGTGTGCGCGCCCTCCGTCAGGGAGCCCGTCTCCCACGGCGAGGCGCAGGCGGCCCATTCGCCGTCGTCGAGGCGGCATTCGAAGGTGGCCTCCGACTCGGACGAGCCGAAGCTGAACGTGGCGGTGTCCGTGGACGAGGTGGACCCCTCGGCCGGGCCGCCCGTGATGTTGGTGACCGGCGCGGCGTCATCGACCTGCCAGGCGGGCGAGGCATCGGTGGTGTCGGCGGTCACCGCGGTCGCGGCTCCTCCCGCGGCGGGGGCGACGGCGATCCGGGTCTCCGACGGGACGTCGCCGGCCGCGCGGAACGCGAGCTCCGTGCCGTCGGGCGAGAAGGCCGCCTCCTGGGAGGACCCCTGCTCGATATCGGTCAGCCGGGTCACGTCATCGCCGGTGAGGTCCATCGAGTAGAGCTCGAACCGGGAGTCCTCCCGGTTGCTGTCGAAGGCGATCCGGGTGCCGTCCGGGGAGAAGGACGGGCGGCCGTCGTTGATCGCGCCGGAGTTGTCGGTCAGGTTGACCTGGCCGGAGCCGTCGGCGTTCATCAGGTAGACCTCGTTGCCGAGACCGACTTCGGTGCCGCTGCCGCCGTAGCGCTGGAAGGCGATCTGGTCGCCGTCCGGCGACCAGTCCGGCAGGAAGTCGCTCGCCGGGTTCTCGGTCAGGTTCACGGCGTTGCCGCCGTCGGCGGCGTCGATCGCGAAGATCTCGTTGTTGCCGTCGACGTTGCGGCGGATCGCGAGCCGGGTGCCGTCGGGCGACCAGGTCGGGTCCATGTCGTCCCCGACGTGGTCGGTGAGCCGGGTCTGGTCGGAGCCGTCGGCATCCATCACGTAGATCTCGCGGTCTCCCCCGTCGCGGTCGCTGACGAAGGCGATCCGGCTGCCGTCGGGCGAGAAGGCCGGATCGGTGTCCGCCGCCGGGTTCTCGGTCAGCCTGACCTGGGTGTTGCCGGTGACGGTCGAGGCGTAGATCTCCGAGTTGCCGTCGCGGCCGCTGGCGAAGACGAGCAGGCCGTTGCCGCCGGGCATGGTCGCCGCGGCCGGGGCCGCCGCGCCGAGCGCGAGGAGCAGGGCCGCGATACCGGCCAGAACGATCCGCTTTGTCATCTCTATTCCCTTGGTCGCTTTCACCGACATCTCGTTCCGGTCGTCCGTTCCCGCTCTCATCGGCCTCTCCTCACGACGACGGCCTTGCTGCTCGGGCGGAGCCCGGCGTTGGTGGCCGTGACCTTCACCCGCAGCTTCCGGTTCAGCTTGAACGCCTTGAGACCGGCCTTCTTCAGCGCGACCCTGACCGGGGCGCTGCGTCCGGGAGCGACCGCGAAGGGGGCGCTGCCGAGCTTCAGCTTGGCCCGCTTCCGGCGGTTCACCCGGACCTTGCCGGCGGTCTTGAGCGTCAGCGTGCCGCGGCACTTGGACGGTGCCGTGCGGGGGCAGCTCAGCCAGATGGCGACCACGCCGCTGCGCGTGGCCGTGGTCCGGCCGGCCAGGATCCCGATCGGGCCCGAGGTGAGCTGCGGGGCCGAGGCGACCTGGATCTGCTCGGTCGCGCTGTCGTTCGCCGGGTCGGCGTCGTCCAGCGTCTCGACCGTGGACGTGGCGTCGATCAGCGAACCGACGGAAGCTCCGAGGTCCAGGGTGATCCGGAGCTCGGCGTCTCTACCGGCCGCGATCGGATCGGGATGGACGCAGCGCAGGCTCCGCCCGGAGACCGAGCAGTCCCAGCCGTCACCGGTGGCTCCGGAGAAGGTCGTGCCGACCGGCAGGCTCTCCGTGATCACGGTCGGGCCGGTCGTCGCCGCGGTGCCGCGGTTGCTCGCCTTCAGGTCGTAGGTTCCCTGGGATCCCCTGGTCCAGCCCGGCTGGCTCGTCCGGGACAGGGCGAGGTCGATGCGGGCCACCTCGTTGAGGGCGACCGCGGTGTCGTTGTCCGGGTTCAGGTCGGAGCCGGAGGTGACCGACCCTTCGACCTGGATCGTGTCGGCGACCGAGGGGCTGATCTGCACCAGGAAGCCGAAGGTCGCGACCTCGCCGGCCTCGATCGGGCCGTCGTGCCCGCAGGTGACGGTGCGATCGCCGGTGCAGGTCCAGCCCTGCCCGTGGTCGAGGGTGAGGAAGCTGACCCCCGCGGGCAGCTCCAGTCGGACCGAGATCGGCCCGGTGGTCGGTGCGCTGCCACGGTTCCGGACGGTGACCGTGTAGCCGCCGTCCGCTCCGACCCGGAGCTTGCCGCCGGCCTGGGGCCGGGCCTGAAGCCCGAGGTCGAGGTCGGGCGCCGCGGTGACCGTGCTCTCGGCGGTGTCCGAGTCGTTGCCCGGGGCGACGTCGCCCTCGGTGGTCACGGTCGCCGCGTTGGTGACGGTTCCGGCGGCACCGCTCCCGGCCCGCGCGCGGATCGTCAGGGACGGCAGCGAGGCGCCGGGAACGGAGGCCTGCCCGTAGTCGCAGGTCACCTTTCTTCCGGTGCTGGCACAGACCCAGCCTTCGCCGCCGGACGTGCGCGGAGTGAATCCGGACGGGAGCGTGTCCACGACCCGGACGATCCCGCTGGTGGTCGCGCTGCCCGGGTTCGACACCTCGATCCCGTACTCGGCGACCTCGCCGATCGCGATCGAGCTCGGGCCGTCGATGCCGAGCGCGAGGTCGACCGCGACCAGGTCGGTCGGATCGGTGGCCTCGTCGTTGGCGGGGTTGACGTCCAGCTCGGTGGTGACCGTCGCCTGGTTGTCAAGCGTCGCCTCGGTCTCCCCCGGGGGGAGCGCGGCCGCGGTCGGGAGGACCTCGATTCGGACCTGGCCGGTCGACGCGCCCGCCGCGAGGGCGGCCGTCCGTCCACACTCGACCGTGGCGTCGGTGAAGGAGCAGTCCCAGCCGTCGCCGAAGGCCGCGGTCGCCTCGAACCCTGCGGGCAGGGTGTCGGTGACCGTGATCGGGCCGGTGGTGGGGCCGGTGCCGTCGTTGGTCACCGAGAGCAGGTAGGAGTGGCTGTCCCCGACGCGGAAGGGCCCGTCGTGGCCGGACTCGATCCCGAGGTCCGGGCCGACGACCTGGGCGGTGTCGGAGGCGACGTCATTGGCCGCGTACCGGTCGCCGCCGGTGGTGGCGGTGACCGTGGCCTCGACTCCCGGCACCGCGGCCGGGGTGACGCCCACCCGGAGCGAGATCGCCGGGGCGGCGGCGCCACCACCGAGGCCGGCGGGCCGGGTGCATGTGACGGTGCCCGCGTCCTCGCCGCAGGCCCAGCCGGAGCCGGAGGCCGAGACGAACTGGAGGCCGGCCGGGATCGAGACGACGACCTCGGTCTGGCCCGTGGTCGGCACGGCGCCCTCGTTGCGGACGTTGATCAGGTAGGTCCCGGTGTGACCCGGCCGGAAGGTTCCGGTGCGGGAGATCGCGACCGCCGTGTCGGCTTCGATCACCGTGGCGGTGTCGGTCGCGTCGTCGTTGGCCGGGTTGAAGTCGTCCGGGGTCGCCACCGAGGCGGTGTTGGCGACCTCAGGGGCCGCGGCCGGGCCGACCGCGACGGTGAGGACGATGTCCGGCGCGTGCTGGCCCGCCTCGAGGGTCTCTTCGTACTCGCAGGTGACGGTGCCGCCGGCCTCGCCGCAGGCCCAGTCCGGGCCGCCGTCGGCGGAGACGAACGAAAGGCCGGCGGGGAGCTCGTCGGTGACCGTGGTGGCCCCGACCGAGGGTGAGTCTCCGGCGTTGCGGACGGCGAGCGTGTACTCCGCCTGGTGCCCGACCCGGATCAGGCCCTCGTGCGACTTCTCGATCACCAGGTCGATGGCCTGGACGACCGTCTCGTCGGCGGCGTTGTCGTTGGCCGGGTTCGGATCGTCCGCGGTCGCGACGGACGCCGCGTTGGTGACCGCCGGGATGGCCTCGACCCCGACCATGACCGTCAGCTCGATCGCCGGCGCGGTCCCGCCCGCCTCGATCGGCTCGTCGTGGACGCAGGTGACCGTGCCTTCATCCTCGTCGCAGACCCAGTCGGCCCCGCCGTCCGCCGAGACGAAGGTGAGCCCCTCCGGCAGGTCGTCGGTGACCGTGGTCGGGCCGGTGGTCGCACGGGTGCCGAAGTTCTCGGCGAGCAGCTCATACTGGCCCTGCTTGCCGGCGGTGAAGTTGCCCTCGTGAGACTTGCTCAGGCCGATGTCCTGCCCGTCGAGGATCAGGGTCGGGTCGGTGGCCGTGTCGTTGCCGGGATCGAGGTCGTCGGCGGTGGTGACGGTGGCCTCGTTCTGGACGGTGGTGCCGATCGAGCCCGGCTCCAGGGCGGCGTCGACCGTCACCGAGATCGGGTCGGTCTCCTCCCCGGGCGCGATCGCACCGGGATGGGTGCAGGTCACGAGCTGGTCGACGATCTCGCAGTCCCAGCCATTGCCGGAGGCGGTGAGCGGGGTCAGGCCGGCCGGCAGCTCGTTCTTCATCACGGTCGGTCCGACCGTGGCGGCGTCGCCGACGTTCTCGGCCGAGAGCTCGATCACGTTGGCCGGGTCCGGCCCGGGCAGCATCGCGTGGGAGGCGTGGCTCACCTTGGCCCGGAGGTCGGTCGCCCGGACGGTGGTCGGGTCCGAGGCCGAGTCGTTGCCGGGGCCGTTGTCGCCGGCGGCGGCCACGGTGAAGGTCGGCTCGACCTGGCCGTGCGCGGCAGGGCCGACATCGAGGTCGACCGCCAGCTCGGGGGCGTTCGCGTTGACCGCGATCGCCGACGTGCGGCTGCAGGACAGGTCCTGGCCGGAGGCGGAGCAACTCCAGCCGGAGCCGGTGCTCGAGGCGTAGGTGAGGCCGGCGGGCAGGGTCGAGGTCACGTTGACCGCGCCGCTGGTGGCGGCGTAGCCGACGTTCTTCAGGTTGACTCGGTAGCGACCGGGGCTGCCGACCCGGAAGTCGCCGTCGTGGGTGACCCCGATCTGCAGGTCGGGGAACGCGGTGACGGTCAGCTGCCGGGTCGCGTCGGCGACGTCACCTTCGGTGTCGACGACCTGGACCCTGGCGGTCGGGGTGCCGCCGGACGTGTAGGTGTGGGTCGTCGTCGGAGTGGTCGTCGTCTGGTCGATCGTGCCGTCGTTGGTGAAGTCCCAGCGGTACTCCTTGACCCCGGCCACGGCCGTCGATCCACCCGCGTTCAGCGTGGTGGCGAACGGCGCCGTGCCGCTCGCCGGACTCGCGGTGAGGGCCGGGACGATCGCGCGGGTCAGCTTCGTGTTGGTCGTGATGTTGAACTCGGCCGCGTTGTTGCCCGCAGCCGAAGGCAGCCCGACCTGGTCGTTCACCTGGCCGTCGGCCCCGATGAACCCGCCGATCTTGCAGTCCTGCGCCCCCGGGGCGCTGAAGGTCGCGTTGACCAGGCTCATGTGCCCGCTCGTCAGGTTGTACGGGCTGCCCGTACGGACCAACGAGCTGCCGGGGTGCTGCGAAGTCCCCGTCACCAGTGCGTTGACGTCGACCGGGCTGCTCGCCGACGCGATGTGACACGCGCCGAGACCGTCGATCTTGATCCAGACCCGGAGCCGGAGCGACGCCGCGCCGGTCAGGGGGTTGATCGAGCCGGTGGTGGGCCCGACCACGTTGATCTTCACCGTGAGGCTGCCGAGCACCGGAATGTTCTCGAGCAGGAAGTCGGGGAAGGTCATCGTCGGGATGTTGATGTTCCCGTTCTTGTCGACGGTCCCGTTGAAGTTGATGTTCTGGGAGTCGTCGAAGGGGAACTCCTGGTCCTTCACCTTCATCACGCCGGAGTTCAGCTTGAAGTTGAAGGTGCCCGGGTTGGCCACCTTCTGGGCGTTGGCCGGGCCGGCGAACGCGAGCAAGAAGGCGAGCAGGCCCAGCGGCAGCAGGCAGCGGATCGCGCGGTTCATCGGTTCCCCTTTCGGACGCAGGTGACATCCGCTCGGGCATCGACGCCCTCCCGGTTGGAGTCGGCGTCGGTCATGACGGCCCGCCAGAGCCGCGTGCCGCAGGTCGAGGTGATCACCTTCAGGCCACGGGTGGACTTCACCTTGATCTTGATCCCGGTCGTGCCGGCGGGCAGATCGCGGAGCGTCATCGTCCGCGGCTTGAGCGTGACGCTCGGGCCGCCGGCGACCCTGGCGACGAGGTTTGCCCGCTTGACGCGGCGAGGCAGCCGGAGCCGCAGCACGGTCCGAGTCTTGCCGGTGAGGACGACCTTGCCGATCTTGCGCCCGGCCTTGCCGGAGGTCGCCTTGGACCGCAGTCCGATCGGGAGGCGGGCCACGACCTGACGGAGCGCGGCACCGCCGGAATCGGCCTCGAAGCTGATCCTGCCCTTGCCCTTCCTCTTCCGGAAGGGAGCGCGCGCCGAGGCGACGAGGTACGGATCGCCGCAGCTCTCCTGCTCCTTCACGAAGGTGCAGGGCTCGGCCTCGGCCGGCTCCTCAGGCGGGTCGGGAGGGGTCGGCACGGTGGTGTCGACGGTCCAGCCACGGGTGGCCGGGGTCGTGTCGCGGTTGCCGGCGGCATCGGTCGCGCGGACCCGGAACACGTGCTCACCGTCGGTCAGCGAGCCGTAGGCGGCCGGCGACGCGCAGGCGATGAAGGGGGATCCGTCGAGCGAGCACTCGAAGGTGCTTCCCGGCTCGGACGAGGCGAACCGGAAGGACGCTTCGACCGCGTCGGTCCGGGCCGCGGGGCCTTCGGTGATCGAGGTCTCGGGTGCGACGGTGTCGACCGTCCAGTCGCGCACGGTCGGCTCGACGGTGCGATTGCCGACCTCGTCGACGGCCCGCACGGCGAAGCTGTGGGGTCCGTCGAGCAGGCCGGTCATGCTGGTCGGCGCCTCGCAGGGCGCCCACTCTCCACCGTCGATCCGGCACTCGTAGCCGGCGGTCGGCGTGGCGGCGGCGAAGCCGAACTCGGCCGCGGTCGAGCTGGTCACCTCGCCCTGGGAAGGACCGCCGGTCAGGTTGACCTGGGGCGCCGCCGAGAGGACGCGGAAGCTGCGCAGGGGCGCCAGCGAGCGATTCCCGGCGCGGTCGATCGCCGCGACCCGGAAGGCGTGGCCGCCGTCGGCGAGATCGGCCGGCAGGCGGAACGGCGAGCTGCACGCGACGTAGTCGGCGTCGTCCAGCTTGCACTCGAAGGTCGAGTGGCTCTCGTTCGACTTGAAGGCGAACGCGGCGGGGCCGGCCGGGATCGGCCCGTTGGGGCCCGAGGTGATCGTCACCTCGGGGCTGACCCGATCCACGGTCCAGCTGATCTGGGCGGGCAGCGACTCCTCGTTGCCGAGCGCGTCGATCGAACGGACCCGGAAGGTATGGCTGCCGTCGGCGAGCCCGGTCAGCTGCGCCGGGCTGGCGCACGGCGCCCAGCCCGAGCCGTCGAGCGAGCACTCGAAGGACTGGACGTCGCCGGTCGCGCTGAAGTTGATCGTCGCCGAGCGGTTGCGGGTGAAGGCGTCCGGGACCGGGGCGTTGATCGTGGTCGAGCTGCCGGCGGTGACGATGGTCCACTCGACCGTCTCCGTGGACTGCTTGCCGAACGCGTCGGTCGCCCGGATCGCGATGGTGTGGTCACCGTCGTCGAGGTCATCGAAGGTGGCCGGGCTGAGGCAGGGCGCCCACTCGAGGTCGTCGAGGCGGCACTCCGAGGTCGGGGTGACGGTCGCGCCGGCCTCGGCCAGCGAGAAGTCGACCGCGACGCCGGTGGAGTTGGACTGGGCGTCGGGCCCGTCGTCGATCTGCACCTTCGGGAAGGCGTCGACGGTCCAGGTGGCCGCCTCGGCGTCGGGGTTGAGCAGCCCGTTGGCGGTGACCCGGGTGCGCATGGTGTGCTCGCCGTCCTCGAGGTCGGTGAGGGCCCAGGGCGAGGTGCACGCCTCCCAGGCGGAGTCGTCGATCGAGCACTCGAAGGTGGCGCCGTCCACGGACGAGCCGAACTCGATCTCGCCGGCGCGGGAGTCGATCTCCCCGTCCGGCCCGGCGAACCCGGCGACGTCCGGGTCCACCCGGACGGAGACGTCGGCGGTGCTGGTGCCGCCGTAGCCGTCGTCGACCTCGAAGGTGAAGCTGTCGGTACCGGCGAATCCGGGATCGGGCGAGTAGACGCGGCTGGCGCCACTGCCGGAGAGCGTGCCGTGATCGGGCTCCGCGGTGATCGAGTAGCCCAGCGTGTCGCCGTCCACGTCGGTCCCGGCGAGGGCCAGCGGCAGGTTGGAGCCGGAGACCGTGCGCACGGAGTCAGGCAGGGCCACCGGCGGCGTGTCGACGAGGAAGGTCGTGGTCGCGGTCCTCGTGCGCCGGATCGTGTCGGCGCCGCCGAGGGCGCCGTTGTCGGTCACCCGGGCGCGGACGGTCTTCGGGCCGGGCGTCATCCCCGCCGGGTTGATGGTGCGGACCTTCTGGCCGGCGGTGATGCCGCTGGTCGTGTCGCCGAGGGCCGCGATCTCGAAGCCGCCGACCCCGTTGCCGGTGTTCTGGTCGAGGTCCCACTCGATCGCTTCGACGCGTCCGCCCTGACCGCTGTCGTCGGGGTCGTCGGTGGTCGCCGTGACCGTCGAGGTGCCGCCGATCTCGGGCCGCGTGGCGTTGAGGGTGAGCGTCGGGCTGCTGGAGGCGGGGCTGTTGACGTCGACGGTCCCCAGGTTCCACCAGTAGCCCGAGTTGTCGTTCGTGTTGCAGTCGTTGTTGTTGAGCAGCTCGGCCTCGACGACCCAGCGGCCACGGTCGGGGAAGGCCACGGTCAGCGTCTTGTTGGCGTTGTCGCCGTTGGCCGGGCACGACTTGCCCTTGTTGATCACGGTGCCGTTGTTGAGCCGGCGCAGCCGGTAGTTGATGCCCCCGAAGTCGCTGTTGCCGGAGATGTCCGGGTCGTCGCCGTTGTAGGTGAAGGTGACCGACTGGCCGGTGTTGACCGAGGTGGCGCTCTGGCTCCGGGTCTTGATGTACGGGAAGTCCTCAGCCGAGAGGCACTGGCCGGTCGCGGTGAACTTGATGTCGCTGGTCGACACGGCCGTCTGCTCGGCGTTGTCCAGGACGGCCATGACCCGGAGCGGCTTCACGGTCCGGCGGGTCCTGGTCCCGATCACGGGGCAGCTCATCCCGGTTCCGCTCGACGGGGCGTTGTAGGTCAGGGAGACGCGGGAGTACTGGTAGCCGCCCTGGACGGTGGGCTGCTGCGCGGTCACGGACTTGATCGCCTTGGACGCGGTGTTGTTGGTCCCGTCGTAGTCGTCGTCGACCCGGATCCCGGTGACCTTGCGGCCGGGATCGTGCTTGACCAGCAGGGAGATCTTGATCTGGGAGCGGTTGTCGCCGCCGTCGCCCTCGCCACCGGTCGCGAAGCTCTCGAGCCAGTTGGTCTGGCCGCCGGTCGAGCTGGTGTTCACGATGACCGGGGTGGCGGCGTTCGCCTGCCCCGCGGTCAGCGTCGCGAAGAGCGCGACGAGGAGGATGGCCACGAATGCGATCGGGGCGGCTCCGAGCCCGAGGCGACGGTCGCTCTCTCCCTCACCGCTGGCGCAATGCGCCCAGGCGTTCCCTGTCATCTCCTGTCCCTCCCGACGTTCGTTGGCGGGACCGCTCAGCGCTCCCTGGTTACTTTCGTCGTCGTCCCTGACTCATGTTGGAGCTGGCTTCCCGGCGCATCCAGTGGGTCCCCGTCCCGCGCCCTGCCGCTCGCTCCCTGTCCCTGACTAGGGGCGGAGGATACACAGATGTTCTTGTCTTTGGAAGACCTGAGACATCTACGTTCATGGTCCAACCAGTTGGACGACCCCGGCAACCCGGCACCAACAGCCGAAAAAGGTCAAACAAAGCTCCCCATCAACACCCCCACCCCGGATGCACCGCCAGTAGTGCTTTCCGTATGGCCGAGCCGTGGAAACCCGCGTCACTCCGCGTTCAACATCCCGGATGCACCGCCGGTAGTGCTTTGGGGGTGGGTGTGGGGGTGGATCTACTCGCGGACGCCGGTGTCGACCTCGCCGATCTCACGGCGGATCGCCTCGGAGATCGCCCGCTCGGAGACCTCCTCCATCGCGAACTGGAAGGACGCGATGAAGGCGTCCGAAGCCAGTGGGCGGAGACGCTGCAGGGCGCTGCGGACGCGCGGCCACTCGTCCCGCGGCCGCCCGGCCTGATCGAACGGCTCCCAGATCCGGTCGTTGAAGACCTGGATGAAGACCTCGGCGACGGCGACCGACCGTTCCTTCAAGGCCTGGAGCGCGTCCAGGGCAACTTCGACCGGGATGCCCAGCTCCGCCATCTCGGCCCCGGCCTGGAGCAGCTTCGGGCTGATCACCTCGAACCGGCCGTCGCCCAGCGGGCGCATCACCCCGAGCTCCTGGACCCGCCGCAGCACCTCCGGCCCGAGCCGGGACTCGCCCCAGGGCCCGGCGATCTCCGCCTCGGTCAGGATCTCCGGCTGCTCGGTCTCGTAGGGCGCCCGCACGTCGCGGGTGAACCGCAGCAGCTCCCCCGAGGACTCGCCGGCCGAGTCGATGATCCGGCGGATCGCCTCCAGGTTGAAGCCCTCCGACTGCAGCTCGAGGATGAGCCGCAGCCGGTCGACGTGCTCCTCGTCGTAGTAGCCCGTGCGACCGACCACCCGCGGCGGGTCGAGCAGGCCGCGGGACTGGTGCGCCCGGATGTTGCGCACGGTCACCCCGGTGCGCCGGGCCAGCTCGCCGACCGTGATCCCGCCGTGGGGATCGTCGCCGTTCGTCGCGGCCGAATCTGTCCCGTTTCGAGTCTTCACCTGAGAAGATCGTAAGTGGTCACCCTGAGACGGGGTAGGGGTCATTCCCGATAGACAACGGAACGGTCGAACGGAAGTCTTGCCGCATGAACGAATCACCAACCCCCAAACGTCTCCTCCGCTCCCGCGACGACCGCTATATCGGCGGTGTCGCCGCGGGCGTCGCCAAGTACTTCTCGATCGACCCCACCCTGGTCCGGGTGATCTTCCTGGTCAGCCTCGCCTTCGGCGGGATCGGCATGCTCGCCTACTTTGCGCTGCTGCTCATGATGCCGATCGAAGGATCGCCCGACGAGCCGCTCCCCGAGGTCAGCAAGCAGCGTCGCAACCTGATGATCGCCGCCGCCGTGGTCTTCGGATCCGCGGTCGTGCTGACGATCGGGTCAGGTGGCTTCACCGAGTGGATCTTCGGCTTCGCCCCCGGCGCGGTCTTCGGAATCCTGCTCTGGAGCGTCACGCTGATCGCCGCGATCTGGCTGGTCTCGAAGATCATCTCCTCCCAATCAAGCGGCAGCTCCACCGCCGCGACCGAGGCGGACGCTCCCCCGCCCGGTGCCCCGGCACCCGCCCCGAGCCAGAACGCCCCGACCGCCGTTATGGCCGCCGAAGCTCCGGCCGAGCCTTCGACCGCCGAGAGCCCGACCGAGGTCATGGACCCGGAGCCCGAGAGCCCCGACCCTGTGTCCGGCGACGCCCCTCATGGTCCCACGGCGGCCACCGCCGCAGCTGCCGCCCCCGCCCGCCCGGGCAGCTCGGCTGGGGTGATCGCCGGCAAGGTGATGACCGTGATCGCGGTCGGCATCACCGCGCTGATCGGCCTCTCGATGCTGGCCATCCTCGCCACCTGGACCACCGCGCAGTTCGGTGGGGTGCCGATGGCGCTGCTGGTGATCGTGCTCGGCGGCGGGATGATCCTCGCCGGGGTCCAGGGACGACGCCGACTCTCGATCTGGCTGCTCGCGGCCGCCCTCACGGTCACCATCCCGATGTCGATCGTGACCCTCGCCGATCTCCGGATCGACGGCACCTACGGCTCGGTGACCGAGACCCCCACCCTGTTCAGCGACATCCCGTCCGACGGCTACAGCCTGGCCGCCGGACGGATGATCGTCGACCTCCGCGAGCTGCCTTTCCGCCGCGACGAGACCGTCGACGTCAAGGTCGACAGCGGCCTCGGCATGACCAGCGTGATCGTCCCGGACCGGGTCTGCGTGGCGGGCCGGGTGACCGGTCGGGCGGGTCTCGCCGACGTTCGTGGCCGGGAGTTCTCCGGCATCGACATCTCGCGCGAGCTCCGGCCGCCGCACGGACCGGCCCCGAGGGTCGAGCTCGACGCCGACTTCAAGCTCGGGGTGGTCGAGGTGATCGACGCCACCGACTGGGAATCCTCCGTCCGCTTCCGCGGTGACGAGTACGGCCGCAGCCGCGGCTTCGAAACCAACCGGTGGGATCGCGACTTCGACTCGTCCGCCTCGCGCAAGCGGGCCGATGCCGCCTGCATGACCAAGGCCAAGCCCAAGTCCAAGCCGCGCAGCACCAGGAACTGACCCTGCCCGCACCGGTCCCACCCACCTCTTCCCCGCCGGCCGCCCGGCGGCTCTTCCGCGATCAGGAGGAAGGGATCGTCGCCGGCGTCTGCGCCGGCCTCGCACGGCGTTACGCGGTGGACCCGACCCTGGTGCGGGTCGTCGTGGTCGTCCTGACGGTCGCGACCGGTGGGCTCGCCGCCCTGGCATACGGACTGATGTGGGTGGTCCTCCCGACCGGCCCGGAAGACCGGGAAACCACCCGGGCGCCGGCCGGTTCGTGGAGCAGCCGGCGGGAGGCTCGCCGCCGAGCCCGGCGGGCCGCTGCCCGGTACGAGGTCGAGGCCGACGCGGAGGCCACCGAGCCCGACCGCTTCCGGGGCACCTGGACGGTCGGCGCCGGAGCCGGCCTGATGGTCCTCGGTCTGCTGTTCGTCTTCCGTGAGCTCGACATCTGGTGGAGCGACGCGCTCGTCTGGCCGCTCGTCCTGGCCACCGCCGGGGCGGCCCTCTTCTGGCGGCAGTTCGCCGGGAGCGGCGACGAGTCGGCCGAAGGTCGGCCTCGTCGCTCGCGGCTCGGGCCCTACCGCGGCGGCTTCGGCATCGCCCTGCTGCTCGGCGCGGCCGTGCTCTTCCTCTACATCAACGGAGCGCTCGAGGCCGGTGGCCAGGTCGCGCTCGCGGGGCTGACCGCGGTGATCGTGATCGGCCTCGTCCTCGCGCCCGTGTGGGCCCGGCTCGCGGGCAGCCTGAGCGCCGAGCGGGCCGAGCGCATCCGGTCCCAGGAGCGGGCCGAGGTCGCCGCCCATCTCCACGACTCCGTCCTCCAGACCCTGGCCTTGATCCAGAAGAACCCCGGCGACAGCCGCCGCGTCTCGACCCTGGCCCGCTCCCAGGAACGGGAGCTGAGGGAGTGGCTGGCCGGGAAGCCGGGCGGCGAGCGGAGCCGGTTGCTGGCGGACTCGTTGAAGGCCGCGGCGGCCGAGGTGGAGGAACGGCACCAGGTCCCGATCGAGGCGGTGACCGTCGGCGACCGCCCGCTGGACGAACGCTGCGGCGCCCTGGTCGCGGCCAGCCGCGAGGCCCTGACCAATGCCGCCCGCCACGCCGGCGACGCGGGCGCGATCCGACTGTACGCCGAGATCACCCCGACCCGGGTCCAGGTCTTCATCCGCGACCGCGGGACCGGCTTCGACCCGGATGCCGTCCCCGCCGACCGGCACGGCCTGAGAGACTCGATCATCGGTCGCATGGAGCGCAACGGCGGCCGGGCGGAGGTCCGCTCCGACCCGGGCGAAGGCACCGAGATCGAACTGACCCTGGAGGCAGAATGAGCCAGAACGACACCCCCACGAGCGAAGCCGGAGACCGCCTCTCGGTGGTGATCGTCGACGACCACGCGATCTTCAGGGCCGGCGTCCGGGCCGAGCTGGTCGAGGGGGTCGACGTCGCCGGCGAGGCGGCCACGGTCGCGGAGGCGGCCGGCCTGATCGCCCGCACCCGACCGGACGTCGTCCTGCTCGACGTCCACATGCCCGACGGCGGTGGGCTCGAGGTGATCCGCCGGGTCGCCGCCGACCGTTCCGGGGACGATCCGGCCAGCGGCCCGCGCTTCCTCGCCCTCTCGGTCTCCGACGATCCGCAGGACGTGGTCGCGATCATCCGGGCCGGGGCCCGCGGCTACGTGACCAAGACGATCTCCGGGCCCGACCTGATCGACGCGATCGACCGGGTCCATCACGGCGACGCGGTCTTCTCGCCCCAACTGGCGGGGTTCGTGCTGGACGCCTTCACCGGCGGCGGAGCCGATCTGGCCGGCCCGACCACCGACCCGGAGCTGGATCTCCTCACCCCGCGGGAGCAGGAGGTCCTGCGCCTGATCGCCCGCGGCTACATGTACAAGGAGATCGCGCGGCGCCTGGAGATCTCGGTCAAGACCGTCGAGACCCACGCCAGCTCGGTCCTGCGCAAGCTCCAGCTCTCGACCCGGCACGAGCTGAGCCGGTGGGCGGCCGAGCGCGACCTGATCGACTGACCGGTCCCGCGGGTCGGAGACAGCTCAGCTGAGGGCTTCGGCGAGCGTCCCGAGCAGCCCGTCCACGTCCTCGATCGTCGTGTCCCAGGAGGTGACCAGCCGCACCAGGCCGGCCTCGCCGGCCGGGAACAGCAGCGGCTCGCTCGGGGCCAGCCCGGCGGCCAGCTTGCGCGCGGCCTCCAGCTCCAGCGACAGGAAGACGATGTTGGCCTCGACCGGCTGCCCGAGGTCGGCCCCGTCGATCCAGGAGATCCCGTCGGCCAGGGCGCGCGCCATCCGGTTGGCGTGGCCGGCGAGCTCGCGCCAGAGCTCACCTTCCAGCTGGGCGACCAGCTGGGCCGAGACGAATCGCATCTTGGAGGCGAGTTGGAGGCTGCCCTTGCGCAGCACTTCGAAGCCCCGGGCCCGCTCCGCGTCCGCGAAGACCACCGCCTCGCCGAAGAGCGCCCCGTTCTTGTTCGCGCCCAGGCTGAGCACGTCGACCCCGTGCTCGAGGCCGGCCCCGGCGAGGTTGCTGTCCAGCGAGGCCGCGGCGTTGGCGAGGCGCGACCCGTCCATGTGGAAGGCGAGCTCGTGCTCACGGGCGAACCGGGCCAGCGCCTTGATCTCCTCCGCCGTGTAGACCGTGCCGACCTCGGTCGGCTGGGCGATCGAGAGGGCGGCGGGCCAGGCGACGTGGGGGATGTCCGCCGGGTCGGCCAGGCGGGTCGCGGCCAGCTCGGGGGTGAGCTTCCCGTCCGGGGTGGCGACGGTGAGCAGCTTGACCCCGGCGATCGCCTCGGGCGCGGCGGTCTCGTCGATCGTCAGGTGGGCGGTCTCGGCACAGATCACGGCCTGGTGGGGACGGGTGATCGCGCGGATCGCGGCGACGTTGGCGCCGGTGCCGTTCAGCATCGGGAAGATGGCCGCTTCCGGGCCGAACTCGGCCCGGGCCAGCTCTTCCAGCCGGGCGGTCTCCGGATCGGCCCCGTACGAACCGACGTGGCCGCGGTTGGCCCGCTCGATCGCCGCGAGCATCTCCGGATGAGCGCCGGAGCAGTTGTCGGAGGCGAAGCCGCGGGCAGGGTCACGAGCGAAGTCGGGGGCGATCGGGTCCATCCGACGAGGCTACCCGCCCCGGCCGGGGAGCTGCGCGAACCGCGGGCGGCGCCCGGCTCGCCGCCGGCCGGCCGGTATCAATAAACTGCGCCCTTCAGCCGGGGGAGTGCCCGAGTGGTTAAAGGGGACTGGCTGTAAACCAGTTGGCTCTGCCTACACAGGTTCGAATCCTGTCTCCCCCATTCGGCGATCGAGGCCAGCCGAGATGGCAGAAAGGAGTCGCATTGACCCCGTTCTGCCATCTCGCCTTAGCGGCGCGGTAGCTCCGGCCCCAGCTTCATCAGGACAGCTCGAGCTGACTCGCGACGTGGTCTACCACTCGGTCCGGGTCCGCTTCGAACTCGCGGTAGGTGACCCGGACCACTCGCAGCCCCTTGCCAATGAGGTATCGCGTCTTCTCCAGGTCCCGTTGCCGGGATATCGGATCGCTGTGAAAGGCGCCGCCGTCCAATTCCAGGACAAGCTTCTCATCGGGCCAGAATCCGTCCACCTCGCGCCCGAAGACTTTCTCATTCACTCTCGGCATCTTCAGGCCACGCTCGGCCCACGCCAAGAGGAACAGTCCCTCCAGGACTGATCTGGTCCGCTTCAGCTCCGGCACCCATGAAGGCAGCAGCGGCTTCAATTTCGCCGCACCACGGCGCCCAGATATCCGCCGGAAGCAGTATTCGACATCCCTCCGGTCGAAAAGCCCCAGGCGGCAAGCTTCCAGAAACGCGAAGCGAACTTCACGGGTAGAGGCGGACGCGGCAAAGTCCATCAGGGCAAATGCCGCTCTGGTCATTTCCAGGCCGTTCTTTCGTCGAACGTCCCCCGGTTCGAAGTTGCGACGTACCACTTTGGCCCTGGTATGCCGAAGCGCCGGCGAGCGACCCCGGTGCTCGGCTGCCCGGTCAGACTCCGTCGCCACCTCTATCGAAAGCGGGATGGCCCGGCGTGCCGCAACGATCCCCCACGCCTCCAGGGCACTCCGGCCAGTCAGAGCCGAACCCAGCCCCGCCACCCCCAACCCCGCTCTCCAGGCGGACTCGCGAGTCTCGACGTCCCGGCCATACGAGTAGACGCCGCGAAACAACGGAACGAGACGACCCGTCCTCAGCCAAGACTTGAGCAACGACTCCGAGAACCCCTGTCCAGACAGCTCCGCACGAGTGGCCACGAACCGGCGCTGCTCCATGAACTCCCGAAGCCGTTCCAACTGGGTCCCCCGGGACCTCAACGATCGAGACGCCGATCCCACGCCCCCACTCTGACCCGTGAAAGCTCAAGCGTGGTTCAACGAGATTGACAATTACTGAACGGGATACGTGCGCCTGCCTCACGTTCCGTACGTCTGGCTCGCATCTTCCATACGCCAGCCTCGCATCCTCCGATCGCCGGCGACCGCCACGAAAACCTATCCAGACCATCGAGAAGGCCAAAGAGGGTCACATACAACCGTTTCCGCCATCTCGACGGACGGGACTGGCCTATCCGGCTTCGCGGAGGCTCTGCGCCTCGGGCAGGGACTTGATCTTGCGGAGGGTCGAGGTCTCGATCTGACGGACCCGTTCGCGGGTGACGCCGAACGCCTCCCCGCACTCCTCGAGCGTGCGCGGGCTGAGGCCGCCGAGTCCGTACCGCATCACCAGCACGTCGCGCTCCCGCTGGGGCAGGCCGTCGAGGACGCGCCGCACTCCCTCGGAGCGCATGTTGAGCGAAGCCTCGTCGAACGGCTCCATCGAGTTCTCGTCCCGGACCAGGTCGACCAGCTCGGTCTCCTCGCCCTCGCCCACCGGCTTCTCCAGCGAGATCGGGGTCTGGGAGACGCGCCAGACATCCCGCACGTCCTGGACCGTCCAGCCGAGCTCACGGGCGATCTCCTCCGGCTCCGGCTCGCGACCGAGCTCCTGGACCAGCTGGCGCTCGACGAAGTGGACCCGGTTCAGCTTCTCGACCATGTGGACCGGGATCCGGATCGAACGCGACTTGTCGGCGACCGCCCGGGTCACCGCCTGGCGGATCCACCAGGTCGCGTAGGTCGAGAACTTGTAGCCGCGCCGGTAATCGAACTTCTCCACCGCTCGGATCAGCCCCAGCGAGCCCTCCTGGATGAGGTCGAGGAAGCTGAGGCCGCGCCCGAGGTAGCTCTTCGCGATCGAGACGACCAGGCGCAGGTTGGCCTCGACCATCTGGCGCTTCGCGTCCATGTCGCCGCGTTCGATCTGCTTCGCCAGCTGGATCTCCTGGGCGCCGTTGAGCAGCTCGACCTGCCCGATCGACCTGAGGTAGAGCCGCAGCGAGTCGAGCGTCACCTCGGGCTGGGACTCGCTCTCGGCGACCGGGATGACCCTGGTCTCGGGGATCACCGGCACCTCGTCGTCCTCGGGGTCGGCGGCTTCGTCGCCCGCCGTGGCCTCGACGTCGTCGCCGGTGTCGTCACCGCGCAGGTCGGCCTGATCGCGGCTGACCAGGTCGATTCCCTGCTCGTTCAGGTGACCGTTCAGCTCCTCGACCTGCTCGCGGGTCAGGTCGAGGTCCGAGACCGCCTCCGCCACGGCGTCGACCGTCAGAAACCCTTGCTCCCGCCCAGCGGAAACGAGTCTCCTCAGTTCTTCGCTCTCCAACTCCAACCTCAACCCCCGTATTTGCTTCCTCTGGTGGAAACCAGTTATGCGGTCGCAGTAGCGGAATTATAGGGACCGGCAGACTCCGCCTCGACAATTCGACTCCGGGGCATGCCGGCGGGTCCGGCGCACTACGCTGTGGGCATGAACCCAGACATCGCCCTTTCCCCTTCCGCCATCGACGTACAGGCGTCCCAGCCGGCGACGCGCGTCAGCCTCTCCCGCGTCGGCGTGACCGGGGTGGAGAAGGTGCTCTCGATCGGTCCGGACGGCCATTACCACGCCGAGCTCGAGTGCTTCGTCGACCTCGCTCCCGACCAGGCCGGGGTTCACATGTCGCGCTTCGAGGAGAACGTCTCCGAGGCGATCGAGGGCGTGGTGGCCACCCGGGCGATGCGGACCGAGCAGCTCGCCGCCCGGATCGCCGAGCTGGTCCGCGAGAAGCAGCGCGGGGTCAGGGCCGAGGTCTCGGTCAAGGCGCGCTTCGCGGAGAACATGCCGGCGCCGGTCTCCGGCATCGACAACCAGGAGATCTACACCCTGCTCGGCACCGCGGTCGCCTCGGCCGAGGGCACCCGCACGGTCACCGGCGTCCAGGCTCAGGGCATGACCGCCTGCCCCTGCGCCCAGGAGATGGTCGGCGACCTCGCCCGTGGCCGGCTGGTCGAGCGCGGCTACACGCCGGAGCAGATCGAAGAGATCCTCGATGTCGTCCCGATCGCGACCCACAACCAGCGTGGCATCGGCACCCTCTGGATCGGCTGCGCCGACGGCAGCTCCCCGGACGTGGACGCCCGTGACCTGCTGCGCCTGGTCGAGGGCTCGATGAGCTCCGAGATCTACGAGCTGATGAAGCGCCCCGACGAGCTCTCCGTGGTCGCCAAGGCCCACGACAACCCGCGTTTCGTCGAGGACTGCGTGCGGGAGATGATCCGCCAGGTGATCGACGGCTACCCCTCGCTCTCCGATGCCGCCTTCGTCATGGCGCGCCAGGAGAACCTCGAGACGATCCACCGCCACAACGTGGTCGCGGAGCGCTACGGGCTGATCGCCGACCTGCGGGAGGAGATGTCGACCGACTCCCACACCGCGCACCACGTGACGATGCGCGAGTGGCTGGAGCAGAACCCGGCCTGAGCCCGGGCGGGTGGCGCCGGGCCGGTCAGGCCCGGCCGCGGTCCCGGGCCTGCTTGTCCACGACCCGCCGCTCAGCGTGCTCGCGCTGCTCGGCCAGCCGCCGACGCAGCCCGAATACGTAGTCGAGCCCGCTGACCACGGTGGCGACCACCGCGGCGTAGACCAGCCCGTCGACCCAGGCCGGGGCCGGGTTGAACGTGATCAGGGCGAAGACCGCCCCGATCTGGAGGACGGTCTTGACCTTGCCCATCCAGCTCGCGGCGATCACCACGCCGCGCTCGGCGGCGATCGAACGGACCCCGGTGATCGCGAACTCGCGGGCGATGATCACCATCGCCACCCAGGCGGGCAGGCGGTTGAGCGAGACCAGGGAGACCAGGGCCGCGGTGATCAGCAGCTTGTCGGCCAGCGGGTCCATCAGCTTGCCGAAGGTGGTGATCGCGTCGCGGGAGCGGGCGATGTACCCGTCGAGGCCGTCGGTCAGGGCGGCGAGGGCGAAGACGATCGCCGCCAGGGTGTCGCCGTTCGGGGTGCCGTCGAGCAGCGCGACCACGACGACCGGCACCGCGAGGATGCGGAGCAGCGTGAGAACGTTGGGCAGATTGAGCGGAACCAAGCGTCCTCAGATCCGCGGGAGCGCGGTGCCGTCAGGCTCCCGTCTTGGTCTTCTCGTCGACCTTCGCGTCGATCTTCGCCGTCTCGCGGTCCTCGGGGTCGTCGTCGTGACCCCCCAGCGAGCTGCGGAAGCCGCGGATGCCTTGCCCGACGGACTTGGCCGCGGCGGGGATCCTCTTGGGACCGAGGATCAGGACCGCGATCACCAGCACGATCAGTAATTCCGGAACACCGATGTTTGGCATCACTGAACCCCTGTCCTGAGCCTGAAGCTCGTTGTCGATATCACCGCGAACGTCCTTTCCTCAATTCCCTGCCCCTCTAGTGTACGACCCGTGAGCGACCGACCGCACGACTCCCGGCTCGGTGAGCTGGCGGCCGCGGTCCACGACTGTCGCCGCTGCCCCCGCCTGAACGCCTGGCGGGAGGAGGCCGCCGCCAATCCACCGCGACGCTTCCGCGGGCAGGATTACTGGGCCAAGCCGGTGTCCGGGTTCGGCGACCCGTCCGCGCGGATCATGATCGTCGGGCTCGCCCCGGCCGCCAACGGCGGCAACCGCACCGGCCGCGTGTTCACCGGTGACCAGTCGGGGGACTGGCTGTTCGCCTCCCTCCACCGGAGCGGGCTCGCCAACCAGCCGACCAGCGTCAGCCGCGACGACGGGCTCGAGCTCGACGACGCCTGGGTGACCGCGGCGGTCAAGTGCGCTCCGCCCGGCAACAAGCCGTTGACCTCGGAGCGGGACAACTGCCTGCCCTGGTTCGAGCGGGAGCTGGACCTGCTGGCGGAGGTCAAGGTGTTCGTGGCCCTGGGCGGCTTCGCCTGGGATGCCGTGATCCGGTCGATCCGTGCCCTGGGCGGCACGGTCCCGAAGCCGAAGCCGCGTTTCGGGCACGGGGCGGTCACCCCGGTCGGTCGGTGGACGATGCTGGGCTGCTTCCACCCGAGTCAGCTCAACACCTTCACCGGCCGGCTGACGGAGCCGATGACCGACGAGATCTTCGCCCGCGCGATCGCCCTGGCGGACGCCCATCCGGAGATCCCGGTTTGACTGGCGTGCCCGGCCTGCCAGAATGACCCCATGGACGGTGAGAGACAGAGGGATCGCTTTCCGCTCGTGCCCCGGGGACGCAGGCTGGTCCTCGCCCTGATCGTCGCCTGCGGCGGTCTCGCGCTGGTCGCCGCCCCGGTGATCGGCGACGGCTTGAACCGCAGCCCCGAGCCGGCGTCTCCGCGGATCGCCGTGACCGTCCCGGCGACCGAGGCCCAGGTGGCCGGCGCCGGCATCTCCATGCAGGGCACGGTGTCCGCGAAGAAGGCGGCCCGGAAGGCGAAGAAGCGGAAGAAGAAGCCGCGGACCAAGCCGGTGATGATGCGCTCGCGGATCACCACCGACGCCATCGTCACCGAGGAGAACCGCGGCACCTACGTCGGCATCCGCTGCCCGGTCGGCTCGAAGGCCGTGGCCGGCGGCGCGCTCAGCCAGTACATCAACCTGCTGGTCTCGTCCTCCGCCCCGAACAACCCGCTGACGGGCCAGTACACGCCGCGGGTCTGGTGGGTCACGGTGACCAACGCGAACGTCGACGGCCAGGGCGGGTCGCTCTCGTGGCGCGGCGTCGTCACCTGCCTCTCCCCGATCGCCCTCGGGAGCTAGGCGCCGGGGCTCAGCCGTCGGTCGGGCCGCCGGCCGCGTAGATCCGATCGCGGCGGCGCTGGTACGGGTCGAACCGCAGCAGCAGCCAGAGCACCGGGGTCCAGGATCCGATCACCCAGGCGAACGGGATCGTCAGGAGGAAGAAGCCCGCGGTGAACCAGAGCGACTTCTGGTTCAGCTCGATCTCCCACTCGTACTCGGGGTGGGCCAGCTTCGCCACGGAGATGTGACGGGACATCAACGCCGAGGCGGCGGTTATCGCCACGAGGTTGAGGATGTAGAAGGCGACGGTCAGCGGGATATCCGAGCCGTACTCGCCGAGCAGCTGCGACGAGTAGGGCAGCAGCACGATGAAGGCGAGGTAGAGCAGCGTCAGCAGCATCAGGCCGCGGTCGTACTCCCGCACCATCCGCATCGCCCGGTGGCTGCCGATCCAGTAGAAGCCGATCACCAGGAAGCTGAGCGCGAAGGCGAGGAAGTCCGGGGCCTCGTCGTTCAGCTCGTCGAGGAATGCGGTGCCGGAAGTGAGGTTCTGCGGGACCTCTATCTGGAGGACGAGCAGGGTGATCGCGATCGCGAACACCCCGTCGGTGAAGGCGAAGATCCGGGAGAGGTCCTTGCCGCGCTCCAGGCTGGGCAGGGTCCTCCTCTTCGAGGGCGGAGCTCCCCGCCCCGCGGCCGCTTCGCTATCCCCGTCTGGACCAGACACGCAGCGATTTTCCCACCGTGCCCGGACGGACCCGGGACGAGCCGCCGGGCCGAAAGCCGCCCCCGGAGGCCGCGCCAGGCCGCGCCGGCCACCACCCGGGCGCTCCACCGGCGCCGCCACCTCCTACAATGCCCCCGGCGCCGACGTAGCTCAGTTGGTAGAGCACTTCACTCGTAATGAAGGGGTCAGCGG
>JBEBTS010000007.1:0-26197 GCA_040393665.1 Conexibacter woesei
CGCACTCGCTTCGCTTGTGCGGGAGCTCCGCCGGGCGGCCCACCACCCACCACGTCGTCAGCCTCGTCCTTCGCCTGGATCTGGGAAGCAGATCGTGAAGATTCGTGAAGGAGCCGCCTCTGACTTTCCGCGCCTGACCTCGATCTGGTTCGGGGCGGTCTCGGCTACCCATGACTTTTTGAGTGCGGAGGAGATCGAGGGGTATCGGGGGCGGATGGCCTCCGAGTTCCTGCCGGCGGTCGAGCTCTGGGTCGCGGTGGACGAGGACGACGGGCCGGTTGGCTTCATCGGGCTGGGCGGGAGCCACGTCGAGATGCTCTTCGTCGACGTCGACCGTCACGGCGGCGGCGTCGGGACCGCGCTGATCGAGTCCGCGGCCGAGCGCCACCCCGACCTGACCGTCGACGTGAACGAGCAGAACCCGTCGGGCCTCGCCTTCTACGAGTCCCGTGGCTTCGTCCGCACCGGCCGGTCACCGGTCGATGCGGACGGTCGTCCCTTCCCCCTGATCCACCTGCGCCGAAGCCCCGCGTAGCCCGAGGTACGCGGGGCTCGGCCTAGCGGCGCAGCTTGTAGCCGGTCTGGAAGAGCCTCAGGTTGAGCAGGAACAGGGCTGCGGTCGCGATCGTGAGGATGATCAGGGAGAGGGCGACGTTGACGTCGGCGACCCCGAGGAACCCGTACCGGACCAGGGAGATCATGTAGTAGACCGGGTTGAAGTGGGTCAGGGTCTGGTACGGCTCCGGCAGGAGGGACGCCGAGTAGAACACGCCGCCGAGGAAGATCAGCGGCTGCAGGATGAAGGTCTGGGCGAAGGAGACGTCGTCGAACTGCTCCGCCCGGACCCCGACCAGGACGCCCAGCTGGGCGAAGAAGCTGCCGACCAGGAACAGGGCCGGGATCAGCACCAGCGGATGCTCGACCGGCAGGTCGATCAGCAGCGAGGCCGCGGCGAAGGTGAGCACGGCGATGATCAGTCCCCGCAGGAAGCCGCCGAGGGTGAAGGCCAGCAGCAGCTGGGCAGGGGAGGCGGGCGAGGAGAGCTGGTCGTCGATCGCCCCCTGGAACTTCTGCTGGAGGATCGAGGACGAGTTGTTGGTGAACGCGTTGATCGCCCAGGCCATCATGATCAGGCCCGGGATCACGAAGACGACGTAGTCGTAGCCGTCGATCTCCCCGACCCGGGAGCCGAGCGCCGCCCCGAAGATCGAGATGTAGAGGAAGGTCTCGAGCAGCGGCGCGCCCAGGGTCTGGCCCTTGATCTTCATGAACCGGCTGACCTCGCGCCGGGTCAGGGTCAGCAGACGGATCGCCTTGGGGCTCACGATGCCGCCTCCTCTTCCGGGTCCTGGCCGAGATGGGCGCGCGACAGCTCCTTGCGGCCGACCAGCTCCAGGTAGGCGTCCTCGAGCGAGCTCACGCCGAAGCGGTCGGCGAGCTGGGGGCTGGTGCCCTCGGCCACGAGCTGGCCCTCGTTGATGAAGGCGATCCGGCTGCAGAGCTGCTCGGCCTCCTCCAGGTAGTGGGTGGTGAGCAGGATGCTGGTTCCCTGGGCGTTGATCTTCTGGACGTACTGCCAGAGCTCCAGCCGCAGCTCGACGTCCACGCCGGCGGTCGGCTCGTCGAGGATCAGCAGCCGCGGGCGGTGCATCAGGGCGCGGGCCAGGATCAGGCGGCGCTTCATCCCGCCCGAGAGGGTGCGGGTCCGTTCGTCCCGTTTGTGGGTCAGGGAGAAGTCGTTGAGCAGCTCGTCGACCCGTTCCTTGCGGTCCCGCTTCGACATCCCGAAGTAGCCGCCGTGGAAGTCGAGCGTCTCCTCGACCGTCAGGAACCAGTCGATGTTCAGGTCCTGCGGGGCCAGGCCGACCGCCTCACGGGCCTCCCGGTAGTTGGAGATCGCGTCGTGGCCGAAGACCTCGATCGCCCCGGCGGTCGGGCTGGCGAGCCCGGTCGTGCAGTGGATCAAGGTCGACTTGCCGGCGCCGTTCGGGCCGAGCAGGCCGAAGAACTCGCCGTCGGCGATCTCCAGCGAGACGCTGCGGAGGGCTTCGGTGCCGGTGGGATAGCGCTTGACGAGGTCGGTGATCCGGAGGGCCGGGAGCGGCGCCGCGGGGGCGCTTTCGGCGCTCGTTGATCTGTCCGGCGCCGGGCCGGAAGGAGACTGGGGCATCCTCCAATCATGAACAACCGGCGAGCCCGACGGCGTGGACGGTGCGAAAGTCAATACCGTCCCGAGCGTGACCGCACGCCGCCGACTCGTCCGCGTCCCCGCCTCCTCGGCCAACCTGGGCCCGGGATACGACGTGATGGCGGTCGCCCTCGACGTCCACCTGGAGCTGGAGGTCGTCGAGACCGGCACCTTCGCCGTCGAGTGCGAGGGGATGGAGGTCCCGACCGACCGGAGCAACCTGGTGGTCCGGGCCTTCGAGACCCTGCACTCGGCCGAGGGCATCACCTTCCGCACCGGGGGCGAGATCCCGCTGGCCCGCGGCATGGGCTCCTCGGCCGCGGCGATCGTGGCCGGGCTGGTCGCCGCCGACCACATGTTCGAGCTCGGGCTCGATCGTCAGGAGCTGCTGGAGCGGGCCACCGCGCTGGAGGGCCACCCCGACAACGTCGCCGCCGCGATCTGCGGCGGGTTCGTGGTCTGCACCGGTGAGGGCGAGGACCTGATCGCGACCCGGGTCGAGTCGCCCGAAGGGCTGGAGGGGATCCTCGTGATCCCGGACATCGAGGTCTCGACCTCGAAGGCGCGGGAGGCGATCCCGGACGAGATCCCGATCGCCGACGCGATCGCCAACACCGCCTCGGCCGCCCACCTCGCGCTCGGTCTGAGCCGCGCCGACTTCGACCTGATCGCGCTCGGCCTGGCCGATCGGCTCCACCAGGACCGCCGCGCCCACCTGTTCCCGCAGTCGATGGAGATCGTCCGCTCGGCCCGGGAGATGGGCGCGATCGGAGCGACCGTCTCCGGCGCCGGCCCGACCGTGCTGGTCTGGTCGGGATGGCAGGAGACCGGCAAGGTCGTCGCGGCGCTGAACGAGCGGTGCGAGGGCTGGGCCGAGGTGAGAAGGGTCGGCTTCAGCCCGCTCGGCGCGGACGTCCCCGAGCTCTGAGCCGGGCCGACCGGACCCAACCCTTCGCTGGGGCGATCGCTCCAGCAGAGCGCGAGCGATCGCCCCAGCGAATCGGAGATGGAGATCTGCCTCCGGGCATCCGCGAGTTCTGGGGGTGTCCGCGAGCTCCGGGTGTCGGCGAGCCCCGGGTGTTGGCGAGCGCTGGGTGTCCGCGAGCTCCGGGTGTCGGGAGTTCTGGGCCTCGGCGAGCGCTGGGTGTCGGCGAGCTCCGGGTGCCCGCGAGCTCATCGGGCTGCGACCCCGCGGACTACTTGCGGGGCGGGGTCAGCTCCCGGACCAGCTTCTTCGCCTTGGGCAGCTCCGCCTGGAGGCCGAGCCTTTCCAGCACCTCGACCGTGAGGTTGGCGTAGTCGAGCCCCTTGCGCTTCTGGAACTCGAAGATCGGCACTCCCGCCCGGGCCGACTCCGGATACGCGATCGAACGGCGGATCACGGTGTCGAAGACCCTGTCGCCGAACTGCTCGCGCAGGGTCTCGAGCGTGGCCCGGGCGTGTTTGGTCCGCATGTCGGCGATGTTCAGCAGCACGCCCAGCAGCTCCAGGTCGGGGTTCAGGTTCTCCCGGGCCAGGCCGATCACCTCCATCGCCTGCTCCGCGCCCTGCTCCGAGAAGTGCTCGGCCTCCGAGGAGAGGATCGCCCGGTCGGAGGCGACCAGCGCGTTGACGGTGAGCAGGCCGAGCGTCGGCGGGCAGTCGATCAGGATCACGTCGTGACGGCGCTTGGGCTCGCGCAGTGCGTTGCGCAGGGTCAGCTCACGGCCGATCTTGCCGGCCAGCATCAGCTCCGCCTCGGCCAGGCCGAGGTTGGCCGGGATCACGTGACCGCCGCCCGGGCCGACGTGGGTCGCGTCGACCGCCTTCTCCTGGCCGGCCAGCACCTCGCCGAGCGTGGGGTAGGCGTCGCCGGGGATCCCGAAGTACTCGGACAGGTTCCCCTGCGGGTCGGCGTCGATCGCCAACACGTCGAGGCCGCTCCGGCTGAGCCCTTCGGCCAGAGAACGGGTCAGGGTCGTCTTGCCGGTTCCGCCCTTCTGGGAGAGGATCGCGATCGTCGTGGCCACCGGCACACCGTACCGGCCGGGCCGGAGGGCGCGCGATCCATGGAGAGGGCTTACAATCCCGGCCCATGGGCCCCGTGTTCACCGAGATCGACATCGACGCACCCCGCGAGAAGATCCACGACTACCTGATGGACTTCGCCACGCGCAAGGAGCTCTACGGCGATTCGATCAAGGTATTCCGCTTGCTCAGGTTGAACTCTCGCGGCGTCGGGGCGGGTGCTCGCTACCAGCTGACCCGCCGTGACGCCTGGGCCGACTCCTCGATCACCGCGGCCGATCCGGCCCGGATCTCCGAGCGCGGCGTGACCGGCAGCTACAACAAGACCCCGACCGGCACCGAGTGGGAGCTCGCCGACAACCCGAGCGGCGTCACCACCGTTCGGGTGAGCTACTGGACCGAGCCCACCGGCTTCGCCAAGCTGTTCGACCGCTTCACCGGCGGGACCGGCTGGCACTCGCGGCGGATCAAGCGGGCGGGCGCCCGGCTCCGGGATCTGATGGAGGCCGAAGCGGCTCCCGTCACCGCTCCGGTCAAGGTCGCGGGTGGCAATCGCCACCCCACGGGCGTGGTCTGACCGGACCCGACCACCAGACAGCGGGGAGTCCGCCCGGACGACTAGACTTCCGCGCCGATGGACAAGATTTCTAAGAGCAACTGGTTCCGGGGCCTCACTGCGGCCCTCATCGTCGTCATCTCGGGCTTCGCGCTCGCCGCCTGCGGCGCAGAGCACCACGAGAAGACCGGCATCGTCGAGGGTGAGCCGGTCGCGCTCGGCCCGCTCGAGTACAACGTGCTCTTCACCCGGCCGCTCAACGTCAACGACGTCGAGGATCGCGAGTACCTGGTCGGCCAGAAGCCGGCTCCTGTCGGCTCCTCCTACATCGGCGTCTTCGTCAAGATCCACAACCTCGACGAGGACCGGAGCCACCGCCTGCCGGACTCGTTCAAGATCGAGACCACGACCGGCCAGAGCTTCGAGAACCTCCCGAGCAAGAGCATCTACGCGCTCGAGCCCGGCGCCATCGTTCCCGGTGACGGCAACGTCCCGGAGGTCGACTCGACCCCGCAGGTCGGCCCGATCCAGGCCTCGATGTTGCTCTACCTCGTCGATGACGAAGCGACCGAGGCACGCCCGGTGGAGCTGATCATCGAAGGCGAGGATGGCCCGGCCACCGTCGAGCTCGACCTCTAGCTCGGTCCGCGGGGCCGGCTTCGCCGGTCAGCTGATCGCAGGGCTGGGGGCGGCGCTCGCCCTCCTCGGACCGTTCGCCGACTGGGTGGCCGGCGCCGGGGTCTTCATCCTCATCCTCGGGGTGGTCGTCTCGGCTCCCGCCGGACGCCACCCGGGGCCGTTCATGGTCGAGTGGTGGTCGGTCGCCGCGATCGGCGCGCTGGCCTGCCTGATCGGGTTCGGGCTCACCTTCGTGATCGCCTGGCTCGGCGGGATGATCCTGGTGGCCGGCGCGGTGGCGGCCCTGGTCTCGGTCGGGCTGGGCAGCCCCGTCCAGGACTAGGACCCGTCCCGGTAGGGCTGCGAAGCAGCGTGCCGATTCGGTGAAGCCGCGGGTGCTGCGGGCCGCCGACACCGGCCGGCGGCCCGGGCCGTCACCCGGTCAGCGCAGCCGCTTCATGGTGACCGTCCACCGGATCGTCGACTTGTACCAACCGTCGAGATCACGGTTCGTGCGCTTGCCGCGGGCGATCATGATGACCTTGCTCCACTCGCCGGTCTTGCGGTTGAACTTGCGGTTGAACACCCACCTCGGGCTGAAGCCGGTCGACACCGTGGCGCCGTTGCCCTTGCGGGTGAGCATGCTCGGCCAAACCGTTCCCTTCCAGGGGCAGTTGCGGAACAGGTCCTTGGGCGAGGTGCGGGTCGTCCTCCGGTCGAGGGTGAGCTTGCCGTCCAGGGCGACCAGCGCGAGCTTGCCGCTGCGGATGGCCTTGGTGCCGCAGTCGGGCGCGGGCGGGGGAGGGGCCGGGTCGCCGCCTCCGTCCGCGAGGCAGTGATCTGGGAGGTGATCGGTCTGGGTCTCGTACGTTCCCTTGCGGGTGACCTTGCCCCTCACGGGGATCGGGGCGAAGATCGCGCTGTCCGCCCGCCGGTTGCCGAAGGCGGAGATCCGCATCCGACGGAACGGCGTGTGGAACCTGACCCGCTCCGAGCCGGATCCCTGGGCGAACCAGTCGCACTCGAACCGCGGCTTCTTGTTGGTGGACCAGGTGTTGGTCTGGACGCCCGTGATCTTGACCTTGAACACCCCCTGCTTGGTCACGAAGGTCTCGGCCCGGGCGGGCGAGGGGCCCCAACCCATCAGGGAGAGGGCGGTCAGCAGGACGGTGAGGGGGAGGGCGGCCGTGGCGCTTCGCGCGAGGCCGGCCCGGTTCGATTGGGTCAGCATCGGCTGATGCTGGCACGAACCCGGCCGAGAATGGGAGCGTTGCACCCGGGGATTCACCCCAGGGTTTGGGCCGTCCCCAGCGCCTCGGGCAGGTCCGTCCGGGACTTGATCCCCAGCTTCCCGTAGGCGTTGCGCAGGTGGAACTCGACCGTTTTCCTGGTCACCCACAGGGTTTCGGCGATCTCCCGGTTGGACAGGCCCTCGGCGGCGAGCTCCGCGGTTCGACGTTCGGTCGGGGTCAGCGCCTCCGGCCCACGGCGCCGCTCCCGGCGTGGGCGCCCGCCGGCGTCGGCGAGGGCGGCGCGGAGCTCACCCACGAGCGCCGCCGAGTCCGCCCGGCTGGCTCCGTCGAGGCCGTCGCGCAGCAGCTCCCGGGCTTCGTCCAGGCGACCCCTGGTGAGCTGCTCCCGGCCCAGGTCGAGCCGGGCCCGGGCGAGCTCATGGACCAGCGGTGACCGGGCGAGCAGGGCGGCGGCCTCCGACAGCGATTCGAGGCGCTGCTCTCCCTCCAGGGCCATCGCCCGGACGCGAAGCACCGCACCGAGGGTTCCCGGCGCACCGATCCGCGCCGCCGCTTCGACGTCCGGCGCGATCACCTCCAGGGCCTGCTCCCGGTCGCCCGCCGCGGCCAGCAGGGCGGCCAGCCGCAACCGCGCCCAGGTGATGCGGGGCGACCGCCAGCCCCGGCTCTCGCCCTGCTCGACCGCCAGCCGGAGATCGTCCTCGGCCGCGTCGGTGCGGCCGGTGGCGGCGCGGACGGCGCCGCGGGCGGCCAGGCAGAAGGGCTCGACGACCGTCCCCCGGGCGATGTCCAGCTCGGCCTCGGCCCGCTCCGCGGCTTCGGCCGGCCGGCCGAGCAGCACCAGGCTCTCCGCCAGGGCCGCGTTCAGGGCGGCCTCCGATATCGCCAGGCCGGAGCCCCGCGCCGCCTCGATCCCGGCCTCGGCGTGGCTCAGGGCCTGGGCGGCGGACCCGAGCTCCAGGTGCCAGTAGACCCGTGCCTGCTCCACGAAGGCCCCCGCCGCGTGGAGCCCGCCCTGATGAACCGCCTCGTCGCCCCGGAGGATCATCTGCCAGGCCATGCCGGCGGCCTCGGCCCAGCGCAGGGAGTGGGCGAGCAGGTTCCAGGTCGGGCCTCCCGGGCCGATCCGGTCGACCAGGCTCTCGTCCCGGAGGGCTTCCTCGGCGGTCGCCACCACGCGCTCCGCCGGCTCGCCGGTCAGGGCCTCGTGGATCGCGCGGTGGGCGAGGCCGACCGCGGAAAGCGACGGCGCCGCGGCGATCTCCCGGTAGCGCTCCTCCCGCCGCTCTCCCATGCCGTCGATGAAGAGCAGGCATTCCAGCTCGGCCGCCTCCAGCCGGAGGTCCGCTCCGCGGCCGCGAGGCGTGGCGCGGGCCGCCGTGATCTCGTTCAGGGCCGCCGGCGGGTCGCTGAGGATCAGCACCTGGCCGAGGACCGCCCGCGCCCGCGCCTCCTCCTCGCCGGAGGCGCCCAGCGCGAGGGCCTCGCGCATCCGCGCCACGCACTCGGGCGTGAGCGCGCGCAGCTCCAGCTCACCCAGGTCGATCAGCAGCTCGCGCCTCAGCTCGGGCGGGCCGGCCCCCTCGTCGAGCCCTCGCCGCAGCAGGTCGATCGCGACGCTGATCGCGCCCTGTCGGCGGGCCTCCCGGGCCGCCCGTTGAAGGTCGAGCACGGCCTCGGCGTCCCCGGCGGGGGTGGCCGCGAAGCGGTGGACCGCGATCTCGCCGGCCGGCGCGTTCCGGGCTCGGAGCCGGAGCGCGGCCATCCGGTGGAGCCGGTCGAGGTCCGAGGCGGGACGTGCGGCCAGCACCGCCGCCTTGACCAGCTCGTGGACGAACCGGGTTCCGCCCCGCGTCAGGATCCCGGCGTCGGCGAGTCGGTTGAGCCCGTTCCGCGCGGCCGCCGGCTGCAGCCCGGCGAGCGCGGTCAGATCGTCGAACCTGATCCGGTCCTCGAGCACCGCCGCGGCGACCGCCAGCCGACCGGTCTCCGGCCCCAGGGACCGCAGGCGGCCGAGGACGATCGGGGCCAGGCCCGGAGCGATCAGCCCGGTCAGGCGGTCGGCCTCGGCCCGCTCGCCTCGCAGGCCGTTGGCGACGATCTCGCGCCGGGCCAGGTCGAGCAGCAGCGGGTTGCCGCCCACCACCTGCCACGCCGTGTCGAGGAAGTCACGGTCCGGCTTGCCGGTGACGGCCTCGCTGACGATCCGGTCGGCGGACTCGCGCGAGAGCGGCCGCAGGCCGACCCGGACGGTCTGGGGGTCGGCCCGGATGGCATCGAGCTCGCCCGACGGCTCGGCCGCGACGGCGTTGCGCTCGGTGGCGAGGACGGCGACCGGGAGCGAGTCGATCCGGCGGGCGAGGAACTCCAGCGCCCGCACGGTCGGCACGTCGGCCCACTGGACGTCGTCGACGGAGAGCACCAGCGGGCGTGTCTCCGAGAGGTTCGAGACCAGGTGGAGGAGGCCGTTCAGGACCGCGAACTCCGGCTCCTCCGGCATGTCCGGGGAAGACGCCCCGTCGAACAGGACGACCGCCCCGGACGCGGCTCCGGCGAAGGCCCGTTCCCGCTCCCGGCCTTCGAGCCGGCCCAGGGCCGGGTCGAGCAACTGCCGGATGACGCCGAAGCCGAAGCGGCGGTCGAGCTGCGAGGCGCGGGCGCGCAGCACCCACATCCCCAGCCCCTCGGCGATCGGCACCGACGCGTCGAGCACCGCGCTCTTGCCCACCCCGGCCTCGCCGGAGACCAGTGCGACCGCGCCCCGTCCCGCGGCCGCGCCCTCCAGGGCCCGGCTAACCGTGCGGAGAGCGTCGTCCCGTTCGAGCAGTTCGTCGGAGGCCATCGTCCGAAGCGTAGCCTTGGTCGCCCTCCGCCCGGAGGGATGCGGCTCAGAGGCCGGCGGAGAGCACGGCCCCGGCGATCGGGGCGGCGACGGTGCCACCGTCGCCGGTGGCGTTGATGATCATCACCCCGACCGCGAGGCGCGGCTTGTTGGCCGGGGCGAATCCGGCGAACCAGGCGTCCTCGTTGAGGATCGCCTCGCCCTCGTCGTCGGTCTCGCCGCTCGGCCCGAGCTCGGCGGTGCCGGTCTTGCCGGCGACCTGCCCCTCCGCGATCGCCGCGGCGTTCCCGGTGCCCGAGGTGACCACGGCGACCATGAGGTCGGCCACCTGCTGCGCGACCTTCTGCGACGCCACCCTGACCGGTTTCAGCTCCGGCTGGAGCTCGGGCTCGTGGGTGATCGGGGTCGGCATCGAGGTGCCTCCGTTGGCGATCGTCTGGGCGACCGACGCCATCAGGAGCGGGGTCGCCTGGACCTTGCCCTGGCCGATCGCGCTCACGCCGACCTCGTTGTTGTACTCGCCCGGCTGGGGGATGGTCGGGACCGGCGGTCCGATCAGGTCCGTGGTCTCCTGGTTGAAGATCGCCGGCGGGCGGTTGAAGCCGAACTTCTCGGCGGTGGCGGTCAGCTTCTCCTCGCCGACCTCCATGCCCAGCGGCGCGAAGACCGAGTTGCAGGACTTGGCGAAGGACTCGACGAAGGTGCCGCCGCAGACCTGGTCGTGCGAGTTCTTGATCATCCGGCCGTCGGCCGCGGCCTCGGTGACGTACTCGAAGCTGTCGTCCATCTTGACCTTGCCCGACTCCAGGCCGGCGGTCGCGGTGACGATCTTCATGGTCGATCCGGGCGGCTGGAGGACCGAGTAGGCCTGGCCGGCCAGCGCCTTGACGAACCCCTTGCGCGCGTCCAGCACCGCGACCCCGCCGAGGTGCCCGGCCAGGTTGGCGACGGCCGCGCTCTGGATCTCGGGATCGATCGTCGTCCGCAGCGGCTTGCCGTGCTGGGGCTTGCCCTGACCCAGGGTGCGGCCCTTGCCCTCGGTGCCGCCCTTGAACGGCTTGGCCATCAGGGTGCCGCCCGGGGTGCCGCCCAGGCGGCCGTTGAAGGCGAGCTCGAGGCCGCTGGTGCCGACCGGGTCGCCGGGGTCGTAGCCGTACTTGACCAGGGCCTTCGCCACCTCGGGGTCGGCCTGGCCGGTGACCCCGGTCACGTCGATCATCGCGTCGCCCAGGGGATGCTCCCGGGCCTCGGCCGGGCCCTTCGCCATCGGCTGCCGGTTGTCGGCCAGGATCGGCGCTCGCTGCGGCATCGTCGTGTTCCGGGTGAGCTCCTCGTCCAGCTTCAGGCCGGGGAACAGCAGGCTGTTCTCCCAGGCGATGCCGTCCGCGCCGAAGGTGAATCGCAGCGGCTGGCTGACCGTGCCGAAGGCGCGGGTCGACGCCGCCACCGGCAGCCGGACCTCGGTCTCGTCCCCGTCGGCGTCGCCGTCCTGGCTCACCGACTTCAGGGTCGCGATCCCCTCGGCCTCCTCATAGCGGGCGGTGAAACGGTCCAGCGGGATCGCCTCGCGGGACTTGCTGGAGAGGGCCGCGTGCATCTTCGGGTAGTCCCGCTCGGACCACGCCTGGAGGTAGCTTTCCGCCGCGTCGCGGTTGGGGTGCCCGGGGCAGCCCTTGACCATCCCGGCGACGAAGGCGATCAGCGCGATGCCGACCAGGGGCAATGCCCGTGTCTTGAGACGCTGCTGCCTTTCATGGCGAGTTGGAGTCCGTCCCATGGCGCCTGGAAAAATACCCGTACCGCCGGTGGTTAGATTTGCCGAGTGACTCCGCTCGATTGGGGCATCGCCGCTTTTCTCTTCCTGATCTCCCTGTGGGGGTTCCGACAGGGGCTGATCGTGGGCGTCCTCGGCCTGGGCGGACTGGCCGCCGGAGCGGTGCTCGGATCCCGTCTGGCCCCGGTCTTCCTGGACGGCGGCTCCAGCTCCCCCTACGCGCCGCTGACCGCCCTGGTCGGGGCGATCCTGATCGGCTCCTTCGCGCTGGCCGTGGCGGTGAGCCTGGGGGAGAGGGTCCGCGACTCGGCCGTGAACCACCCGGTCCTCCAGGTGCTGGACGGCACCGGGGGAGCGCTGCTGATCGCGACGGTGGGGCTGGGACTGGTCTGGGTCCTGGGAGCGGTCGCGGTCTACTACCCGGGCGCGACCGGGCTCCGCAAGGACGTCCAGAAGTCCTACCTGCTCGGCGCGATCAACCGGATCATGCCGCCGTCGGGGCCGCTGATCCAGGCGCTTCACCGGATCGACCCGGTGCCGAAGATCGCCGCCTCGCCGGAGGGGATCGCCCGGCCCGCCACGGGCACGGGCACGTTGCCGGCGGTCCGGACCGCGGCCGGCTCGGTCGTGAAGGTGGCGGGCACCGCCTGCGGGATCGGCGTGATGGGCTCGGGCTGGTCGGTCGGCAACGGGGTGTTCGTGACCAACGCGCACGTCGTCGCCGGGCAGACCGACACGCGGATCGAGACCAACGACCACCAGATCAGCCCGGCGACCGTGATCGCCTACGACCCGCGCAACGACGTCGCGGTGCTGCGGACCTCGGTGTCGCTGCCGCCGCTGCAGGTGCTCTCCCGCGCCCGGCGCGGGACCGCCGCCGCGATCATCGGCTACCCCGAGGACGGGCCGTTGACGATCTCCCCGGCCCGGGCGGGGGAGACCCGCCGGGTGTCCGGCGCCGACGCGTACGGCGGCGGTCCGGTCGACCGGACGATGCTCACCCTCCGCGGCGAGGTCCGCCACGGGAACTCCGGCGGCCCCGCCGTCGACCGCCGGGGCCGGGTCCTGGGGACCGTGTTCGCCGCGACGACCCAGGGTCCCCAGGGTGGCCTGGCGGTCCCGAACCGGGTCGTGATCCGCATCCTCGGAGGGGCGACGGGCGAGGTATCCACCGGTCCCTGCGCGCGCTGAATGGCGCCGGGCCGGGCTTCGCGCTGCGGTAAGGTGGATTCACAGTGAACGGCGATCAAGCCAATCGGGAAGCGACCGACGGTCGCGTGGCCGAGCCGGCGCTAAAGGAGGTCTGCCCCCACTTCCATGCCGCGATCGAGTTGATCGGAAAGCGTTGGAGTGGGGCGATCATCTGGGCGCTGAGCGGGGGTCAGATGCGCTTTGCCGACCTCAAACGGGCCGTGCCCGGGCTGTCCGATCGCCTGCTCTCCCAGCGCCTGCGGGAGCTCGAGGCGACCGGCCTGATCGAACGCCGGGTCGAGGACGGCAAGCCCGTGCGCGTCTACTACGGGCTCACCGAGAAGGGCCAGGGCCTCAGACCGGCAGTCCAGGCTGTACAGGAGTGGGCGTCGGACTGGCAGGAGACGCTTCACTGAGGGCTTCCTCGATCGCCCCGGTGTCCTCCTTGGTGACGGCGTCGACACGGGGGCGGACGTAGACCCGCTGGCCCTTGGCCAGGTTCAACGTCTCCAGCTCCGACCGGGTCAGCTGCGCCCAGATCTCGTTGCCGTCGCCGATCGTCCTCATCTCGACCCGGCCGGAGAAGCCGAGCCGCACGACCCGGTCGATGTCCGCCTCGAGCGTGCCGGTCGTGGCGACCGGGTGGATCTCCAGGTCGTGGGGGCGCACCAGGCGACCGCCGAGGCGGTTGACCTCGCCCACGAAGCCCATCACGAACTCGTTGGCGGGGCTGTCATAGAGGTCGGTCGAGCTGCCCGTCTGCTCGATCCGCCCCTGGTTCATGACCACGATCTGCTCGGCGATGTCCATCGCCTCCTCCTGGTCGTGGGTGACGAAGATGGTGGTCACGTGGACCTCCTCATGCAGTCGCCGCAGCCAGGTGCGGAGGTCCTTCCTCACCTTGGCGTCGAGCGCCCCGAAGGGCTCGTCGAGCAGCAGCACGGAAGGCTCCACCGCCAGCGCCCGGGCGAGCGCCATCCGCTGCCGCTGGCCGCCGGAGAGCTGCGACGGGTATCGCTCGGCCAGGCCGGAGAGCTGCACCAGGTCGAGCAGCTCGAGCACCCGTTCGCGCACCTTCGGCTTGGGCCACTTCCGGACCTTCGGGCCGAAGGCGATGTTCTCGAACACGGTCATGTGCTTGAAGGCCGCGTAGTGCTGGAAGACGAAGCCGACGTTGCGGGTCCGCACCGGCTTGCCGGTCTGGTCCTCGCCGCCGATCAGCACCTTGCCGGCGCTCGGGGTCTCCAGCCCGGCGATCGTCCGCAACAGGGTCGACTTGCCGGACCCGCTCGGTCCGAGCAGCGCGGTCATCGAGCCGTTGGGCACGTTCAGGTCGACGTCGACCAGGGCCTGGAAGTCGCCGAAGTTGCGGGACACGCCGATCACGTCGATCCCGGACCCGGCCAGCTCGAGGGTGCTGGTCACCCCGGTGTCGCCGTCGCCCGGCAGGTCGCTCCCGCCGGACCGGAAGTTGTTGGTCTCACTGCTCATCTAGCTCTCCTTGCGTCGCATCAGGTTGAGGATCAGGAGCGTCGCCAGCGCGAGCAGCGCCAGCACCAGCGAAGCTGAGTACGCCCCGACCGAGTTGAAGGTCTCGAACTGCTTCTGGACGTACAGCGGCAGGGTCTCGGTCTCCCCGGAGATCCGGCCGGAGACGACCGTCACCGCCCCGAACTCGCCCAGCGCCCGCGCCGTGGTGAGCACGACGCCGTAGGAGACGCCCCACCTGATCGCGGGCAGGGTGATCCGCCAGAACGTGTACCAGCCGGACGCGCCGAGGGTCTCGGCCGCTTTCTCCTGGTCGTCGCCGATCTCCTGGAGCACGGGGATCACCTCGCGGGCGACGAACGGCATCGAGACGAAGATCACCGCCATGACGATGCCCGGGGTGGAGAAGATCACCTGGATGCCGGCCGCGGCCAGGTCCGCGCCGAACCACCCGCCGGTCCCGTAGACCAGGATCAGCGCGAGGCCGACCACGATCGGGGACACCGCGAACGGGATGTCGATCAGCCCGTTGATGATCGGCTTCCCGCGCATGTTCGTGCGGACCATGATGTGGGCGCAGGCGATGCCGAAGACGGTGTTCAGCGGCACCGCGATCACCACGGTGAGCAGGGTCAGCCGGAGGGCGGCGACCGCGTCGGGGGTGGTGATCGCGTTGATCATCGTCCCGACGCCGTCCTCGAAGGTGTGTTGGAGGATCGCGGCGATCGGCAGGAGCAGCAGCATCCCGAGGTAGATCAGCGCCGTGTAGCGCAGCGCCCAGCGGGCCAGGCGGCTGCCGTCCGGCTTCTCCTTCCGGATCTTCGGTTGCTTCGGGGCCGGGGCGGCCCCGGCGGCGACGTCAGTTGCCATGACGCAGCCCCTTTCGCTGGATCAGGGTGACGCAGGCCAGGAGGGCCAGCGACACGGCGAGCAGGACGACCGACACCGCGGAGGCGCCGACCAGGTTGTCGGACTCGATCTGGCCGCGGATGAAGACCGAGGCGACCTCGGTCTTGAACGGCACGTTGCCGGAGACCAGGACCAGGGAGCCGAACTCGCCCAGCGCCCGGGCGAAGGCGAGGGCGATGCCGGTGAAGATGCCGGGGGCGAGGTTGGGCAGGATGATCTGCCGGAAGATCCGCCACCGGCCGGCGCCGAGCGACTCGGCCGCCGACTCCATGTCGCGGTCGAGGGAGAGCAGCAGCGGCTGCACCGCGCGCACGACGAAGGGCAGGGTGACGAAGAGGAGCGCGATCACCACCGCGGTCTGGGTGAAGGCGACGTTGATCCCGAGCGGGGAGTCCTTCCCGTAGATGGTGAGGAGGGTCAGGCTGGCGACGATCGTCGGCAGGGCGAAGGGAAGGTCGATGAACGAGTTGACGACGCTCTTGCCGGGGAAGTCGTCACGCACCATGACCCAGGCGATCAGGGTGCCCATCACCGCGTTGATCACCACCACGATCAGCGAGGCGATCACGGTCAGCTTCAGGGCGGCCACCGCCTGGGGTGAGCTGACCGCGGTCCAGAACCCGGAGGGGCCGTTCTCGAACGCCTTGGTGGCGATCGCCGCGAGCGGCAGCAGCACGATCAGGCTCAGGTAGGTGAGGACCAGGCCTTTGTTCATTGCCGCGCCGAAGCCGGGCAGGCGGATGCCTGCCCGGCTCGGCCTGGACCCTGCCGGTCCGGTCGTCGGCGCGGTGGTGGCTTCGGAGCTCACTACTCGGACTCCACTCCGAGCTCTTCATTGATCTTGGCGATCGAGCCGTTCTCCTCGTCGAAGAAGTCGGTTGCGACCTTGTCCCAGCCGCCGAAGTCCTCGATCGTGAAGAGCTTGTCCGGCACCGGGTACTTCTCGGTGTCGAGCAGGTCCTGGTTGACCGGGCGGTAGCCCTGGTCCGACCAGATCTTCTGTCCCTCGTCCGACCAGAGGAAGTCGAGGAAGTCGGTCGCCGCCTTGGGCGCGCCCTCGGTCACCGCGGCCGGCTGCTCGATCAGGATGGTCGAGTCCGGGACGACGTACTCGACGTCCTCGCCGGCGAGCTGGGCCGCGATCGCCTCGTTCTCGTAGGAGAGCAGCACGTCACCGGCGCCGCCGACGAAGGCCTGCAGCGCGACGCGGGCGCTCTCCGGCTGGGCCGGCGTCTTCTTGAGGATGGCCTTGACGTCGGCCAGCGCCTGCTTGGGCGACTTGCCGTTCTCGATCGCCGCGCCGTAGATCGCCATGATGTTCCAACGGGCGCCGCCCGAGGTGAACGGGTTGGGGGTCACGACCTCCACGTCCTTGTCGATCAGATCCTGGAAGTTGTGGACGCCCTTCGGGTTGCCGGGGCGGACCACCAGCGAGACCACGGAGTTGGTGACGATGCCCTTGTACTCGTTGTCCCGCCAGTTCTTGGCGACCTGCCCGGACTCGACCAAGCGGGTGACGTCGGTCTCGAGCGCGAAGTTGACGTAGGAGGCGGCCTGTCCCGCCTCGACCGCCCGGCTCTGGTCGCCCGAGGCGCCGAACGAGTTGGAGAAGGAGACGCCGCTGCCGGCGTCCGAGTCCTTGAAGGCGGGCTCGAGGTGCTGCTCGTAGGCCTGCTGCGGGGTGGAGTAGGCGACGAGCTGGACCTTGTCGCTGGCGCCTTCGCTGCTGCCACCGCAGCCGACGATCGCGACCCCGAAGGCGAGGAGCGCGAGCAGGAGGAACCCCTGGATGCCGCGTCGGGTTCTGCTGGACGAAATGGGAAGGCTCATGGGCATGTATTCCTTGTCGATGTATTTAGTTTCTTGACAGACAAACTCGATAATGAGGCGGGCAAGGTATCACGATTCCCGGATGCTTGTCGAGTCAGATGGTCGGAAAGCTCGAATTGCAGGATCGCGACCCGGCCCGATACCCCGCAAAGGCGATCCGGGATCCGACCATTGACCGGGGCCGCGGCGGGCCGCCCGGATGCGGCCTGCCGAGCCGGATCGGCCTCCGGGCGGAGAGCTCAGGCCGGGCCGTCTCGGGTCCGTCGGCGCCGGGTGTCATCCTGGGACGGATGGTTTCGCCCGACAATCCCGAAGCGGCCGAGGGTATTTCGACCCGGCCCGCCCCGACCCCGGTGGGGGAGTACGCCGCCGGCCTGGTGCGGGAGCTGCGGCGGCTGCCGCGGGCGACGATCACCGGGGAGCTGTCCGATGTGCGCCACAGCCGGGTCCAGGTCTACTTCCAGCTGCGGGACGAGCGGGGCGGGGTGCCCTGCGCCATGTGGCGCGACGCCTTCGAACGGCTCGACCTGCCACCGGAGTCGCTGCGCGACGGAGCCCAGGTGATCGCCACCGGCGGGCCGGACTACTACGTCGGCGGCAAGCACGCCTCGCCCTCGTTCAGCTTTCGGGCGACCGAGCTGCGCCCGGCCGGGGAAGGCGACCTGCTGGCCCGGCTGGCCGCGCTCCGCCGGCAGTTCGCGGCCGAGGGACTGCTGGAGCCGCAGAAGCGGCTGCCGCGCCCGGCCCTGCCGCGGCGGATCGGGGTGATCACCGCCGAGGGCGGCGCGGCCCGCCAGGACCTCATGGTCGGGCTCGACCGCCGTGGCTGGCAGGGCGAGATCGTGTGGGGCTTCGCCCCGGTCCAGGACCGCAAGGCGGCGCCGGCGATCACCCGCACGCTCGGGGAGATGGCGACGTTCGGCGACGTCGAGGCGATCGTGGTCTGCCGGGGCGGCGGCAGCCTGACCGACCTCTGGGCCTTCTGCGACGAGTCGCTCTGCCGGACGGTGGCGATGCTGGGCGTGCCGGTGATCTCGGCCGTCGGGCACGAGCGGGACGTGACCCTGCTGGACGACGTGGCCGCCGTGCGCTGCTCGACCCCGACCCACGCCGCCGAGGCCGTCGTCCGCGTCGACTGCCGCCGCGAGCGGGTCGAGCTGCTCCGGCGGGCCGTCGTGGTCGACCGGTCCGGCCGTTCAGCCGTGCGCGACCGGGTGGCCCCGCTGGCCGCCGTGGCCGCCGGGCCCGACCGGGCGATCCGCCACCAGCGGGGCATCCTCAACCAGAAGACGCGAGAGGTGCGGGCATCGGCCGAGCGTGGCCTCGTCCACCGGGTGGGGGCGCTGGACTCGGCCGGCAACCGGCACCTCATCCCCGCGGCGGCCCGGGCCTCGCGGCTGGCGGCGGCCGCCCTGGAGCGGAACGCGGCCCTGCCGGACCGGCTGGGCGCGGCGGCGGTCCGCAACCTCGACTCCCGTCGCGAACGGGTCCGGGCCGGGCAGGTGGCGCTCCGGGCGCACGACCCCCAGCGGACCCTCGAACGGGGCTACGCCCGGGTCGAGGACCGCGCGGGCGAGCCCGTGGTGGACCCCGCGGGCGCCCGGCGTGCGGGGGACGTGCGGATCCGGTTCGCCGAGGGGCCGGTCGACGCCCGGGTCGGCCCGGAGGGCGGCTCCCGGCGCCCGCGACGGTCCCGTCGTGCCTCGGCCGGGCCCGAGGTAGAGAATGGCTTTGAGCAGATCAGACTTGAAGGGATGGATGGCGATGAGTGAGGAACGCGGGCGGGACGAGATCGAAGCGGGGGCCGGTGACGCGGAGGCGGGCGCCCCGGAGGTCGACTCGTACGAGACGGCGATCGGCCGGCTCGACGTGATCATCGGCCGGCTCGACTCCGGTGACGCCCAACTGCGCGAGACCCTCGACCTCTGCGCCGAGGCCAAGGGCCTGATCGAGTACTGCGCCGGCGAGCTCGCCGCGGTGGATCAGGGGCTCAAGGAACTCCGGCTGGACGAGCTGGCCCGGTCGCTGAAAGGCGAGCAGGCGGAGCCTCTGCCCTGACCAACTGACCCGCGAGCGCCGCGCAGGCCCAGCACTCGCCGCACGGCTGGTGCGACGACTCGGGCTCGCCGAAGAACCGCCCGGCGGTGATGTCCGCCAACGACTCCCTGGCCTCGGCCTCGGCCCGGTCCAGGTCGTCCGCGGCCAACGTCTCGACCACCGGCTCGTCGGGACGATCGAGGAAGACGAAGGCCGTCTCCACCGCCGGCAGGTCGCGTGATCGGGCGACCGCCAGGGCGTAGAGGTCGCGTTGCTGGACGTAGTCGCGCATCTTCTCGGCCGGGGAGGTCCCCTCTAGCCGGTTCGTCTTGTAGTCCACGATCAACGGCACCGGGCCCTCGAGGAGCACGTCGGCGAAGCCACGGACGGTGATGTCGCCGATCCGGACCAGGAGCGGCAGCTCGAAGGAGGCGTCTCCCGCACGCAGCCGGAGGCCGAGGTCGGACCGGAGGAACCCGTCGATCATCCGCCGGGCCCGGGACAGGTCCGCCTCCGGGTCGGCGCCCCGCTTCCTCAGCGCCGCGGCGATCGCTCCGTCCCGCGGCTCGGGCCACCTCGACTTGCCGAGCGACTCCAGCACGTCATGCACGGCGGAGCCGAACGCGGTCGCGCGCTTCCGGCTGACCACCTTCTGGCCGTCCGGGTCGCCCTCGAGGAAGCCGGCCGCCGGGTTCGAGGGATCCTCGAGGCGGAGCACCCGCCTGGCGAAGAACCGCGCCGGGCACTCCTCGAGCTCGGTGAGCGCGGTGAACGAGAGCGGGACGTTGGGGAAGGCCCGGGGCTCCGGCCGCCGGATCGGCGGGACGCCCCGACGCACCGCCTGGGCCGCCTCCAGCGAAGGCTCCCGGCCCCGGAGCGTCGCGGCCTGCTCCTCGGTCGCGAGGTTCGGGAGGATCGCGATCGCGGCGTCCGGCTCCGGCCCCTGCGGGACGGTCACCGGCCACTCCTCCGGCTCCTCCGGATCCAGGCCGAAGCCCGCGGCGAACCTGGAGATCATCGACAGCGAGTCGGAGATCCCCTTCGGCGACTTCGCCGGCAGGACCCCGCTGACGATCAGGTGATCCTCCGCCCGCGTGACGGCGACGTGGAAGAGGCGCAGCTCCTCGTCCTCGTCGGCGAGCTTGCCGGCCGCGGCGAGGGCGGCCCAGTCATACAGCTCCAACTTGTCGCCGTCGATCCGCGGGAGCCGCAGGCCGACCGGGAACTCGCGGATGTCGCCCCCGGGCTCGGGCCGGCCGAGCCGGAGCGGCAGGCTGTGGCGGCTGCTGTTCTGGCGTCCGCAGTCGGGGACGCAGGCGACCTTGAACTCGAGTCCTTTGGCGGCGTGGACGGTCATGATCTGGACCACGTCGCTCTCCTCCTCCTGGGTGGCGACCGAGGACTCACTGTCCAGGTCGGCGCTCAGCGTCACCCAGTCCAGGAATCCCCGCAGGTCTCGTCCTTCCGCCGACTCGTAGTCGTGGGCCAGCGACGCGACCCGGCGGACGTTGGCCATGCCGTTGCGGGAACGGTCGCGGATCAGGTCGGCGAGGTCGTAGCCGGTCGCCGTGACCGCCTCGTCGATCAGGGCGTCGAGCGGGATCGCTCCGGCCCGCGACCGGAGGCGGTCGATCTTCCCGACGAACCCGATGATCGCCGCCCGGTCCTCCTCCGGGATCCGGTCGAGCCATTCGGCTGATCCGCCCTCAGGGAGCGGGTCGCCGGCGACGGCCCTGACCGCGGGCCACAGCGGGCTGTGCTCCGGGGAGCCCCGCCTCAGCAGCCAGAGGGCATCCGAGCTAACGCCGCAGGCAGGGGAGGTCAGGGCGCCGAGCAGCGCCTCGTCCTCGAGCGGGTTGGCGATGACCGAGAGCAGCGATCGCAGGTCGACCGCCTCCCTCGACCGCCAGAAGCCGCGGCCGCCGGTGACGTAGGGGGAGAGGCCGACCGACCTGAGCGCGTCCACGTACAGGTCGGACCTGGTCTTCGCGCGCAGCAGGATGGCGATCTCGCCCTGCTTGGCGACGCCGGCGTCGACCAGCTCGCGGAGGTGGTGGGCGACCCGCAGGGCCTCGGCCTCGTTGAAGTGGTCCTCGTCCTTGCCCACCTCCGCCTCAGGCGGGATGGCCGGGGCGGACTCGCCCAAGTCCAGCTCCTTCCAGCCGCTGCGGCCGGTGAGGATCGCGGTGGCCGACGAGCCCGTCTCGGACTCCTCCCGGCCAACGGTCAGCGGCGAGAACTCGTGACGCCCGGCGCCGCCGTCGGCCCCGCGCTTGTGCCGGACCTGCTCGTCCAGGGTCAGGCCGATCTCGTTGATCGCGGCGATCACCTCCGGCCGCGAGCGGAAGTTGTCCGAGAGCCGGAAGTTCCTCACCCCGGGGGCGTTCCGGCGCCGGCGGAAGAGCTCGACGTCGGCATGGCGGAAGCCGTAGATCGACTGCATCTCGTCACCGACCGTGATCAAGGTCGTGTCCTCGCCGCGGAGGGCGGTGACCAGGTCGAGCTGCAGCTGGTTCGTGTCCTGGAACTCGTCGACCATGATCTCCCGGAAGCGGTCGCGATACGCGTCGCGGATGCGGTGGTTCCTCCGGAGCAACCGCAAGGTCAACAGCTGGAGGTCCTCGTAGTCGAGCACCGAGCGCCGGGCCTTCGCCCTGGCGAACCGGTCGCCGAACAACTCCAGCAGCCGGTCGAGCCCCCGACGGGCGAAGTCGCCCTCCTCGTGGGCGGCCAGCTCGGCGACGGCCTCGGTCAGGACCTGGCAGAACTCGACGCAGTCCTCGTTGCGGGACGAGAAGCGGAGCGGCGCGAGGTCCGCGCAGGTGATCGGCGGGCAGTCGACCCGATGGAGCAGCTCCTCCAGCTTGGCGACCCGGGGCTTGTGGGCCCAGTGGAGCTTCTTGACCTCGGTGATCGCGGCGACGTGCCGGCGTAGGTACTCGATCTTCTCCGCCGGATAGGGGGTGTCGGCGAAGTCCGGCAGGCGGGGCCGGTCGATGCCCCGGGCGCGCAGCTCGTCGAACACGGTCAGGATCGTCTCGCGGAGGGTGCGCTCGGTGAACAGGCCGACCATCGCCTCCCGCCTGCCCGCCGTGGGATCCTCCCGCCGGAACTCGGCCAGCGCATCGCCGAACGCCTGGCTCCGCACGGTCTCCGCGGTCACGTCGTCGATCACCGCGAAGCCGGGATCGACCCCCGCCTCCACCGGATAGGCCTTGAGGATCCGACTGCAGATCGAGTGGAAGGTCCCGACCCAGGCGGAGCTCATCGAGAACGCCTGGGGGTTGGCCTCGCCCCGTTCCTCGGCGAGCCTGCGACGGGCCGAGCGCACCCGGTCGCGGAGCTCCCCGGCGGCTTTGTCGGTGAAGGTGAAGGCCAGGATCTCGCGCGGCTCGTAGCCGCGCTCCGCGAGCAGCCGGATGTAGCGGTTCACCGTCGTCGTGGTCTTGCCGGAACCGGCCCCGGCCTCGACCAGGATGTCGCGGTCGTCGCTGTCGATCACCGCCTGCTGTTGCGTGGTCGGCTTCACCGGGCGGCCGCCCCCACGGCTTCCTCGTCCGCCGAGCCCGGCCGGTCGGGCACGGCCGGATGATCGAAGTGGTCGGGGCAGGTCGACGGATCGTGATCGAGGATGCCCTGCAGCAGCCGGGCCACCGCTTCGTCCGCCATCGCGATGCCCTCGGCGATGAACTGGTCGAGGTCGTCGAGCCCGTCCTGCTTCGAGACGCCCCGGTCCTTCATCTCCTCGGCGACGTCGGTCGAGTAGGCGCCGCGGCTCGGGGTGCCACCGACCCGGAGCGGCACGTACACCCCCGCCACCGGGGTCGCCCCCCAGATCCGCCGGACCGCGTGCAGGTAGAGCTGGATCTGGAATCGGCGTTCCTTGCGCGCCTGCTTCTGGCTGGCCTTGTCGAGGCTGCCGGACTTGTAGTCGACGACCACCGCCTCGCGGGGAACCGCGGTCGCGTTCGCCGGGGAGAAGTCGATCCGGTCGACCTTCCCCTTGAGCGACCAGGAGCCCATCTCGACGGGCGGGATCTCCGCGTCCCGGGTGCCGATCTTCGCCTCGAGCTCGCCCGGCAGGTGGCGAGGGTCCTCCCAGCCGGCCTCCCGCCGGAGGTGAGCCGAGATCAGCTGCGTCGCGCGGCTGCGCAGCGCCGCGTGGCCGATCGAGTCGCCGCCCAGCCCGATCCGCGCCGACCGGGCGTGCTCCTCCACCAACGCCGGCACGGCGGCCAGCCAGGACGCCAACGTCGCCGGCCGGGGGATCTCCCCGGGATGGGCCCGGTACAGGTCCTCGAGCGTCTCATGGAGGAGGGTGCCCATCGTCAGGTACTCGGGATCCGGCTCGAACGGCTGCGGGCTCAGCTGGCGCTCGATGAACCAGCGGTACGGGCATCCGGCGTAGGCCTCGATCTCGGTCGCCCCGAACACGGCGACCTCGCCCAGGGCGGCGAGGATCGGCTCCAGCGTGAGCGAACGCAGCCGCCGGGTCCGGCGCTCGGTCTCGCCGGCCGCTTCCAGGCGGGAGAGCAGAGAGTCGACCAGCAGCCGGTTGAGGTCCGCCTCGGCGAGGCCGTCGAGACGATCCGTCCCGGCGGCGGCGAGGCTCCGGGCCAGCTCGTGGGCGCTGGGCGCGTCGGCCGGCTGGAAGACGATCTCGCTGCCGCTGCGGCCGCCGCGGTTCACGATCGGCTCGCCGTGAGCGTCCTTCGCGAAGAGCTCCTCCACCGCCCCGATGAGTGGGGAGGGATGCTCGGCCTTGCCGGTCTCGTCCGAGCTGCGGCAGGAGAGCCAGAGCCGCTCGGTCGGCACCGTGAGACAGGAGTAGAACAGGTAGCGCTGCTGGACCTCCGGATCGCGATGAGCGGACATCAGCAGGAGGCTGCGGTCCTTCACCGAGAGGAAGGGTCCGGCCCGGTCGGTGTCGCTCAGGCCGGACTCCTGGAGCGAGGCGCAGAACAGGTGCCCCATCCGCTTCGCACGAAGGCTGTACGGGCTGGCGATCCGAACGGTGCCGTGGGCGGGCACCGCCCAGACCTTCACCGCGCCGGACTCGAGCGCGTCGACGATGGCGGTCAGGTCGCCCTCGGAGCCGTGGATCTCGCCGACCTCGCGGCAGGCCCGGGCGATCGCCGACCCGGCCTGGGTCTCGATCACCGTCGCGGCGGAGGGAACCGGGTCTTCGTCGGCGGCGAGGATCGCGCGGCTGATCAGCGAAGCCCCCTCGGCCACCAGCTCGTGGACCGGCTCCCGGGCGGCGAGCGCCGTTTTCAGCTTGACCCAGAGCGGCGGCGCTTCACCGGCGAGCCTCCCGGTCAGGAGCCTCGCCGCGGCCGCCGCGGACTCGATCCCGCCGATCCGCATCCGCCGTTCGAGCACGTCGACCAGGTCGCGGTCCGGGCCGACCGGGCTCCGCAGGAAGGCGAGCAGGTCAGCGGCCGAGTCGGCAGGGCCGGCCGCCGCCAGCAGATGGAGCAGGGTCCGTCCGGTGACCGTCGACCCGACCCTGGTCTCCGCCTCCAGGGTCGCCGGGATGTCGAAGCGCTCCAGTGTGTCGCGGATGATCCTGCCGTTCTGAGCCGGCGCCTCGACCGCGACCGCGATGCGGTCGGGGGACACCTCGGCCGCGATCAGCTTCGCGATCTCCGCGGCGATCGCCTCGGCCTCGTTGCGCCTGCCGGTGGACCGCAGCACGGTCAGCGCGTCGGACGCCACGAGCGGGACGTCGCTCTCGCGGCGGGGACGCATGAACCGCTTCTCGATCTCCAGCAGGAGGGGGTCGTGGGGCGGGTCCTCTTCCTCCCTCCGGGTCACCTTCACCGTGATCTGGTCCGGCGGCCCCAGGCCCGACAGGTCCGCGACCAGCTGCTCGGTCAGGGCCAGCGCCGGGTTGTCCGGCTCGTACGTGACCGCCACCGTCACCTCGACCCCGACCACGAACGCGAGGCGGCGGACCATCTCCAGCTGCTGACGAGTCAGCTCGTCGAACCCGGCGATCATCACCGGCCTCGCCCGCCACACCTCGACGACCCGCTCGATCGCCCGCTGGGCCTCCCGCGGCCCGTCGGTCAGCTCCTCATCGACCGTCAGCAGCTCGATGTACCGGCGATAGACGGCCGTCAGGCGGTCGAGGTGATGGAGGCCCGCCTCGGCGATCCGGGCGGCGAGGGTGTCCGGATCGACGGTCTCGGCCCGGAAGTCATCCACCAGCCGGAGGACCGAGTCGACCAGGCCCGGCTGGTCGGGGAGGCGGGAGGCGACGTCCTTCCACTCCTGCGCGATCGCCTTCCGCATCAGCCGGAGTCGCTGAAGCTCGGTCGCGGCCTCGGGCCGCTTCTCCCGGTCGAGCTCGAGCACCTCGTCGTACAGATCCTTGAAGTGGACGATCTGGCCGCCGACCAGCGCTCCCCGCTCCTTGGTAAGCCGGCGCTCCCACCCGAAGATGTCGTCGACGCCGGGCACGACGAGCATCGGGCGCCGAGGAAGGAGCTCGACGTACCGGCGTCGAATCACTTCCGTTCGGCCCGAATTCGGGGGCCCCTTGACGATCTTCAACGGCATTGGGGCAACTCTAGGGTCTGCCGCGGCGGCTGAAACTCGACGCAAACCATCTGTTCATCCGCAAATTGCGGGTTTCCGATGCCACTTTTCGCGTCCACCGGCATCTCTATCTTCCTAGTTGACCAAGCCCCCATCCGAAGGACGGTCTTCAACCAATGTCACTCTGTTTCGTCGATCCAGCCGATGCGATTCACGTAATTTCCGACTCGGTCGGTCGTGAGGCCCGTCGGCAGCTGCTGGGCGAGGCCCTGCGTGCCTGGGTGGACGAGATTCCCGAGGACGAGCTTGAGGTGCAGTACGCACGCGCCCTGGCCGATCTCGACCAGGACGACCTCTCGCTCCTGGCCGCCTGGCACGGCTCGATGGACCTCGGCCAGCCGGTCCCCAACCGTGACTTCCTGATGGGCGCCTTCGCCTCGCTCGGCGAGCATCGCCGCGAGGCGCTCAAGCTGGCGGCCGGCTTCCGCGGCGAGGAAGTCCTCGAGGACGGTCTCACCGAGGAGCTCGCCCTGGAGACCGTCGTCGGCTGGCTCTCCCCGGAGCGGCTCATGGCCCTGGCGGCGGAGGCGATGGAGCTATACGTCTGGGATCGGATCGGCTCGGATAACTAGTGGTGGGCTGAGGGGGCGGGCGGCGCCCCGGGGCCACCGGAGGCGACGCTGACCTTCGTCGGTCGCTCGCAGTGTCGGTCACGCACAAAAGTGCGCTCCCTTCCACAGCTTCGCTCGCTCCTCGGCAGCGCCGCCCCGGACGGCCCCGGTGCACCACCCGCGTGCCGGCAACTACGGCTGAGTCTCGGGTGCTGGGTTTCGTCTCGCCGCGCTTCGCTCGGGGAACGGCTGAGTCTTGGGGGCTGGGCTTCGTCTCGCCGCGCTTCGCTCGGTGACGGCTGAGTCTCGGGGGGCTGGTGGGGTCGCTGGGGCGATTGCTCGCTCTCTGC
>JBEBTS010000008.1:0-25344 GCA_040393665.1 Conexibacter woesei
CGATCTCGGAAGCCGCCTGAACCGGCTCCGCGTCAGACCGTCTTCACATAGGCGGTCTTGCTGGTGGTGAAGAACTGGCGGGCCGCCTTGCCCTGCTCCCGGGACTGGCTGCTCGAACCCTTGACGCCGCCGAACGGGACGTGCGGCTCGACCCCGGCCGTCTCCCGGTTGACGTGGACCAGCCCGGCGTCGGCACGGCGCACGAAGTCCAGGGCACGGGCCAGGTCCTGGGTGAAGACCGCGGCCGACAGCCCGAACTCGGTGTCGTTGGCGCGGGCCAGGCCCTCCTCGGCATCCTCGATCTCGGCCAGGACCAGGACCGGCCCGAAGACCTCCTCGCGCACCAGGGCGCTCTCCGGGTCGACCCCGGTGAGCACGGTCGGCTTCACGAAGCACCCTCCGGCCTCATGCGGCTCGCCGCCGGTCACGAACTCGGCGCCCTCGCGCCGGGCCAGGTCCAGGTACCCGGACACCGTCTCCGCCTGCTCGGCCGAGGCCAGCGGCCCGATCGTTGAGCCGGGATCGGACGGGTCGCCCACGACCATGCCCTCCACCTTCGCCTTGAGCCGCTCGGTGAACTCGGCGACGACCGGCCGCTCGACGTAGACGCGGCTGGTGGCGGTGCACCGCTGGCCGGTGGCGAGCATCGCACCGCGGGCGACCTGCTCGGCGGCGTGGTCGAGATCGGCGTCGGCGAGCACCACCGCCGGGTTCTTGCCGCCCAGCTCGAGCTGGACCTTGATGTTGCGATCGGCGACCGCCTGCCGCAGGTGGCTGCCGACTCCGCCCGAGCCGGTGAAGGTGATCGCGGCGAGCTCGCCGTTCCCGGTCAGCGCCGCGGACAGCTCCCGGCCGGAGCCGGTGACCAGGTTCAGCACCCCCGGCGGGAGGCCGGCCGCCTCGAGCAGCCGGGCCAAGAAGACGGCGCTCCCGGAGGCGGCCTCGGCCGGCTTCCAGACGACGGTGTTGCCGAAGCCGATCGCCGGCGCGAGCTTCCAGGCCGGGATCGCGAACGGGAAGTTCCACGGCGTGATCGCGGCGACGACCCCCAGGGGCTGCTCGATCGTCATCAGCAGGGTCGAAGGATCGACGCTCGGGTAGGTCTCGCCGGAGGGCTGGGTCAGCTCGCCGGCGAAGTACCTGAAGATCGCGGCGCTCCGGGCCACCTCGGCCTCGGAGTCGGCCTTGGCCTTGCCCATGTCGGCGACCAGCCGGCCAGCCGCCTCCCCGCGGTTCCGGTCGAGCAGCTCGGCGGCCCGCCGCAGCACCGCGGCCCGCTCGTCGGCGACGGTCGCCCGCCAGGCCGGTCCGGCCGCGGCGGCGGCCGCGAAGGCGGCGTCGACGTCGGCTTCGGTGGCGGCGGCGAACTCCCCGGTCACCCGGTCGGGATGGGCCGGATCGACCCGGGTGTAACGGCGCTCCGCGGTCCGCCACTCCCCGCCGACCCAGAGGGTGCGTCCCTCCTCCAGCCGGGGCTTGACGTCGATCGTCTCGTCGTGCTTCGGTGCTTCGGGCATCGCGCTCAACAACTCCTTGCGCTCGGGGGAAGGCGTGGGGCCATCGGCCTCAGGGCACTTCCCAGTTGAACCGGTGGGTGTGGATGTCCAGGTAGACCATCGACTCGACGTGCCGCACCCCTTCGAGCTTGCCGATGCGGTCGTTGACGATGTCGAGCAGCTCGCTGGGCTCGCGGCAGACCACCTCGACCAGCAGGTCGAACGTGCCGGCGGTGTGCACCAGGTAGATCACGGCGGGCTCGGTCCCGATCCGGTCGGCCAGCTCCCGCAGATCGCCGTCGGCCCGCACCCCCAGCATCGCCATCACCGGCATGCCGAGCCGCAGCGGGTCGGTCACGCCGACCACCTGCAGCACCTCTTGGGCGATCAGGCGCTGGACCCGTTGGCGGGTCGCCGGCGCCGAGAGCCCGACCTTGGGGCCGAGCTCGGCGTAGGACATCCGTCCGTCCGCCTGCAGCTCGCGCAGGATCGCCTTGTCCAGCTCGTCCAGTGCGACGGGGTCGGGCCGGTCCGCCCGCGGTCGAGGCTCGTTCACCGGGCCAACCTACACCCCGGCCGAGAGTCCGAAGTCGATCGAGATGTTCGCGCCCGTGATCGGGACCGCCGGGGGCTGGGCCAGGAACCAGATCAGCTCCGCCACCTCCTCCGGCTGGATGAACCGGGCCCGGTCCTTCTGCGGGTAGCTGGACAGCAGCGAGCGCCGGTATCCCTCCGGGTCGCCGCCGCCGAAGGTCTGGGCCTGGTAGTCCAGCATCGGGGTGGCGACGTCGCCGGGGCAGACCGCGTTCACGCGGACGCCGCGCGGGGCCAGCTCCAAGGCGAGAGCCTTGGTCAGGACGCTCACCCCGCCCTTGGAGGCGCAGTACACGGCGGCCTCGGTGTTTCCCTGGACGCCGGCGTCCGAGGAGAGGTTGATGATCGAGCCGGAAGACTCCTCCAGGTGCGGCACCGCGGCGGCGACCAGGAAGTACAGCCCCTTGAGGTTGACGTCGATCACCCGGTCCCAGTCCGCCTCGAGGGTCTGGTCAACCGGGCCCTCGGTCCACACCCCGGCGGCGCAGACCAGCGAGTCGAGCCGGCCGGCCGCGTCGACCGCGGCCGCGACCGCCTCACGGCAGGCATCGGCGGTGCGGATGTCGGCCGGGATCACGGCGGCGACCGCGTCCCCGAGCCGGGCGGCGAGCGCCTCCAGCCGATCGGCGTCGACGTCGGTGATCGCGACCTTCCAGCCGCCGGCGGCGAACCGCTCGGCGGCGGCGGCGCCCATGCCGCCACCGGCCCCGCTGATCAGAACCACTTGCTCAGGCATGCTTCTCCTCGGCTGTCGAGTTTGCTCCGTCGACCACCAGCAGCTGGCCGGTGGTGTAGGCCGCCGCCGGCATCGCCAGCCCGGCGACCGCGGCCGCGACCTCATCGGGGGTCCCGGACCGCCCGACCGGCGTGGCGTCCCCCATCGCCAGCTCGTGCTCGGTCGATGAGGGCGTGGCGATCCAGCCGGGCGCGACCGCGTTCACGGTGATCCCGGACCCCGCGGCCTCGATCGCCAGCGCCCGGGTCAGGCCGACCATGCCCGCCTTGGCGGCGTGGTAGGCCGCGTCGCCGGGATAGGCGGTGACCGGGCCGGAGGTGGACGCGACGTTGACGATCCGGCCGAAGCCGGCCGCGGTCATCGGGCCGAGCGCCGCCCGGGTCACGTTGAAGGCGGTGGTCAGGTTGCGGTCGATCGCCGACCGCCACTCCTCGTCGGTCAGCTCGGCCAGGCCGGCCGGGACCTGCGGGTCGGAGACCGCGGTCATGCCGGCGTTGTTGACCAGCACGTCGAGACGGCCGAGGCTCTCGACCGCGACGGCGACCGCGGTCGCGGCGACCTCGGGATCGGTCAGGTCGCCCCAGGCGGAGGCGGCCTCGATGCCGTCGATCCGGAGCTCGGCGACCCGCTCCTCGATCCGGCTGGTGGTCGCGGTGACGACGACCGAGGCGCCGAGCCGCCCGAGCGCCCGCGCGATCGCGAAGCCGATGCCGTCGGCGCTCCCGGCGCCGGTGACCAGGGCGACCCGCCCCTCGAAGTCGAAGCCGGCGGCGCTCACGCTCCGACCAGCTCCGCGGCCGCCTGGTCGAAGACCTCGGTGTGGAGGTCGACGTCCTCGACGGTGGTGGCGGGACACATCAGCGCCATGGCGTGGAAGGGCGTGAGCAGGATCCCGCGGTTCGCCAGGTAGACGTGCATGTAGTCGTCCAGCGCCGGGTCGTGGGCCGCGGCCGACTCGGTGCCGTTGCGCGGGGCGGGCGAGGTGAACCGGTACTCGGCCCTGGCCCCGAGCTGGCGAATGGACCACGGCAGCTCGTACTTCTCGAGCGCCGCCTCCACCCCGTCGACGAACCTGGTGGCGAGCTCGGTCATGCCGGCGAAGGCGTCGTCGGTGAGCACCTCGCCGAGGGTCGCCTTCATGGCCGCGACCGAGACCGGGTTGCCGGCGAGGGTGCCGCCGACGCCGCCCATGTCGATCAGGTCGAGGTCGGTGCGCGACTCGATGCGCTCGGACAGCTCGGCCGAGAGGCCGTAGGCGCCGCAGGGGATGCCGCCGCCCATCGCCTTGCCGATCGTGAGCACGTCCGGCTCCAGGCCGTCGGCCGCGGTCATCCCGCCGGGCCCGGCGGAGAAGGTGTGGGTCTCGTCGTTGATCAGCAGGGCGCCGTACTGGCGGGTCAGCTCCCGCACGCCGTCGAGGTAGCCGTCCTCCGGCAGGACGATGCCGATGTTGGTCAGGGCCGGCTCCATCATCACGGCGGCGACGTCGCCGTGGGCGAGCTCCCGCTCCAGCCCTTCGAGGTCGTTGAACTCGGCGACCCGGCTGGTCTCGGTGACGTCGACCGGGGCGCCGACGTTGCCCTCCCGGGAGTGGCCCGCGCCGTCGGGGCCGACCACGATCAGCGACTCGTCGACCGAGCCGTGGTAGCAGTAGCTGTTGACCAGGATCTTGGGGCGGCCGGTGATCGCGCGGACCAGGCGGATCGCCCATCGGTTGGCGTCGGTGGCGGTCAGCGAGAAGCTCCAGAGCGGCAGTCCGAAGCGGCGGGTCAGCTCGGCCCCCACCCACTCGGCGTCCTCGGTGGGCAGCATCGCGGTGGCCCCGCCGAGCTCGCCGAAGCGGCGCTCGACCGCCTTGACGGTGGCCTCCGGGGAGTGGCCGGCCATCGCGCCGGTGTCCCCCAGGCAGAGGTCGAGGTAGCTGTTGCCGTCGATGTCGGTGACCGTCGCGCCGTGCGCGGTCTGCAGGTAGACGGGATGGCCGGCGGCCGCCTTGTTCATCCAGGTCATCGGGACGCGGCCGAACAGGTGGTTGGCGCTCTCGTACGCGTTGCGGGAGGCGGGATGGCGCCCAGCGAAGTCCGCCCGCTCTCTGCCCAGCAGCTCTTGGAGACGATTCTTGTCGATCACAGGGTCACCTTGCCTTTGTTTCATTTCCAGTCACAATAGAATCTATCGTGCTTTGCTTCTTATGCCATTGAATCAGTTGCGACGGATCATCGACGGCTCACTCCCCCGACCCCGGGTCGCTCGTCGAGGGCGGCGCCAGCGAAGCCACCGCCCGGAGCAGCCGCCCCGGCCGTTCCCCCCGGTCCTCGATCCGCTCGATCCGGCCGATCGCCCGGCGGACCAGCTGCCCGCCGACCCAGCGCGCGGGCTCGGGCGGGAAGGAGCCGGCCGGGTCCCGGACCAGGCCGGCCGACGAGTGCTCGTCGTCCCGTCCCAGCGCCAGCGAGGCGAGGATCCGCCCGCCGATCAACGACGGCACCACGCCGTTGCCGGAGTAGCCGCCCCCGTAGAACACCGCCGGCTCCCCGCCCAGGCGGGAGAAGAAGGGCAGGCCCGTCACCGTGCGATCGACCGGTCCGGTCCAGCTGTGCGTGATCCGGAGGTCGGCCAGGTGCGGGTAGTGCTGCCGCAGGCTGGCGACGATCATCCGCGACCGTGGCGAGCTGCCGTGGAGCCGCGGTCCCACCCGGCCGCCGAAGCCGACCCCGCCGCCGCCCTTGCCCCACGCGATCCGGCCGTCGAGGGTGGTCCGGTAGTAGTTGATCATCGCCCGGGAGTCGGAGATCCCGATGCCCGACGTCAGCCCGATCTCCGCCAGCCGGTCGGGCGCGGGCTCGGTGGCGACCATGTCGGTCGCGATCGTGGCGAAGCCGTTCCTCAGCTCGTGGACCTGCCCCAACCACGGCCCCATCGCCAGCAGGACGCCGCCGGCGCTCACGCTGCCCTTCGCGGTCTCGACCCCCGGCCGCGCGCCGCGCCGCAGCCGGGTCACCGGCGAGCGCTCGAACACCTGGACCCCGGACTCGATCGCCACCCGCCGCAGGCCGCGGGCCAGCAGCGCCGGCTGCACGGTCGCCTGCTCGAGGTCGAGGGCGCCGGCCAGGTAGGCGTCGGTGCCGGTCATCGCGGCCAGCTCCCGGCCCGCCACCTCGCGGAACACGCTCACCCCGCGACGCTCCAGGCCGTCCATCAGCGGACGCCAGGAACCGTCGCCGGCCGCGTTGGCGGCGACCCAGACCCCGCCGTCCCGACGGATGTGGGCGTCGATGCCGTGCTCCCGGCAGAACTTCTCGATCTCGTCGATCGCCCTCACCGACATCCGGCACAGCCGCAGCGCCTCCTCCTCCCCGCAGAGCGCCGCCAAGGGAAAGAACTTGGCCCACCACGGGTCCATGAAGCCGCCGTTTCGCCCACTGGGCCCGCCGCCGCAGATGTCGGCCTCGACCAGCGCCACCTCGGCCGACGGCTCCAGCTCCTTCAGCCGGAGCGCCGCCCAGAGGCCGGTGTAGCCGCCGCCGACCACGCAGAAGTCCGTCCGCAGGTCGCCCTCCAAGGAGGGCTGGTCATGCTCGCCGACCAGGGCCTCCTGCAGCCAGAGCGACCGTTCCGGGGCGGGCTCGCCGCCGAAATTCAAGTCGTCGCCCCAGATTCCGGGCGCCGAGAGCTTCGGACTGATCATTGCGGGACCTCCATCGTTCGTCGATCGGCGACCGGCCGGGCATTCCGGGAGCCGCTACTGTGTTCTGTGCGAGTTCGGCTCCGAAGGCATCGATGAGAGACCCCCGGAACGACAACTCTCCGCTCGAGCCCCAGGTCGTCGCCCCGGCGGCTTTCCTCGACCGGGACGGAACCGTGACCGAGGCCAACGACGGCCGCGGGCGTCGTCTCCTGGAAGCCGAGCCGCAACTGGTCGACTACGGCCTGGCGGTGCTCGCCGGCGGCTTCCCGGCGACCCGGTTCACCTGGATCACCGACCAGGGCCAGTGGCTGGCGATCACGATCGAACGGCTCTCCGGGCCGGAGGCGGACTCGGTGCTGATCGAGATCCTGCCCGAGGACCCGCCCTACGGCCTGACCGTCCGCGAGCTCGACGTGCTCACGCTTGCCGCCGGCGGGCTCAGCAACCCGGAGATCGCCTCCTACCTGGTGACCAGCGCCCGCACCGTCTCCTCCCACATCGCCAGCCTGCTGGAGAAGCTGGACCAGCCGACCCGGGCCGGGGCCGCCGGCCTCGCGGTCGAGCAGGGCCTGCTGCGGGCCCCGGTGCCGGGCGGCGGGCGCAGCATCGCCATGCTCACGCTCGGCACGATCGACCAGCTCGCGCTCGGGCGGATCAGCCAGGACCGGGCGGCACGCACCGGCGCCCGGGCCCGACCCCACACCACCCCGCGCCCGTACATCATCGGTGCGGCCCTCCCGGTCGGCAGCCAGTCCGCCGAGGAGGCCCAGGAGATGCGACGCGGGGCCGAGCTCGCCATGGCCGACATCAACGCCCGTGGCGGGATCGCCGGCCGTCCGGTCGAGCAGCGCATCGTCGAGATCCCGATGTCGGACGAGGGCGCGATCCGGACCGGTCTCGAGGAGCTGGTCGAGGCCGAGGTCGACGCGATCGTCACCGGCCACCTGTTCGTCGAGGACCACACCCTCTACCGGCGGGTGACCGAGTACGGCTGCCCGCTGCTCCACGTGATGACCTCCGAGGCCCAGTCCGACTGGGTCCGCCAGGACCCCGAGCGGCTCGGCCGCATCTTCCAGGTCGGCCCCACCGAGCGCCATTACGGCGACGGCTTCATCGCCTTCATCGACGAGCTGCGCCGGCAGGGGACCTGGGTGCCCGGCAACCGCCGGCTGGCGATCATCGACACCGACATCCCGGGCGGCCGCATCGGCGACCCGAAGACGCTGACCCGGGCCGACGACGCCGGCTGGGACCCCGCGTTCGTCGCCAGGGTCGCTGCCGAGGGCGTGGAGTGGGGACCCGTCCTGGCCAAGATCCGCGAGCTCGCCCCGGCCGCGATCCTGCTCGCCCATCCGGTCGCGGCCGAGACCGCCTCCTTCCAGGACGCCTTCCTCCAAGACCCGACCGACTCGCTGCTCTACGAGCTGTACGCGCCCTCGCTGCCCGAGTACATGGACCTCACCGGCGCCAGCTCCGAAGGCGTCGTCTGGGCGACCGCCAGCGGCCTCTACAACGACCGGCTCGGCGGCGCCCTCGCGGCCCGCTACCAGCAGGAGTTCGGGATCCAGCCCAGCTTCTCGCTGGTCGGGGTCGCCTACGACCAGGTCAACCTGCTGGCCCGCGCCTGGGCGCAGGTGGGCAACCCGCGCGCCTTCGGGAAGGTCGCCGACGCCCTCCGCCAGACCCCGTACCGCGGCGTCAACGGGGCCTACGACCTGAGCAGCGAGGGGCAGAAGGTCCTCTCCTACCCGTGGGAGACGCCGGACCTCTCGGTCGGCATGGCCCAGCTGGTGTTCCAGATCCAGGGCTCGCGGCACCGGGTGCTCGGCCCCGCGCCCTACGCCGACTCCGAGTTCCGGCTGCCGCCCTGGTTCAGGGCCGCCAGGGCGACAGCGCCCGACCTGCCCGGCTGAGCCGAGGGTCGTCGGCCGTCCGGGCGGCGGCATCAGCCACCCCCGGCGCCGGCCGGACCCCCGGGCCGGAGCTCGAGGTCGCCCGCTTCGTCATCGTCTCCGGGATCCTCCGCGATCCAGTCCGAGACCCGGTCGCGCAGCTCGACCAGCGCGCCGAACACGCCGCGCGGGACGAAGATCACGATCAGCAGCAGGACCACCCCGAGGATGCCGAACTTCAGCGCCGGCTCGTCGACCAGGGCCGTGTCCAGCAGGGTGAGGATGGCGGTGCCGACGATCGGCCCCATGATCGTGCCGAGCCCGCCGACCACGATCGCCGTCACGTACAGGCTGAGCAGCGAGAGGCTCATCACCTCGGGGCCGATGCTGCGGTCGAAGCTGACCGCCAGGGCGCCGGCGATCCCGGCGAGGAAGCCGGCGATCGCGTACACGATGACCTGGGTCTGCAGCGGGTTGACCCCGCGCGCCGCGGCGAACCCGGCCGAGTCCCGCAGCGCGGTCAGCGACAGCCCGAAGCTGGACCGACGGATCAGCGCGACCGCGAACAGCGAGGCGACCACGACCGCCAGCGCCAGCCAGTAGTAGGCGCGCATCGAGCCGTCCGGGGAGAGGCTGGTGAACAGCCCGTCGACCGCCGGCAGCCCGAACGGCCCACCGGTGAGCCCGGTGTTGTCGTTCACGATCACCATGTTCACGATCTGGGCGAAGCTGAAGGTCAGCAGCGCCGTGTACATGCCGCGCAGACGCAACGTCGGGAAGGCGAGCATCGCCGAGATCAAGGCGCCGGCGAGGCCGCCCCCGATCAGCGCCACCGGCCCGGGCAGGCCGGTCCGCAGCATGATGATGCCGGTGGCGTAGCCGCCGATCGCGTACACGGCCAGCTGACCGAAGTTCCACACGCCGGCGATCCCGATCAGCAGGTTCCAGCTGGTGTTCAGCACCATCAGGATCAGCATCGTGATCAGCACGCCGAGCCCGTACTGGCTGGAGTAGACCAGCGGCACCAGGGCCGCCACCGCGATCAGGGAGAAGGCGGCGACCGCCGCCCCGGTCGTCTTGAAGATCCGGTCCGTGCTCATAGTCGCGCCTCCGAGGCCTTGCCGGCCAATCCTTGGGGTCGGAAGATCAGCACCAGCACGATCACCGCGTAGAGCACCGGCAGCGACCAGGTGGTGCTGATCAGCACCGCGACCGTCGCCTGGATCAGGCCGATCGTGTAGGCCGCGTAGATCGTGCCGCGCATGCTGCCGAGGCCACCGAGGATGACCACGATCAGCGCCTGCAGCAGCGGCAGGTCGCCGGCCGTCGGCGAGGCGAAGAACTGGGCTGCGAGGAAGACGCCGGCGATCCCGGCGAAGCCGGAGGCGACGCCCATCACCAGCGGGAACATGCGTCGGACCGGCACCCCCATCAGGCGGGCGGCGCTGTTGTTCTCGGCCACCGCGCGGATCGCCATCCCGTAGCGCGACCGCCGCAGGTAGAGGCCGAGCCCGACCATGATCGTCACCGCGACCGCCGCCATCACCAGCGACTGGTACGGGATCGTCACGCCGTTGTAGATCTCGATCGAGCCTTCGACCACGGGCGGCACCGAGCGCTGCTGCGGGCCGAAGGCCTCCAGCGCGACGTTGGCGAAGATCAGCGCCACCGCGAAGGTGGTGATGAAGGTGACCATCTCGAAGTCGATGCTCTTGCGGTTCAGCAGGGGCTGCACCGAGATCAGCTGGGTGAGCACCCCGAGCGCGAAGGTCACCGCGAAGGCGGCGACGATCGTGATCGCCCCCGGCAGCCCGAGCTGGCCCATCAGCCCGGCCGCGACGAAGCCGCCGGCCATGACCATCGAGCCCTGGGACATGTCCATCACGCGCAGCACCCCGTAGATCAGGGTCATGCCGATCGCGACCAGCCCGTAGATCGAGCCCAGCACCACCGCGTTGACGAGGATCGCCAGCAGGTCAGTCATCGTTCGCGCCTCCTTCCGTCTCCGCTTCGACCGCGACCGTGCCGAGGTAGGACTCGGTCACCTTCTCGTCGGCGGTCAGCTCCGCCACCGTGCCGGTGCGCACGATCCGCCCCATCTCCAGCACCGACACCCGGTCGGCGACCGCGTCGATGTGGTTGAAGTTCTCTTCGACCAGCAGCACCGAGCTGGTCCGGGAGATCTCCTTGATCACCTCGTAGACCCGGTCGACGATCACCGGGGCGAGGCCCAGCGAGGGCTCGTCGATCAGGTAGACCTCGGCCTGGCGCATCAGCCCCCGGCCGATCGCGGCCTGCCGCCGCTCGCCGCCGGAGAGGGTGCGGGACTCGCTCCCCGCCCGCTCGACCAGGGCCGGGAACAGCTCGTACACCCGACGCAGCGCCTCGTCCCGGCGGCGCCAGCTGTCGGACGGGAAGGCTCCCATCAGGAGGTTCTCCTCCACCGTGAGGCTGGGGAACAGCAGGTCTCCCTGCGGGATGTGGACCAGCCCGGCGCCGGCGATCTGCTCGGCCCGCAGCCCCTCGATCCGCTCGCCGGCGCAGGTGACGGTTCCCGCCCGCACGTCGGCCAGGCCGCTGATCGCGTTCAGGAGCGTGGTCTTGCCGTGCCCGTTCGGGCCGATCACCACCAGGGTCTCGCCGCGGGCCAGCTCCAGCGAGAGCTCCCGGACGACCGTGGTCTCGCCGTACCCGGCGATCAGCCCCTCCACCTCGAGCACGGCCTCAGCCATCCTGTCCTCCTCTCGCGCTGACCCCTTGGCCGAGGTAGACCTCGATCACCTCGCGGTCGGCCAGCATCTCGCGCGGCGTGCCCTCGAAGAAGGTCTTGCCGCGATGCATCACCAGCACCCGTTCGGCGAGCCGGGTGAGGGCCCGCATCACGTGCTCGATGCAGACGATGGTCACCCCGAGGTCGGCGATCGCCCGCACCAGGTCGAGGGTGAGGTCGATCTCCTCGGGGGTGAGCCCGCCGAACGGCTCGTCCAGCAGCAGCACCCGCGGCTCGACCGCGAGCGCGGTCGCCAGCATCAGCCGCTTCTTGTCGTAGACGCCGAGCCCGTCGGCCGGCTCGCCCGCCGCCCCGTCCAGCCCGACGAAGCCGAGGATCTCCTCGTCGCGGCTCGCGTCGTCGCGCACCTCGCGCCGCCGCGATCCGTACCGCCGGGAGAACCGGACGTTGTCGGCGACGGTCAACGTGCCGGCGACGGTCGGGCTCTGGAAGGTGCGGGCCAGCCCGTCGCGGCAACGCTCATGCACCGACCGCCCGGCGATCGACTCCCCGTCGAGCAGCACCTCGCCCGAGGTGGCCGGCACATGCCCGGTGATCACGTCGAACAGGGTGGTCTTGCCGGCGCCGTTCGACCCGGCGATCCCGAGGATCTCGCCGGGTCGAGCGGTCAGCGACACGCCGTCGACGGCCCGCAGGCCGCCGTAGGCCTTGACCACGTCGCGGGCCTCGAGGGAGGCCGGCTGCGCTATGCGTCGGACCGTCGGGCGCACCGGATCAGAGCCAGCTCGGCAGCTCGAACTCGCTGTCGGCGAACGGACTGGGCGAGACCATCTCGTGCGCGCCGTCTCGCACCTGGAAGGTGAGGTGCGGGACCGCCAGGCTGGGATCGTCGACCGCGTCCGGGTAAGGCAGCACCGCGTGCTCGTCCGGGGTGAACCGGAAGGAGCCGCTGACCCCACGGAAGATGGTGCGCCCGACCTCGGCGCAGACCGCCTCGTAGTCGTCCGGGTTCCCGGCGACCGCGGCCGAGCGGGCCCACAGCCGCACCAGGTCGTACTGGATGCCAGCGGTGCTCATGCCCGGGTCCGAGTCGAACCGGTCCCGGTAGTCCTCGATGAACTTGCGGCCGATCTCGTCGGTGCTGATCGTGCCGGTGACGGTCGACCAGATCACGCCGTTGGCGGCGTCGCCGGCCAGCTTCAGGTACTCCGGCACCGAAGGGGCGTACAGCTGGTAGACCAGCGACTTGGTCGGGTTCTGGGCGAACTGCTTCATGAAGGAGACCTCGTCGCCGACCAGGTAGTCGGAGAAGAAGATCACCCCGGGCGGGTCCCGCCGGATCTTGACCAGCATCGGCCCCCAGTCGGCCTGGGGCGCGGTGAACTCCTCGAACATGTTGATCTTCCAGCCGTCCTTCTCCATGTAGGAGCGGAACGCCTTGGCGATGTTGAGGCTGTACGGATCGTTGCTGGTGATCACCGCCACCGACTTCGAGGAAGGCTTCCACAGCTTCTTCGAGATCAGCTCGTCGTTCACGAACCGGCCGAACCCGGAGCCGTACCACTTCTCCGGCGGGGTGCCCATGAAGATGTTGGAGATCTTGTTCTTCTTCACGTAGTCGAGGTTCCCCTGGAACGTGTTGAAGTGGAACATCGGCACGCCGGCCTCCGCCACGACCTTGTACTCGACCGAGGTGTAGGTGGTCTGCGGCAGGAAGATCGCCGACACCCCGTCCCCGACGAACTTGCGGGTGGTCGAGGTGAGGTCGTTGGGGGACTGTCCCTTGGTGTCGACCACGGAGAGCTTGAGCTCGCGCCCGAGCACGCCGCCGTTGTCGTTGATCTCGTCGACCCCGAGCTGGAGGCCGTTGCGCATCACCTCGCCGTCGGCGGCCAGGTCACCGGTGACCGGGACGCCGAGGCCGATCGTGATCGGGCTCTTGTCGCCGCCCGAGCCTCCGCCCGAGTCGTCGCCGGAAGACCCGCCGAGGTAGCCGGCGGCACCGCCCAGCACGAGCCCTCCTGCGGCGGCCGCTCCGGCCGCGGTGACGAATTCCCTACGTGAGATGTGCTTCTTGTCCGTGCTCATCCGCTCCTCCGAACGTATGTGGTCACTCTGATTGGATGTTGAACTACGACTGATTCAGGCTTCGCCATAACCGCCGCCTCCGGCGCTGATGAAGGTGATCACGTCCCCGCATTCGAGCTCTATGTCCCCCTTCGCGGGGATCCGGCGCTCGGTCTCGTCGGCGACGGAGCGCAGGCGGACCTCGGCCGGGGCACCGACCCCGCCGCCCGCCCGTCCGGCCGCGCCGAAGCGCGGATCGGTCTGGCCGACGTAGTACATGCCGTTGGCGCTCGGGGCCAGCAGACGGTAGTCGCGGCGCAGCGCCTGGCCGCCGCGGAACCTGCCGGTCCCGCCGGAGCCCCGGACCAGCTCGGAGCGCTCGACCCGCCACGGGTACTCCAGCTCCACCACCTCGGCCGGCATCAGGGCGCAGTTCGAGGTGTAGGCGTCGACCGCGTCGTCGCCGCGGGCGTCGGCCCGGGCGCCGGTGCCGCCGCCGAGCATGTCGGTGAAGACCGTGGTCTTGCCGACCCGCTCGTCGTGGGCCTGGAAGACGAAGTTGGGGAAGGAGGCGTGGCTCGCCGCGACGGCGCGGTCCGGGCAGAGCTTGCAGATGCCCTGGATCACCACGTCGGCGAGCCGTTGGACCGCCAGGTGACGGGCGCTGACCGCCGCCGGGAAGAGCGGCTCGACCAGGCTGCCCGGGCGGGTCTTCAGCCGGATCCGCTGGAAGAGGCCCGCGTTCTGGCTGATGCCGTCGTCGAGGAAGCACCGGACCGCGAAGTAGACGGAGGAGTGCGCGCTCGACACCGGCACGTTGATGCCGGCGTTGACCTGGTCGCCGGTGCCGGTGAGGTCGACCTCGAGCACCCCGTCGATCACCTGCAGCCGGGCGTGGATCGGCACCGGGTCGCCGCCGCGGTGGCCGTCGTCGTCGAGGTGGCCGATCGACTCGACCGCTTCGTCCGACCAGTCGTCGAAGATCGCCGAGACCCGCTCCGCGGTCCGTTCGATCACCCGGCCCATCGCCCCCTTGACCAGGCCGGTCCCGTAGCGGGCGCAGAGCTCGTCGAGCCGGTCGGCGCCGCGCATGCATGCCGCCAGCTGGGCGTCGAGGTCGCCGACCGTCGCGTGCGGGTCGCGCACGTTGGCGGAGATCAGCTCGTAGAGCGGGCGGTTGCGCACCCCGCGCTCGACCAGCTTGATCCCGGGGAACATCAGCCCTTCCTGGAAGACCTCGGTGTTGCGGGCGCTCTCGCTGCCCGGCAGCCGGCCGCCGACGTCGATGTGGTGGGCGATCGAGCCGACGTAGCCGATCAGCTCGCCCTCGCGGTAGGCGGGGCGGAACACCTGCAGGTCGGGGGTGTGGGTGCCGCCGCGGTACGGGTGGTTGAGCAGCATCACGTCGCCGTCGGCGAGCGGCCCGTCGTGGTGCTCGAGGATGTGCTCGAGCGCGAACTGCATCACTCCGAGCAGGGCGGGGATCGTCTCGGAGTGGGCGACCACCCGGCCCCGCTCGTCGAAGATCGCGCAGTTGTAGTCGAGCATCTCCCGGATCACCGGGGAGAAGGAGGAGCGGTACTCGACCACCGCCATCTCCTCCGAGATGCTGCGCAGGGCGCTGTCGAGGATCTCTTGGGTGACCGGGTCGATCGTCATCGGTCCGCTTCCTTCCTGAGGATCAGGTTGCCGCCGGCGACGACGGTGCCGCGCCAGCCCGGGTTGACCACCGTGGTGGCGTCCTCCTGCTCGATCACCGCGGGGCCCGCCAGCTCGTCGCCCTCGCCCAGGGCGCTCCGCTGGACCACGCGGCAGGCATGCCACTCCCCCTCCATCCAGACCTGGCGCTCGCCCTCGGGCGGCTTCTCCTCGGCGGGACGGTCGGCGGCCAGCTCGGTGCGCCCGGCCGGGTCGACCGCGCTCAGCCTCACGGTCACGATCTCGGTGGTGGTGACGCCGGGGCTGTAGTCGTAGAGACGCTGGTGCAGCTCTTGGAAGGCGGCGACCGCGGCCTCGAGGGCACGCGAGGATCCCTCGCCGACGGGCAGCGGCACGGTCAGGCTGTACGCCTGGCCGGTGTAGCGCAGGTCGGCCTCGAAGATCAGCTCGGCCCCCTCGAGGCCGCCGACGCCGACCAGCAGCTCGGCCGCGCGGTCGCGCAGCCCGGCGATCACCTGGTCGAGCTCGTCGACGTCGACCTCCTCGGTCGATCGCACCCAGCCCTGCCGCAGGTCGTGGCGGATGTCGCTGAGCAGCAGGCCGTAGGCGGCCCCGACCCCGGGGTGGCGGGGCAGCACGACCCGGGTCACGCCGAGCTCGTCGGCGATCGCGCAGACGTGCATGGGGCCCGCCCCGCCGAGCGGCACGAGCGCGAAGTCGCGTGGGTCGTGTCCGCGGGCCACGGTGACGATCCGCAGGGCGTTGGTCATGTTCGCGTTCGCGATCCGGAGGATCGCCGCGGCGCCCTCCTCGACCGGCACCCCGAGCGGCCCGGCGACGTGCTCCTCGACCACGGCCCGGGCGGCCTCGACGTCGAGCGCGACCGAGCCGCCGAGCAGCCGGTCCGGGGACAGCACTCCCAGCACGGCGTGGGCGTCGGTGACGGTCGGCCGGGTGCCGCCGGTGCCGTAGCAGGCGGGGCCGGGGTCGGATCCGGCGCTCTGCGGCCCGACCGCGAGCGCGCCGAACTCGTCGACGGCGGCGATCGAGCCGCCGCCCGCGCCCACGGACAGCAGGTCGACCTGGGGGAAGTTGACCTGGTGGCCGCCGTGCTCGCCGAGGAAGCGGAGCTGGGGCTGGCCCTCGAGGACCAGGCTGACGTCGGCCGTGGTCCCGCCCATGTCGAAGATCATCAGGTCTCGCTGACCGACCGCCTCGCCGATCCGGGCCGCCCCGATCACGGCCGCGGCGGGGCCGGAGGCGGCCAGCGCGACCGGCATGCGCCCGGCCACGTCGGCCGTGGTGACGCCGCCGTTCGACTGCATCAGGTGGAGCGGCGCCGGCACCTGCCGGTCGCCGAGCGCATCCACCAGCCGGCCGATGTAGCCCCCGACCAGCGGCAGCACCGAGGCGTTCAGCACCGTCGTGTTGGCCCGCAGGTACTCGCGGAACTCGGGGGCGACCTCGTGGGAGAGCGAGACCGGGACCCCGGGCAGCTCCTCCGCGAGGATCGCGGCGACCCGCAGCTCGTGCTCGGGGTTGACGAAGGAGAAGAGCAGCGTGACCGCGACCGACTCGACCCCCCGCTCGCGCAGGGCGGCGGCGGTCCGCATCACCGAGTCCTCGTCGAGCGGCTCGACCACGTCGCCCTCGGGGCCGACCCGGCCGGTGATCTCGAAGCAGAGCTCGCGCGGCACCAGGGGAGCCGGCTCCGGCGACCAGAGGTCGTACAGGCGGTGGCGCCGCTGGGTGCCGATCTCGAGCATGTCGCCGAAGCCCTCGTTGGTGATGAACGCGGTCCGGTCGAAACGACGTTGGACGATCGCGTTGGTCGCCACGGTCGTCCCGTGCGCGAGGTAGTCGACCGAGGTCAGCTCGGCCCGGCCCCGCTCGGCGACCAGCTCCAGGCCTTCGAGGAATCCCTGCGACACGTCGGGCGCGCTGGTCCTCACCTTGGCGATGCGGAACCGTCCGTCGTCGCCGACGAGGACCGCGTCGGTGAAGGTCCCGCCCACGTCGACCCCGATCCTGGCGGACCGCGCACTCCCGTTCTCCTGCTGGCTCAACGACATCTTCGGCAGGCTAGACGCGGTCAGCCCGGCCGACAATTGGTCAATTGACGGATATCACACAGCCTCGCCTCCCAGGTTGATATCCGGTGACCCGCTCCGGCAGCCGGACCGGTTCCGGCTGTTAGGTTCTCGTCGTGCCCGCGCCAGTCGACGACCTGCGGATCCGGCCCTACGCGGAGACGGACGCCGACGATCTGTGGGAGATCCTTCACGCGGTCTTCGCCGCGGGGGACACCTACGCCTACCCGACCGACGTCTCCCGCGAGGAGGCCCTGGCCGGGTGGACGTCTCCCCCGGCCCGCGCCTGGGTCGCGGAGCGCGGCGGGGCGATCGTCGGCTCCTCGCGGGTCATGCCCAACCAGCCCGGACAGGGCGCCCACGTCGCGAACGGCTCGTTCGTGGTGGCGCCCGAAGCCGCGGGGCGGGGAACGGGCCGCGCGCTCGCCGAGCACGCGCTCCGGGCCGCCGCCGGGCTCGGCTACCGGGCGATGCAGTTCAACCTGGTCGTGAGCACGAACGAACGGGCGATCGCGCTCTGGCGGTCCCTGGGCTTCGAGACCGTCGGGCGCCTACCGGGGGCGTTCCTCCTCCACGGCGAGGAGGTCGACGCGCTGGTCATGCACCGGCGGCTCGACGATCTCCAGGGCGCCTCATAGCCGTGGCCGCCCGGATCCGATGAGCCCTGCGTCCGATGCCACGCCCTAGCGAGCTGCACGCGGTCGAGCGGGTCGCGGCCGACGAGCAGGCCCGCGTCGCGCTGCAGAAGCGCACCCTGATGACGGTCGTGGCGAGCCAGGTCATGGGCGGCGCCGGCCTGGCCGCGGGAATCACGGTCGGGGCGCTGCTGGCGAAGGAGATGCTCGGCGGCGACAGCCTCTCCGGCCTGCCGAGCGCGCTGTTCACGCTCGGCGCGGCGGCGGCCGCCTTCCTGATCGGGCGGATATCCCACCGCGCCGGCCGCCGGGCCGGGCTCGGGCTGGGGTTCACCCTCGGCGGCCTGGGCGCGATCGGCGTGGTGATCGCCGCGGCCGTGGACAGTGTCCCGCTGCTCTTCCTCTCGCTGTTCATCTACGGCTCCGGGTCCGCCACCAACCTCCAGGCGCGGTATGCCGGCACCGACCTGGCCCCACCGACCCGGCGCGCCACCGCGGCGAGCGTGGCGATGGTCTCGACCACCCTCGGCGCCGTCGCCGGGCCCAACCTGGTCGACCCGCTCGGCCGCCTGGCGGACGCGATCGGGATCCCCGAGCTCGCCGGCCCGTTCCTGCTGGCGGCCGCCGCCTACCTCGCGGCCGGGATGGTCCTCTTCGCGCTGCTCCGCCCCGATCCGCTGCTGGTCGCGCGGGCGGTGGGCGCCGACCTCGGTCCGATCCCGGCCGACCCGGACGGCGCCGTGGAGCCGCCCGTCGCCCGGGAGCCCGCGGGCGATCCGCGGGGCGTGGCGGTCGCCGCGACCGTGATGGTCGTGACCCAGATCGCGATGATCGCGATCATGACCATGACCCCGATCCACATGAAGGCCCACGGCCACGACCTCGGCCAGGTCGGGCTGGTGATCGGCATCCACGTCGGCTTCATGTACTTCCCGTCGCTCCTCACCGGCGCCCTGGTCGACCGGATCGGCCGCGTGCCGATGGCCGCCGCCTCCGGGGTCACCCTGTTCCTCGCCGGGGCGGTCGCGGCGCTCGCTCCCGGCGACTCCCTGGCGGTGCTGATCGTCGCGCTGGCGCTGCTCGGCCTCGGTTGGAACTTCGGGCTGATCGCCGGCACCGCCATGCTGGTCGACTCGACCCCGGCCGAGACGCGGGCCCGGACCCAGGGCACGATCGACGTCCTGATCGCCCTCGGCGGCGCCGCCGGCGGCGCGATGTCCGGCCTGGTCATGGCGGGCACCGACTACGCCACGCTCTCGCTGGCCGGCGGCACCCTCTCCCTGCTGCTGCTCGGCGTCCTCTGGCGCCACGCGGCGGCCCGCTGACCGAGCCCGGGCTCCTTTGAGATGATCTTGCGCCTATGGCTTGCGGCATCGGGACGGCACGGACGGATCAGACACCGCGCGCCCGAGTAGAGCGAGCCCGCCGATGAACGCTCCGATCCTGGAGCGGGAACGCGAGATCTCGGCCATCGAGAGCGCCGCCGAGCGAGCGCGAGAAGGCAGAGGGGGCCTGGTCCTGGTCAGGGCGGGCGCCGGGTTCGGCAAGACCAGGCTGCTCACCGAGGCCCGTGACCGCCTGGCGGCCGGTGGCCTCCCCACCGGCTTCGCGACCGCGCGCGAGATCGACCGGGACCTGCCCTTCGGGCTGGTGCGGGAGCTGCTCGGGCCGCTGCTGCGGGACGTGGACCGGTCCGGGGCCCCCGCCGCCTTCGAGGGGGTGGCCGCCCTGGCCCGACCGATCTTCGAGCCCGAAGCGACCGGCGCGGTCGACCTGGGCGGGCAGCTCCACGGCCTCTACTGGCTGGCCTCCAACCTCTCGGACGGAGGGTCGCTGGCCCTCTTCGTCGACGACGCGCAGTGGGCCGACGAGCAGTCGGCCCGGTGGCTGGCCCATCTGGCCGCCCGGGTGCGGGACCTCTCGATCGCCATGATCGTCGCGGTCCGGGACGGCGAGCCCGAGCTGGATCGGGCTCCGCTGGCCTCCCTGCTCGACGTCGCCGACGCCGCCCTGCTCGAACCGGCCCCGCTCAGCTCCGCCGCGGTGCGGAGCCTGGTCGAGGCCCGCCTCGGTCCGGCGGCCACCGAGAGCTTCACCGAGAGCTGCCATCGGGTGACCGGCGGAAACGCGTTCCTGGCGACCGAGCTCACCGCCGCCCTGGAGCAGGATGGGGTCGAGCCGACCGACTCCGCCGTCGACGAGGTCGTGTCGCACTCCCCCGCGAACGTGAACCGCCGCCTGACCCGACGGATCGCCCGCGAAGGGCCGGAGGCGGTCGAGCTGACCGAGGCCCTGGCGGTGCTCGGAGACGGGACCCCGGCCGAACGGGTCTACGACCTGGCCGGCGTCGACCACGCGGTGGGCGCCGCGCTGCTCGACCGCCTCGATCGGCGGGAGCTGGTCGGCTCGGGGGCGCGCCCCGGCTTCCCCCACCCCCTCGTCCGGGAAGCGGTGCTCCGACGGATCGGGCAGTCCCGGCTCGCGCTGCTGCACCGGCGGGCGATCGAGGTCTGCGAGGAGGCCGGCGCCCCGCCGGAGCGGGTGGTACCTCATCTGCTGATGGCCGACCCCGCCGATGCCGAGGCCGGGATCGCCACCCTGATCGCGGCCGCGACGGCCGCCGAGGCCCAGGGCGCCCCCGGCACCGCCAGGGAGCTGCTGGACCGCGCGGTCGAGATCGCCGGCGAAGACTCGGACCCGGCGCTTCGCCTGCTCCACGCGAAAGCCCACGGACGCGCCAACAGCGACCGCGCCGCCTCCCTGCTCCTGGCCGAGTCCGAGGTCCATCCCGACCCGTGGCAGGCGATCGTCCTCAAGATCGACGCGGCTCGCGCCCGTTACAGCGCCGGCGCCTGGCCCGAGGCGATCGGGCTGCTGGAGAGCGCGATCGGGCAGGCGGAAGGCACCGATCGGGAGCTGGCGCTGGTGGCGCGCTCGATCCTGGTCGGCATCCTGCTCTTCGTGCCGGGCACCGACCGCTCCTCCCTGAAGGCGCACGGGATCGCGCTCGACTACCCGGGCGACACCCCGGGAGAGCGAGCGCTGCTCGCCGCCCGCGCGGCCCAGCTGATGATGGACGTGGAGGGAAGGGCCGAGGACGCGGCCGAGATCGCCCGGCGGGCCTGGGCCGACGGGAGGCTGCTCGACGACGAGGGGCCGGGCGGCATCACCTGGTCGTTCGCGACCGGCGCCCTGGCCGCCGCCGACCGGTACCGCGAGGACGAGGAGCTGCTCTCGCAGGTGCTGGACGCGGCCCGGCGCTCCGGCTCCTCCCACGCGTTCGCCAGCGCCAGCTACTGCCGGGCCTGCCCGCGCCTCTTCCGGGGCGCGATCAAGGAGTCCCTGGCCGATGCCGAGGCGGCGATCGCCGCCCGGGACGACGGCTGGGAGCTCTACTACCCGCTCAGCCTCGTGGTCGCGGCCCGCTGCCGGATCGAGCTGGGAGAGACCGACGAGGCGGAGCGGACGCTCGGGCTCGTCTCCGAGGAGAGCGGCGCCCTGGGCACCCTGATGGCCCTGACCTGGAACCTGGCGCGTTGCGATCTCGCGCTCGAGGCGAATGACGTCCCCAGGGCCGAGAGCCTGCTGAGGCGGATCGAGTCCGACTCAGGCGGGCATCGCAGCCCGTTCGCCCTCAGCGACCACCTCACGAGCGCGGCGGCGGTGGAGCGCCGGAAGGGACGGGCGCGCCAGGCGGTCGAGCTGCTGGAGGAGCAGCTCGACCTGGTCCGGCCGTGGGGCGCCCCGAGGCTGATCGGCTCCACCCTGCGCGACCTCGCCCTGACGGTACGCGGCGAGGGAGGCCTCGGGCTCGCCGAAGAGGCGGTGTCCGTCCTCCGGGACAGCGAGGTCCGGCTCGGCCTCGGTTACGCGCTCGTCGCGCGGGGAGAGCTCCTCCGCGAGACCGGCCACAAGGAGGACGCCGAACGGACGCAGTTCGAGGCGCTGGAGGTGGCCGCCGACACGGGCTCGCTCCGACTCGAGGCGAGAGCCCGGTCCGAGCTCGGGCTCCTGGGCCGGCGGCCGCGCCGGACCCGCCGGACCGGCCTCGACGCGCTCACCGCCTCCGAGCAGCGCGTGGCCCGACGGGCCGCCTACGGGATGACCAACCGGGAGATCGCCCAGGAGCTGTTCGTCTCGGTCAAGACGGTCGAGAAGCATCTGGCGAACACCTATCCGAAGCTGGGGATCGCCTCACGGCGGGAGCTGGCCGCGAAGCTCGGCGAACCCTCGCCCTGACCCGCGGCCGACGGGCCCGTCCCCGCACGGCGACCGTGCGGCGGATGCTTCACCGATCGGGCAGGTCGCGGGCCGCCCAGAACGAGGGCAGCGTCAGCATCGCCGCGACCAGCAGGGCCAGCTTCAGCGCCTGGAGCTGAGCGTCCTCGTACCCGTCGACGATCGCCTCCACCTCCGGGCCGTCGATGCCCGCCGCGGTGGCCGTCCGCTCCACCTGGTCGGCGGAGACGAAGCTGCCGCCGGAGCTGAGCCGCTTCTCGACGGTGGTCTCGGTGGCCCCGGAGATCGCTTCGTTCCCGGCCACGTTCGCCTGGAAGGCGGCGAGCAGCCCGGTGATGACGATCGCGCCCAGCACGGCCGTACCGAGCGACGATCCGAGCTGCTGGGCGGTGTACTGCAGCCCGCCGGCCTCGCTGCGATCGTCGTCGCTCACCGCGGACTGGACGACGTTCCCCAGTTGCGAGACGATCAGGCCCATCCCCACCCCGAGCACGGCCATCGCGACCAGGAAGTCGGCGTTGTCCAGCTCCGGCCGGATCGTCCCGATCAGCAGGAAGCCGGAGACGAAGACGATGATCAGCCCCGCCCGGACCAGCTTCTTCGGTGAGATCCGGGACGCCAGCGAGGACCCGGCCAGGGCGGCGAGGAAGAGGCCGGCCGAGGCCGGAAGCATGCGCACCCCGGTGTCGAGCGCGTCGAACCCGAGCACCACCTGGAGGTAGAGCGGGATCGTGAAGAAGATGCCCATCAAGATCAGGTTCTGCGACAGCATCATGACGACGCCGCTGCGCAGTCGGGGCAGCCGGAGCAGCCCGAGGTGGACCAGCGGGTCGAGCCCTTCGCGCTCGCGCCGTCGCTCCCAGCTGACGAAGAGCCCGATCAGGACCAGGCCGGCGACGATCACGAACGGGGTGAGCGAGAAGCCGAAGATCTCGACCGGGGAGCTCATCGGACGCAGCCATCCCCAGTTGCTGGCCTGGAGCACGCCGAAGACGATCACCGCCAGCCCGAGCGCGGAGAGGACGCCGCCGAACCAGTCCAGCCGGGGGCGGCTCTCCTCGCCGCCCGGTTCGAGCATCCACCGGGTGCCGAGGAAGATCCCCGCCGCGACCACCACCTCGCCGACGAACACGTACCGCCAGGAGAAGTCCGTGGTCATCCAGCCGCCGAGGATCGGGCCGACCGCGATCCCGACCCCGGCCATGCCGCCCAGCACGCCGTAGGCGACGGCACGGTCCCGGCCCTCGAAGTTGCCGGCGACCAGGGCGACCATCGAGGGCAGGACCAGGGCCGCGCCGATGCCTTCGAGCACCGACCAACCCAGGGCCAGGGTCGCGACGCTCCACGAGGCCGCGGTGAGCGCGGAGCCGGCCGCGTAGATGACCAGGCCGATCTTGAAGGTGCGCCTGCGGCCCAGGATGTCGCCGAGCTTGCCGCCGATCAGCATCAGTCCCGCCATGACCAGCGCGTAGAAGGCGATCACCGACTGGATCGTGGTCACGGTGGTGTCGAAGTCATCGACCAGCTGGGAGATCGAGACGTTCATCACCGCCTGGTCGAGGACCATCAGGAACTGCGCGGCGGCAAGCACCATGAGCAGTCGCACGCTCATGATCGGATTCTCTACCTCACGCGCAGCCTCTCAGTCAAGCCGCGCAGGCCGAATCGCAAACCGAGCGAGACCGCGACCGCTCGGAGAGACTGGTGGGCGTGTCACGCTTTCGCGCTCACCGGACGCCCGGCCGGCACACCCACTGGCGCCTCGCCGGACGCCGCCGCACCCTGCTGCGAGGGGGCATGGCCGCAACTCTCCTCGCCGTCGTCGGGCCGGGCGTGCTCGCGGGCCTCTCCGACGACGACCCTGCGGGGATCACCACCTACTCGATCCTCGGCGCCGAGTACGGCTACGAGCTGCTCTGGGTCCTGCTCCTCTCCACCGCCGCCTTGATCGTCTTCCACGAGCTGGGGATGCGCCTGGGCGTGGTCACGAGGAAAGGCCTGCTGGCGTTGGTGCGGGAGCACCACGGCCCGCGGGCCGCCGGCGTCGTGGTCACCGCGTTGGCGATCGCCAACACCGGCACGCTCTGCGCCGAGTTCGCCGGAGTGGCCGCCGCGATGGAGCTGCTCGGCGGGGTCAGCCGCTACGTGAGCGTGCCGCTCGCCGCGGTCGGCCTCTCCACCCTGGTCCTCCGTGAGAGCTTCCGTCACGTCGAGCACTTCCTGCTCACCCTGGGCTCGGTCTTCGTCGCCTACGTGGTCGCCGGCTTCCTGGCCCAGCCCGACTGGGGCGCGACCGCGAAGGGACTGCTGGTGCCGGAGATCCCGCTGACCCGCGACGCGGTGCTGGTCGCGGTGGCGACGGTCGGGACCACGCTCGCGCCCTGGGGCCTCGCCTTCATCCAGTCCTACGCGGTCGACAAGCGGCTGCGGGTCGAGGATCTGCGCTTCGAGCGGATCGACGTCGTCGTCGGCGCGGCGCTCACCGGCGTGATCGGCCTCTTCGTCGTGGTCGCCTGCGCCGCCACGCTGCACCCGGCCGGCATCGAGATCGAGGACGCCCGAGATGCCGCCCTGGCGCTCGAGCCGCTCGCCGGCGGAGCCGCCGCCACGCTCTTCGGGGTCGGGTTCCTCGGCGCCGCTCTGCTGGCGGCGGCGATCGTGCCGCTCTCGACCGCGTACTCGATCTCCGAGTCGCTCGGTCGCCGCGCGGACCTCGACGACAGCCTCGCCGAGGCTCGCGCCTTCTACCTCAGCTTCGGTGCCGTGATGCTGGTCGCCGCCGCGATCGTGCTCATCCCGGATGCGCCGCTGATCGAGCTGCTCTTCCTGACCCAGGCGCTCAACGCCATCCTGCTGCTGGTCGTTCTGCCCTTCGTCCGCTCGCTCGCCGCGGACCCCGAGCTGATGGGCGGGCACGCCCTGGGCAGGGGCGGGCGCTGGGTGACCGGGATCGCGTTCGCGGCGATCGCGGCCTCAGTGGTCGCTCTCGCCGTGCTGACCCTGATCTGACCCGGCCGTCCTCGGCGCCCTCGCCTGGCCGGCGTCGATGCCGCGGTCGACCCGCCGACGCAGCCAGAGCAGCGAGTCCGGCCCGTCGATCCGGTCCTCCCACCCGTCCAGCCACTGCTCGACGTCGGTGAGTCCCGCGCCGACGGCCAGGAGCTCGACGTGGCCCCCTCCCTGATCGGGGGAGCCGAGCTGCACGACGTAGAGCTCGCAGGTGGCCTCGATCCAGGCCGCACGGTAGACCCGCCGGCCATCGCGCCAGCGGAGGCCGAAGTCGCGTTCCCGGGAGAGCAGGCGGCTCGGGTCGGGGCCGATGAAGTCGACGACCGAGGCGCAGGTCCCCGGGGAGTCCGGGTAGGAGCCGGGCGCGGCCGTGGGGAGCAGAGGGACTTGCGCCGACGGTGATTCAGGGGAGGTGAGCGACCGTGTCATGCCGTCACTTCAACCCACCGGGCTTAAGCGACCATCAAGACCACCTGGGAATCGGCTGGATTCACCCCAGGCCGGTGAT
>JBEBTS010000009.1:0-23063 GCA_040393665.1 Conexibacter woesei
TCGCTCCCCTGCGGGTAGCTGTGCCACTCGGGTGGCGTCGACCCGCGGGCCCGCCTGACGGAACCAACCATCGAAGCGCCCCCAGTTGTGGTTGCCACACGACCACAACTGGGGGTACTTCGGGTCGGGGAACAGACATTGGTCCCGAGGCCGGGTGCGACAGCGGCTCCCTCGCGGGTTGAGCAGAAGCGAAGAGTCGTGAAGGCCGGGTGGGGCAGCGACTCGTTGGCTGGTGGGGTAGGCGCGAGTCGCTGCCCCCCCCGCCCCACCGCCCGGACCCACATGGCCCACCACGGCTTCCATATGGCCACCCGGTCCCATCCGGCCCAGTCACCTGGCCCCACCGCCCGGTCTACAACCAGCCGGAGCCTGGCCCGGCCACCCGGCGCCGGACGGTCAACCCCGAGTCAGAAGGTGTGCGCCGACTCTTCGTCGTGCCGCTCGATCGCCAGGCGGACCAGGCGGTCGCAGAGCTCGGGGTAGGGGAGGCCGGTCGCCTCCCAGAGCTTGGCGTAGACGGAGGTCTCGGTGAAGCCGGGGATGGTGTTGATCTCGTTCAGCAGGATCGAGCCGTCCGCGTCGACGAAGAAGTCACAACGGGCGAGGCCGGAGCAGCCGGCGAGCGTGAAGACCCGGGCCGCCAGGTCCCGCACCTCGGCGATCGCCCGATCGCCAATGTCGGCGGGGACGGCGAGGTTCATCCGGCCCTCGGTGTACTTCGCCTCGAAGTCGTACCAGTCCGCGTCGGCGACGATCTCGCCCGGTAGGGAGGCCTCGGGGTCCGCGTTGCCCAGCACCGAGCACTCGACCTCGCGCCCGGAGGAGTTCGCCTCGATGATCACCCGGGGATCGTGCGAGGCGGCCTCGGCGACCGCGGCGGCGAGGTCCCCGTCGTCCTCCACCTTGCTGATCCCGACGCTGGAGCCGAGCCGCGACGGCTTGACCCACAGCGGGTGGTCCATCGCCTTCGCCTTCGCCTCCCAGCCCGCGGTGAAGGCCTGGACGAAGTCGACCTGCGGGATGCCGTGGAAGCCGCAGACCTTCTTCAGGGTCAGCTTGTCCATGCAGACCGCCGAGCCGAGCACGTCGGAGCCGACGTACGGCAGGCCGGCGGTGTCGAGGGCGCCCTGGGTGACCCCGTCCTCGCCGTAGGGGCCGTGCAGGATCGGGAAGGCGACGTCTACCTCCAGCCGTTCCACGGCACCGGCGGGATCCTCGACCGCCAGTCCGGCTCCCGGCCGGACCGTGACCGTCCGGCCCTCGTGGATCCAGGTGCCGGACTTCTCGATCAGGACGGGCAGGACCTCGTGGCCGGCCGCGGCCAGGCCCTCGGCCACCGCGCGGCCCGAGAGGATCGAGATCTCATGCTCGCTGGAGCGGCCCCCGCTGATCACCGCGACTTTCATCGCGCGAAAGTTAGCGGGTGACGCCGGCCTGCCGGTGGCCGGGCAGGCGGAGTCGCGGCCGGACGGCGTCGGTGGCCGGGTCAGCCGGGGCCGATGCCGCCGTCGGAGTCGGCGTTGGGGTCGTAGGTGGCGACGGTGATCACCACGGTGCTGCCCGGGTCGGCTGAGCTGTTGCCGGGCGGGCTCTGATCGATCACGCGGCCGTCCTGCGGCTGGATGCTGGTCGCCGTCTGCTCGACCGAGGGGACCAGTCCCGCGGCCCTGAGCGTGGCGACCGCCTCGGAACGGGTGGAGCCGACCACGTTCGGCACGCTCACCGACTGGTCCTCGGGCCCGGACGAGACGGTCAGGGTGACCGTGCTGCCCGGGTCGACCGTGCTGCCCGCGTCGGGATCCTGGGTCAGTACCTCGCCGGAGGGACGATCGCTCGGCTCCTCGCTGGAGCTGAGGTCGAGACCGACCGCGGAGAGCTGCTGACGGGCGGCGTTCAGGGTCATGCCCACCAGGGCGGGGACCTTGACCTGCTTGACGCCGGTCGAGACCACCATGGTCACGGTCGAGCCGCGCCGCGCGGTCTCGCCGCCGGCGGGATCGGTCTCGATCACCGTGTCCTTCTCGACCGTGTTGGAGGCGCGGGTCTCGACCGTGACCCCGAACCCGGCGTCGTCCAGCTCCTGCTGGGCCTGGTCGCGTTCCATCCCGGCGACGTCCGGGACCTCGGCCCGACCCGGGCCGGCGCTCACCTCGAGGTTCACCTTCGGGTCGGAGCAGAACCAGCCGAAGAGCTTGCAGTCGCGGTCGGCCTCGCCGGTCGGGTCCTGGGCGATGACCTGGTTCCTCGGCCCCGGCCGTTGGACCCGGTCGATGTCCCCGGTCTTGAAGCCGTCCTGGGCGAGCAGGGTCACCGCCGTGTCGAGGTTGTTGCCGGTGACGTCCGGCACCTGGACCGTGTTGTCGCGGAGCATGCCCCACAGGATGAGCAGCACGAGGATCGCCGCGATCCCGCCGGCGATCCACTTCCACCGGTTCGAGCGGTCGGGCTGGACCGGCGCCGGCCCGGCCTGGATGGCGGCGTCGAGGGCGTCGATGAAGCTGCCGGCGTCGGGGAAGCGCTCGTAGGGCTCGCGCCGCAGCGACCGCAACACCACCGCGTCGAGGGCCGGGGAGACGGCCGGGTTCCAGGCGCTGGGCGGGATCGGTTCCTCCCGCATCTGCTTCAGGGCGACCGAGACCGCCGTGTCCCCCTCGAACGGCACCCTTCCGGTGAGGCATTCGTAGAGGATGATCCCGATCGAGTAGAGGTCGGAGAGGGGGGTCACGTCCATCCCCTGGGCCTGCTCGGGCGACAGGTACTGGACCGTGCCCATGACCGAGCCTTCGTCGGTGATCCCGCTCAGCCCGGCGCGGGCGATGCCGAAGTCGGTGACGGTCACCAGGCCGGTGTCGTCGACCAGCACGTTGAGCGGCTTGAGGTCGCGGTGGATCACGCCGTGGTGGTGGGCGAAGCCGGCAGCCTCGAGGATCTGCCGCACGATCGAGACCGACTCGGGCGGGGTCAGGCCGATGTCGATCAGCTCCCGCAGGGTGCGGCCGTCGATCCAGGCCATCGCGATGTACCAGGTGTCGCCGACCCGGCCGCGGTCGAAGATCGAGACGATGTTGACGTGCTGGAGCCGGGCGGCGGACTCGGCCTCGAGCCGGAACCGCTCGATGAACTGGGGGTCCGCCGCGTACCGCTCATGCAGCACCTTCAAAGCGACCCTGCGGGGCAGCTCCAGGTCCGAGGCCAGCCAGACGTCGGCCATGCCACCTGATCCGATCAGTTCCTCGATCCGGTACCGGCCGTCGACGACCATGCCTGTTGTGAGCCGCGTCACTCGCCCTGTTCTCTCTTTCCGGGCGGGTGCCCGTTCGTTCCTTGCTCCGTCTTCGCCGTCCGTGGCCTCAGCCCTGCGGCACTATCCGTCGATCACGGCCTGCATGACGCCTTTCGCGATCGGCGCCGCCACGGTACCGCCTTGGCCGTCGGTGCACTCGACCGTCACCGCGACCGCAATCTGCGGGTCATCGGCGGGAGCGAAGCCGACGAACCAGGCCTGGTTCGGCAGGCCGCCGCAGCGCACCTGATCCGGCACCTCGGCGGTGCCCGTCTTTCCGGCGACGTCGATCCCGCTGAGCGCGGCGGCGGTGCCGGTCCCCTCGTTGACGACCGAGCGCATCGCCTCGGTCAGGTCAGCGGCGCTCTGCTCCGAGATCACGTCCGACTGCTTGTCCGGCTTGGCCTCGTCGATCGTGCGCCCGTCGACGTCGCGGACCTCGCGCCACAACACCGGCTTCATCAGGTCGCCCTTGTTGGCGATCGCGGAGGCGACCTCCGCCATCTGGATCGGGGTCGCCAGCAGACGCTCCTGGCCGATCGCGATCCGGGCGACGTCGACGCCTTCCTCCGGGGTGAGCAACGTGTCGTTGCCGAACACGCCGCTGATCGAGAGCTGGTCTCGGGGCAGGTCGATCTGCGGCTTCGCGTTGAACCCGAACCGCTCCATGTACTCGTAGAGCGTGTCCTCGCCGACCCGGCGCCCGAGCTTCGCGAAGAAGGTGTTGACCGAGTTGGTCAGGGCCGTGGTCACATCGATCTCGCCGTAGCTGCTGCCGCCGAAATTGGAGAGCGGCTGGCCCTGGATCGTCAGCTCGGCCGGAGCCTCGATCAGGGTGTCGGTCGAGATCTTGCCGCTGTCCAACCCGGCCGCCGCGGTCACCAGCTTGAAGGTCGATCCGGGCGGGTACTGGCCCTGGGTCGCGGCGGCATAAAGCGGCTTCGCCGGGTCCTGGTACATCTCGGCGAGATCGGTGGGGATCAGGTTCGGGTCGAAGGAGGGCTGGCTGACCAGGGCCCGCACCTTGCCGGTGGCGGGCTCCATCGCCACGACCGCCCCGGCCCGTCCGGCGAGCAGGTCGACCGCGGTCTGCTGCGCGGCCGGGTCGATGTTGGTGAAGACGTCGTGGCCGACCTGGTCCTTGCCCCGGAGCTCGTCGAAGATCGACGAGAACTCCGAGTCCTCTCCGATCAGCTGCCGGTTGTGGAAGCGCTCGAACTCGGAGTTACCCTGCTCCGCGAAGCTGTACCCGATCGGGTGCCCGTAGAGCGATCCCTGCGGGTAGCGCCGCACGAACTGCGACGACGCCCCATGTCCCCGACGGACCGACCGGGCGATCAGGGTGCCGTCGTCCGCGAGGATGCGGCCGCGCTTGATCTGCTGGGCCTCGAACAGCGGCCGCTTGTTGACCTGCTGGTCCTTGAGGTTGTTCGCGTCGAAGACGGCCCAGTAGGACGTGAACCCGACCAGCGCCGCGAACAGCACGGTGATGAAGGCGAACAGCTTGATGATCCGGGCGTTCACGCGCCACCCCCGATCGCGGCCTGCTGCGCCTGCCGGGTCTCCCGCCGGGCCCGGTCGGAGATCAGCAGCAACAGCGCCAGCAGGATGAAGTTGGCCAGGATCGAGCTGCCGCCGTAGGAGACCAGCGGCAGGGTGACACCGGTCAGGGGGATCACGCGGGTGACCCCGCCGATGATCACGAACGCCTGGATCGCGAACACGGAGGTCAAGCCGGTGGCGAGCAGCTTGGAGAAGCCGTCCTGGGCCATCATCGCCACCTTGAACCCACGGGCCGCGACCAGCAGGTAGATCGCGATGATCGCGCAGCCGCCGAAGAGCCCGAGCTCACTGACGATCAGCGAGTAGATCAGGTCCGTGTGGGCGGCGGGCAGCAACGTGCTGGGGCCGTTGGCCAGGTTCTCGGTCCCGGGTATGACCACCATTGATTGGGCGAAGCCCTCGCCGAATAAGCCGCCGTCCGCCATCGCGAACATCCCCTGGAGGATCTGGTAGCCGGTGTCGGCCGCGTCCCGGTACGGGTCGAGCCAGATGTCGACCCGGTCGGTGACGTGCGGGACCGTGTTGTAGACCAGCCAGGCGCCGGCGAAGAACATGGCCATGCCGATCACGACGAACGAGAGCCGCCCGGTCGCCACGTAGAGCAACGCGAGGAACCCGGCGAAGAACATCAGCGAGGTCCCCAGGTCCCGGATCACCACCAGCATCAGCATGGCCGCGCCCCAGACCACGAGGAGCGGACCCAGGTGCTTCAGCGGCGGCAAGGTGACCCCGAGCACCCGGCGCGCCCCGACCACCAGCAGCTCACGGTGCTCCCGCAGGTAGCTGGCCAGGAAGATCACGATGCAGAGCTTCGAGAGCTCGGCCGGCTGGAAGGTGAGCGGGCCCAGCTTGATCCCGAGGTACGCGCCGTTGACCTGGGCCCCGATCAGCGGCAGCCGCGGCATCATCAGCAGCCCGATCCCGGCCACCGCGATCGTGTACCGGTACCGCTCCAGCACGGAGTAGTCCCGCAGCACCTGCACCACCACGGCGAACAGGATCAGCCCGATCACGAACCAGTTGGCCTGGTCGCGGGCCAGCTCCCGGGCCATCTCGGCGTCCAGGCGGTAGATCATCACCAAGCCGATCGCGGTGAGCAGCGCGATCAGGGGGAACAGGTACGGGTCGGCGTCGGGCAGCCGGATCCGGATGTAGATGTGGGTCGCCAGGCAGATGGCGAGGAAGTAGAGGCCGTAGGAGAGGCTGAGGTTGGAGAGCTGGTTGTCGTTCTGGGCGAAGACCGCCGCGAACCCGATCGTCAGGAGCAGGGCGACCGGCACCAGGGCCAGCAGCTCCCGGTTGCGGGCGGCGGATGCCCGCGGCGGGCGGGCGGTGGTGGCGCGGGACGCCATCAGATCCCAGGGCCGGACATCTAGACGCCCTCGCGGCTCTCGATGTCCTCGATCAGATCGGTGGCGTCGTTCCGGGACCGCAGGGAGTTGCCGGTGACCGCGCGCTGACGCTGACGGTCGAGCGAGCTGGTCTGGATCGGCGAGGAGTAGCGGAGCGAGTAGAGGTTCACCCCGAACGGCAGCTCGTACGGGAGGCCCCGGTACAGGGCGACCCGCCCGGCCTGGTCGGTGCTGAGGAACCAGACCTGACGGCTCCCGACGTAGAGCCCGACGAAGAGGAGGGCGAGGACGGCGACCGTGATCGAGATCCGGGCCATGATCCGGCCGCGGCGGCGCGGCCGCTCCGGGGCCTCGCCGCGCTGCCGGGCCGAGCCGGCCCCGACCCGGGCGCCGCGGGCGATCGGGTGCCGGGGATCCTCGATCTGGAACAGGATCACCGTGATGTTGTCGCGGCCGCCGGCGCGGTTCGCCTCGTCGATCAGCGCCCGGGTGGCCGCGTCGAGGCTGGTCGCGCCGTTGATCAGGTCGCGGATCCGCTCGTCGTCGAGCATCGTCGTCAGGCCGTCGGAGCAGAGCATGAAGATGTCGCCCGGGTCGGCGGCGACGCTCTGGACGTCGACCTGGACCTCCGGCTCGGGGCCGAGCGCGCGGGTGATGATCGAGCGCTGCGGGTGGTCCTCGGCCTGCTTCTCGGTGATCTGCCCGCGGCGGCGCATCTCCTCGACCAGCGAGTGGTCCTTGGTCAGGCGCTGGAGCATGCCGCCCCGGAGCCGGTAGGCGCGCGAGTCCCCGACGTGGGCGACCGCCACCTCGTCCTTCTCGGCGTCGACCACCGCGGCGGTGATGGTGGTCCCCATCCCGGCCAGCGAGGAGTCGGCGTGGGCCTGCTCGAAGATCGTGCGGTTCGCCAGCGAGATCAGGGACTCCAGGCCCTCCTCGGGGCGGCCGGCCGGCAGGCCCGACTGGAACGCCTGGACCGCGGTCAGCGAAGCGACCTCGCCGGCCTGGGCGCCGCCCATGCCGTCGGCGACCACGAACAGCGGGGCCCGGGCGAGGTACGAGTCCTCGTTGGCCTGCCGCTGACGGCCGACGTCGGTCCGTTCCGAGTGGGTCGCGACTCTCAGCATCTGTTTCCGGGAAGCGTTTTCATCAGGTTCCAAACCGGCATCGTGCCCGTCACTCGATCTCGATCCGGAAGGCGGTGTCGCCGATCTCGACCCGACTGCCGTCGATCAGCTCCGCCTCGCCGATTACCGGCCTGCCGTTCAGCAGGGTCCCGTTGGTCGAGTCCATGTCTTCGAGGAAGTATCGGTCACCGCGAGAGTAGAGCCTCGCGTGGAGTCCGGAGGCGTAGCGGTCGGTGAAGCTGACGTCCGCTTCCGCCGACCGGCCCAGGGTGATCCCGCCGAACAGGTCGTACCGGGATCCGGGTTCGAGGTCCTCACTCGTCTCGACCACCAGCCAGCCGTCGCGGGCCGCCGGTCCGGCCGACCCGGAGCCGAGCCGGTCGAAGGAGGCCCCGGCGGAGCCGGCGACGTCGCTGTTGCGGCGCAGGTCCTTGCGGGCCGAGGTCGCGATCCAGAAGAGGAAGAGGTAGAGGACCCCGAGAAAGGCGAACTTCAGGGCGACTGAGATCGGTTCGTAGTCCACGGGTCGCGCCTACTGTCGTTCGGTCCCGAACCGGAAGGTGGTGGTGCCGACCGTCACCTGGTCCCCGTCCCGCAGGGGGGAGGCGGTGGTGCGTCGGCCGTTGACCTTGATCCCGTTGGTCGAGTTGAGGTCGATGATCTCCCACTCCCCGGAGGGTCGCTGGCGGAGCTCGGCGTGGTGGCGGGAGACGTTCGGGTCCCGGACGGGGCAGTCGGCGTCATCGGCCCGGCCGATGATCGCCCGGGGGCCGGAGATCAGGCGGGACCTGCCCTCCAGGTCGACGATCGCCCGCGGCAGGCTCGTCGGCGGGGACGGCCGCTCCGGCTCCGGCGCGGGGGCCGGGCGCGGGGGCGCCTTGTAGACCATGGTGTGGCTCTCCTCGGCCTGGCGGGGCCGCTCGCCCTCGCGGGCCGGCGGCTTGACCAGCCGGGCCTCGATCCCGAACTCGCCGAGCCGCAGCCGGCCGTCGGTGTTGAACCGGACCTCGGGGCGGGTCAGCAGGTCATAGCCGCGCTTGCGGGCGTGGTCGAGCAGGTAGCCGGCCAGCTCCTGCTCCAGCGAGCGCTCGTAGCCCTCCAGCATCTCGCGGTCCTTCTCGGAGAGATGGACCGTGTACTCGTTCGGCACGTAGACCCGCGAGACCGAGGCGGTCTTGTGCGAGTCCATCTCCTTGGCCAGGGTGCGGGCCAGCTCGACCGGCTGCACCTCCGAGCTGAAAGCACGGTTGAAGGTGCCCTCGAACAGGTTCTGGAGTCGGGCCTCCAGGTTGCGGAAGAGGTTCATGAATACGTGTCAGTGGGCATTCGGGACACGGCCTGATCCTACGGGAGCAAGCTCGAATCGTTCCGGCGATGCGGCTTCCCGGCGGAGGCGAGACCGGTGGACGATGGCGCCGATCCCGACCGCGACGACGATCCAGACGAGCAGGGAGAGCAGGAAGGTGGGCGCGGTGAGGACCGGCACGATCACCTCGGTCGTGGTGTCGGCGACCGATCGCTCCCAGCCGGGCGCGGCGGCCGGGATCTTGCCGAGGAGCAGTCCGCGGCCGGTGATCGACTCGGCCAGGGCGGTGAGGGCGAGCCCGGTCCCGGCGACCGTGGCCCGGTCACGCCACTCCGGCGTGACCGACGCGAGCAGCGGGAGGAACGGCGCCATCCCCATCGTGCCCAGCAGCGGACCGAGTGCGGAGACGGCGAGGGCGCGGCCGTTGCCCCGGATCAGCAGGGCGGGCGGGATCACGAACAGGGCGGTCAGCAGGGCGGCGCCCGGCATCGCCGCGACCGTCGCCAGCCAGACGGAGAGCCCGACCCCGGCCAGCAGGAAGCCGACGCGGGCGTTGACCAGGGTGACGAGGGCGGTGAGCACGAAGGCCAGCGCCACCGAGAACGGGTCGCCGGCGCCGCTGACGATCATGCCGGTGGCGATCATGCCGCCGATGCCGGCCCCGGCCGCGATCCGCGGCAGGTCGAAGGTGGCGTCCTGGAACCGGGGGCCGGTCCCTTCGTCGACCTGGGCCGGGACGGTCCGGTCCAGCTCCGGGAGCGTGGCCTCCAGGCCGCGGCCCAGGTCCTCGACCTCGGGTCGGTACTCGGGGTCGCGGTCGAGGCAGCAGTCGATCAGGTCGGTGAGCGACACCGGCAGGTCGGGCCGGGAACCGGACAGCGGGGGGAGGTCGGCCTCGATCGCGCGGATGGTCTGGGTCGGGGTCGGACGGCGGCGGGGGTTGCGGCCGGTCCAGGCCTCGTAGAGGGTGAGCGCCAGCGAGTAGACGTCGCCGGGCGGTCCGACCGGTGAGCCCTCGGCCTGCTCGGGGGACATGTAGGAGAGGGTGCCGAGGACGTCGCCGGTGCCGGTCAGGTCCTCGCCGTCGGTGAGCCGGGCGATGCCGAAGTCCATCAGCTTGGCGCCGCCCCGACCGGCGGGCACGATCAGGTTGGCCGGCTTGATGTCGCGGTGGACGACGCCGCGCGAGTGGGCGTGGTCCAGCGCCTCGCAGAGGTCGACCCCGATCTCGGCGATCTCGTGGTCGCTGAGTTGATCCCAGTCGATCAGGTCCCGGACGGTGTCGCCCTCGATCAGCTCGCTGACCAGGAAGGCGCGTCCGCCTTCGCGCCCGTACTCGTGATGGGCGAACTCGAACAGCGTGACGATGCCGGGATGGTTGAGCCGGGCCGCGGCCTGGGCCTCACGCTGGATCCGGGGCCCGGAGGCCGGGACGGTCTCGATCACCTTGACCGCGACCTCGCGCTCGAGGCGCTGATCCCAGGCGCGATACACGGTCCCGTAGCCGCCGGCGCCGAGGCGCTCGCCGATCACGAAACGGTTGAGGACGGTGGTTCCAGCCATGCTTCGGGACCGATTCGCCACCCGTGCCCGGGACCCTCTTGAGGGTCGGGAACGACCAAGGCCAAGGACTTCGCCCACAGGAAGGGAATAGATTGGCTGCGCCGAAACGGTCCGGCAGACTTCCATGGAGTTCTCCAACCCTTACAACGATCCAGACTCGTCCGGCGAGGACGATCCCTTCGAGAGCGACGCGCCCCGGACACCTCGTTCCGGGCGCTACAGCGATCTGAGCGACTTCGGCAGCGACGACCGGGACGAGACCCGGCGTTCCTCCCGCTCCGGCCGCGGGGGCGGGTCGCGCCGCGGCTCCGGGGGCGGAGGACGCCGCGAGGACCGGCAGCAGCTGCTGATGCGCCGCGGCCTGGCGCTCGGCGCCGGCGTCATCATCCTGATCCTGATCGTGCTCGGCGCGAAGGGCTGCCTGGACGCCCGCAAGAACCGGGCTCTGGACACCTACGCCGACAACGTGACCCAGCTCGTCACCGAGACCAACGCGCTGAGCAAGTCCTTCTTCGGGCGGCTCGAAGATCCGGGCGAGCTCTCGGTGACCGAGTTCACCAGCGAGATCGAGTCCGACCGCGGCGCGATGGACGGCTTCCTGAGCCGGGTGGAGAAGCTCAGCACCCCGGGCGACATGAGCGCCGCGCAGGATTCGCTCACCCTCGTCTACCAGCTCCGCTCCGGGGCGATGGAGACGATCGCCTCGCGGATGAGCACCGCGCTCGGCGACGAGGGCCGCGACCGGGCGATCCGGCAGATCGCCTCCCAGATGGAGGTCCTCTCGGCCGCCGACGTGCTCTACAACCGGGTGACCCGGCACCAGATCGACAACACGATCGAGTCGAACGGAGCCAGCGCACCCGAGATGCCTCGCAGCACCTTCATGGCCGACGTCTCCAAGTGGCTCGACCCGTCCGAGGTCGACTCGGCGCTGTCCGGCGTGGCCGGCGGCCCGCGGGAGGCCAGCGACGGCGGCGTCCACGGCACCGGCCTGACCTCGGCTTCGATCGGCGACACGACGCTCGACTCCTCGGTCTCGACCACGATCCCCGCCGGCACCGACCCGGTGCTCTCGGTCGAGGTCCAGAACCAGGGCGAGTCGGACGAGTCGGACATCGCGGTCTCGGTCTCGGTCGACGGGACCACCCTCGAAGGCTCGATCCCGAGCCTCGGCGCCGGCGAGACCGGCACCGCCTCGATCCCGCTGACCCCGGCCCCGACCGGGGAGGTCCAGCTGGAGGTCAAGGTCGAAGGCGTGCCGGGCGAGAAGGTGCTCGACAACAACGAGGCGTCCTACACCGTCAACTTCGAGTAGTCCGGTGCGCGTCGCTTACCTCGGGCCGGCCGGAACGTTCAGCGAAGACGCGCTGCGGCAGAGCGGGTTCGTGCCCGCCTCGCCGGAGGGCTTCCAGCCGGTGACGGTCGACTCGCTGCCGGACGCGGTGAAGGCGGTCGCCGATGGCACCGTCGATCGGGCGCTGGTCCCGGTCGAGAACTCGATCGAGGGCTCGGTCCGGCCGACCCTGGACGGGTTGATCGCCCACGCGGACCGGGTGCGGATCGCCGGGGAGTACGACCATCCGATCCGGTCGGCCCTGATCGGCCGTTCCGACCTGCCGCTGTCCGAGATCGAGGTCGTGACCTCGCACCCGCAGCCGCTGGCGCAGTGCGCCCGCTTCCTCGCCACCGAGCTGCCGGACGCCGAGCTCCGGGTCGCGTCCAGCACCAGCGCCGCGGTCCTCGAGGTGATCGGGACCGAGCAGCCCTGGGCGGCGCTCGCGCCCGCCTCGGCCGCGACGATCTACGGCTGTCGGATCCTGCGCGAGGGGATCGAGGACGAGCCCGGCAACGTGACCCGCTTCCTGTGGCTTGAGCCAAGACCGGCCGACGGCGAGACCGTGGAGACGGCCCCCGAGCGGGGGACGGAGACCGGCTGGAAGACGACGCTCGTCTTCGCGGAGCTCGGGGCGGACCATCCCGGCGCCCTGGTCGAGGCGCTGCTGGAGTTCTCCTCCCGCGAGATCAACCTGGTTCGGATCGAGTCCCGGCCGCTGCGGCGGGAGCTGGGGCGGTACCGGTTCTTCATCGACATCGAGGGCCGCGAGAGCGACCCCCGGGTGGCCGAGGCGATCGCCGCCCTCCGCGACAAGGCGGAGTGGGTGCGTCCCCTCGGCTCCTACCCGATCGGCTGACCCACCTCGGCAAGCCTCGCGGATGCCGAAGCGGGCAGGGGCGGGGTGAATGTGAGCGGGGTGGGCTTGACGCCGAGCGTTTCGCCAGTGGCGAAGCGGAAGTCGGCTCGGGGTCATGCCCACCCCGTCACATCGCTACTCCTCTGAGTCGGCCTCGCCCTCGGCGCTTCCACCGTCATCGGCGCCTTCGGAGGGATTGGTGACCTCGCCGGTTCCGGTGGCCTCAGTGGCTTCAGCGGCCTGAGTGGCCTCGGCGCTCTCACCGTTCTCGGCGTCTTCGGCTCCCTCGGCCCCTGGCTGGACTTCCAGCTCGGGCTGATCGATCGCATCCTCGTCTTCAACGGCGCCGTTCGCCGACTCGACGACCAGGGCGACCGCGCTGATCTTGTCGCCGTCGCGGACGTTCATCGCCTTGACGCCCTGGGTGGCGCGGCCCATCTTGTTGATGCCGCCGGCCGAGGTCCGCTGGACCATGCCGTTCTCGGTGATGAACAGCAGCTCCTGGTGCTCCCGCACGATCAGGGCGCCGGCGAGGCCGCCCTTGGCCTCGGTCAGCTTGATCGTGAGGACGCCCTTGGTGCCGCGGTTCTTGACCGGGTACTCGGAGACGTCGGTGCGCTTGCCGTAACCGTTCTCGGTGACGACCAACAGCTCCGAGTCGTCCCGCGCGACGTTCAGCGCGAGCACGCGGTTGCCCTTCTGGGACACGTTCATGCCGCGGACCCCGGAGGTGCCGCGACCCATCGGCCGCGCCTGGTCCTCGTGGAACCGCGAGGCGTGGCCCGACTTGGAGACCAGCAGGAGGTCGTCCTCGCCGGAGGTGAGCTGAACCCCGACCAGCTCGTCGCCCTCGCGGATCTTGATCGCGATGATGCCGTCGGACTCGATCCGGGTGTTGTACTCGGTGAACTCGGTCTTCTTGACCTGGCCGTCCGCCGTAGCGAACACGAGGTACTTGTTCTCCTTGAACTCCCGGGTCGGGATCACCGCCATCACGTGCTCGCCCTCGCGCAGCGGCAGCAGGTTGACCAGGGCCGAGCCGCGGGCGGTCCGGGCGCCCTCGGGCAGCTCGTAGACCTTCTTGCGGTAGACCTTGCCGAAGTTCGTGAAGAACAGCAGGTAGTCGTGGGTCGAGCAGATGTGGAGGTGCTCGATGTAGTCGCCCTCCTTCAGGTTCATCCCCGTGACCCCGACGCCGCCGCGATGCTGCTGGCGGTAGGAATCGACCGCGAGTCGCTTGACGTACCCGGACTTGGTCAGGGAGATCACCATCTGCTGCTCGGCGATCGTGTCCTCGACGTTGACGTCGCCGCCGAAGGCCTGGATCTCGGTGCGCCGCTCGTCCCCGTGGGTCTCGACCAGCTCGCTCAGCTCGTCCTTGACCAGGCCGTAGACGCGATCCTCGTCCCCGAGGATCGCGCGCAGCTCGGCGATCAGCTCCATCAGCTCGGCGTACTCGGCCCGGATCTTGTCGGACTCGAGCGCGGTCAGGCGCTGGAGCCGCATGTCGAGGATCGCCTGCGACTGCTCGCGCGACAGCTCGAACTCGGACATCAGCCCTTCGCGGGCCACGTCGGCGTCCGGCGAGGAGCGGATCAGGGCGATCACCGCGTCGAGGTTGTCGAGCGCAATCAGCAGGCCTTCGAGGATGTGGGCCCGGGCCTCGGCGCGACGCAGCTTGAACTGGGTCCGCCTGGTCACCACCTCGCGCTGATGCTCGACGTAGTGGACGATCATGTCCCTGAGGCCCAGCGTCCGCGGCACGCCGTCGACCAGCGAGACCATGTTCATCCCGAACGAGGTCTGGAGCTGGGTCTTCTTGAACAGGTTGTTGAGGACGATGTTCGGGACCGCGCCGCGCTTCAGCTCGATCACGACCCGCATGCCGGTGCGGTCGGTCTCGTCGCGGAGGTCGGAGATGCCGTCGAGCTTCTTGTCCCGGACGAGGTTGGCGATCTTGGTGATGAAGCCACCGTCGCCGCCCTTCTTCACCGTGAACGGGAGCTCGGTCACGATCAGCGCGTCCTTGCCACCCTTCAGCGGCTCGGAATGCACGCGCCCGCGCACCCGGACCGAGCCGCGGCCGGTGGCGTACCCGTCGCGGATCCCGCTCGGATCCATGATGCCGCCACCCGGGAAGTCGGGTCCCTTGACGTGCTCCATCAGGCCGGCGAGGTCGATGTCGCGGTCGTCGATGTACGCGGCGACCGCTCCGGCCACCTCGGTCAGGTTGTGCGGCGGGATGTTGGTCGCCATGCCGACCGCGATCCCCGAGGCGCCGTTGACCAGCAGGTTGGGGAAGCGGGAGGGCAGGACCAGCGGCTCACGCTGCGACCCGTCGTAGTTCGGGCCGAAGTCGACCGTGTCGGAGTCGATGTCGCGCAGCATCTCCGTGGCCAGGCGGGTGAGCCGGGCCTCGGTGTAACGCATGGCGGCGGCCGAGTCCTCGTCGATCGAGCCGAAGTTGCCCTGGCCGTCGACCAGCGGGTAGCGCAGGGAGAAGTCCTGCGCCATGCGGACCAGGGTGTCGTAGATCGCGCTGTCGCCGTGAGGGTGGTACTTGCCCATCACCTCGCCGACGATCGTCGCGCTCTTGCGGTACGCGCGATTGGGCTGCAGCCCGAGGTCGTGCATCCCGAAGAGAACGCGGCGGTGGACCGGCTTCAGGCCGTCGCGAACGTCCGGCAGGGCGCGGCCGACGATCACGCTCATCGCGTAATCGATGTAGCTGGAGCGCATCTCCAGCTCGAGCTCGCGCTCCTCGATGTGTCCGGTCAGTGCTTCGAGTGCCATCAGGCAGAGACTCCGTTCGTGGTCGAGACGAGATCAGATGTCAATGTTGCTCGCCTCCTTGGCGTAGGTCTCGATGAAGTCGCGACGAGGGGAGACGTGGTCGCCCATCAGCATCGAGAAGATCTGGTCGGCGGCGGTCGCATCCTCCAGCGTGACCCGCTGCAGGGTCCGGGTGGCCGGGTCCATGGTCGTTTCACGGAGCTGATCGGCGTTCATCTCGCCGAGGCCCTTGAATCGAGTGAGCTGGACGCCGTGCTTGGCCAGGTCCAGCACCGCGCGGTGCAGGTCGAGGATGCTCTCCGCCTCCTCGGCCCGCTCCTTGAGCGTCACCCGGAACGGCGGCCGGCCGAAGGCGGACTGCAGCTCGGCGTGAACGGCCGCGAAGCGGCGGAACGGATTCCCCTCGAACAGCCGGGCCGGCAGCACGTGGTTGCGGGCGAGCCCGGACCGGCGGTGGATCGCCTTGATCGACGTGTCCTCGCCCCGCTGGGAGGTGATCTCGGTGATGAAGGCGTCGTCGTCGGTCTCGACCTCGCCCAGGATCCGGCGGACCTCGTCGACCGTGGTCGCGGTCTCGTCGAGCAGTCGTGACTCGGAGATGAACCGGATCACGTCGTTGCCGAACTCGGCCTGGAGCGCGGCATGCCAGCCTTCGTACTCCTTGGACCGCCGCACGTAGCTCTGCCAGCGACTCTTGTTCAGGCTGATCTTCTTGCCGGTGGAGTCGGTCACCTCGAACTCCTCGAGGCGATCGCGGAGCAGCAGCTCCTCCAGCTCGGACTCCTTGTCGAGGTAGGTCTCCTGGTTGCCCCGCTTGACCTTGTAGAGCGGCGGCTTCGCGATGTACACGAAGCCGGCGTCGATCAGCGGCTGCATCTGCCGGTAGAGGAAGGTGAGGATCAGCGTCCGGATGTGGGCACCGTCGACGTCGGCGTCGGTCGCCATGATGATCTTGTGGTACCTGGCGTCCTCGATGTTGAACTCGTCGTGGATGCCGGTGCCGATCGCGGTGATCATCGCCTGGATCTCGTTGTTCGCCAGGACCTTGTCGATCCGGCTCTTCTCGACGTTGATGATCTTGCCGCGCAGCGGCAGCACCGCCTGGGTCGAGCGGTCACGGGCCTGCTTGGCCGAGCCGCCGGCCGAGTCGCCCTCGACCACGAAGATCTCGGCGTGCTCGGGATCCCGGACCGTGCAGTCGGCGAGCTTGCCGGGCAGGGTCGAGTTCTCCAAGGCCGACTTGCGTCGGGTGAGGTCGCGTGCCTTGCGGGCGGCCATCCGGGCCCGGGCGGCCTCGACCGCCTTGGTGATGATGCCGCGGGCCTCCGCGGGGTTCTCCTCGAGGAACTCGGCCAGCTTGCGGTTGACGGTCTCCTCGACCAGGCCGCGGATCGGCGGGTTGCCGAGCTTGGTCTTGGTCTGGCCCTCGAACTGGGGATCGTGGAGCTTGACCGAGATCACGGCGGTCAGGCCTTCCCGCACGTCCTCGCCGGCGAGGTTGACGTCCTTCTCCTTGAGGATGCCGCGGTTGCGGGCATACGCGTTCAGGGTCCGGGTCAGCGCCGAGCGGAAGCCGGAGAGATGGGTGCCGCCCTCGTGGGTGTTGATGTTGTTGGCGAAGCTGAAGATCGACTCCTGGTAGGAGCCGTTCCACTGCATCGCGATCTCGACCTGGCCGTCGTCCTCGTCGCCCTCGAAGTACACGACCTTCTGGTGCATGACTTCCTTGGACTCGTTGAGGTAGCGGACGAAGTCCTCGATGCCGCCCTCGTACTGGAACTCGACCGACTGCCCGTCGGCCCGTTCGTCGGTGAGCTCGATCTTGAGGCCACGGGTGAGGAAGGCGGTCTCCCGCAGGCGGTCGGCGAGGATGCTGTAGTCGAAGTCGAGCGTCTCGAAGATCTCCTCGTCCGGCAGGAAGGTGATCTGGGTGCCGGTCTCGGTGGTGGCCTCGCCCTTGGTCAGCTCGGTCATCGGCCGACCGCGCTCGTAGTGCTGCTCCCAGACGAAGCCGTCGGTGCAGATCCGGAGGTCCAGCGAGGACGAAAGCGCGTTGACTACCGAGGAGCCGACGCCGTGCAGTCCGCCCGAGACCTTGTAGCCGCCGCCTTCGCCGAACTTGCCGCCGGCATGGAGCACGGTCAGCACGACCTCGGCCGCCGGCCGGCCCTCCTTCTCCATGATCCCGACCGGGATGCCACGGCCGCGGTCCGAGACGGTGCAGCTGTTGTCGGGATGGATCGTCACCGAGACGAGGTCGTTGTGCCCGGCGAGGGCTTCGTCGACCGAGTTGTCGACGATCTCGTAGACCAGGTGGTGGAGTCCCCGGGGGCCGGTCGACCCGATGTACATGCCCGGACGTTTCCGAACCGCCTCCAGCCCCTCCAGAACGGTGATGTCCTTGGCCCCGTAGGAGCCCTCGCTGCTGCTCTTGTTCTCAGCCAATTACTGCCTTTCAGGAAAAGAGTCGGTGGTCACCGCGAACCCGGCGCCCTGTGGAAAAGCAGGGTTCGGTGATCCCGGAAGTCAAGGATCCATAATACCAGTCGTCGCCGGACCAATACCACTCGTACTCAGTAAAAATCCCTGCAAATCGCAATGTTTTGCGAGGGTGTTGTCACTTTCGTCGCAGTCGGGGTCGTCAACCGGCCCGAAATCGGAGCTTTTCCGGTCCCTGGCCGTCCAGCTCGCGGTCGATCCGAGCCCTCAGGCGGGGCTCCATCAGGGTCAGCTCCTGGGCCCAGACCGCGTTCTCGCACTGGACCGTCAGGACGCCGTCGCGTTCCGACACCGGCCTCGCCACCGCCGCGATCTGCTCGCCGACGGCCCGATCCCAGACCGTCTCGACCGAGGCCAGGAGGGTGAGCGGAGCGATCGAGTCACGGAAGCTGCCGACGGCCTCTCCGAGCCGCTTCGGCGAAGGGCTGCGGCCGCGGCGGTCACGCATCCCGATCGCCCTCGGTCTCCTGGCCGGTCACCCCGGGGGGGTCGATCAGATCGAGGATCCGGACGCGGGATATCTCCGGCCGGTCGGGGATCAACTCACCCTCGGCCGCGGTGACCACGGTCTGTCCGCCGGCCAGGAGACGGTCGATCAGACGGTTGCGGCGCTGCTCGTCGAGCTCGCTCATCACATCGTCGAGCAGCATCAGCGGGGCGGGCCGTCCGGCCGCGAGCAGCGAGTCGCGTTCGGCGAAGAGGAGGGCGAGCAGCCCGAGCCGCTGCTGTCCCTGCGAGCCGAAGCGCCGGAGCTGACGGCCGTTGAGCTCGAGCCGGAGCTCGTCGTGATGCGGTCCCCAGGTCGTGCGGCCCAGTCGGAGGTCGGCCTCGATCCGAGACGACAGCCCGGCCATCATCTCCTCGTGGTCGAGCGCGCCGCCCGGCCGGTACTCGAGCCGGGTGTCGCCGTCGAGGCCCAGCTCGGCGGCGGCGAGCGACCAGGGATCGCGCATCTCGGCCACCGCTTCGGCCCGGCTCGCGGAGAGCGCGACCGCGGTCCGGGCGACCTGATCGTCCCAGGCCGCGAGCTGACCACGATCTCCGACCCCGTCGCGCAGGCGGGAGAGCAGGGCGTTGCGCTGGGAGAGCGCCCGGCCGAACTCTCGGCGAAGATCTGCCCGGCGGGGCCATCGAGCGGCGATGAAGCTGTCCAGATGGGCCCGCCGGTTGGCGGGCGGTCCCTTGACCAGCTCCAGCCGGTCGGGCGAGAAGACGGTGACGGCCGGGCGGTGGTTGGCCGCTTCCGCCCGTTCGATCGGGGCCCCGTCCATGGTGAACCGCGATCCCTCGGCCCGATCGAAGGCCGACATGAAGCCGTGGGTCACCGGAGACGAGTCCTCGCCGGAGACCACGTCCACCCGGCACCTGGTCCAAGACGATCCGAACGGGATCAGGTCCCGCCGGTCCGTGGTCCGGAAAGAGCGGGCGGTCATCCCGAAGTAGATCGCCTCGACCAGGTTGGTCTTGCCGGCTCCGTTGGGGCCGACGAGGACCGTCAGTCCGGGATCGAGGTCGAGCGTCGTCCCGGAGAGCGACCTGATGCTGTCGGCCGCGACCCGGGCGACCCGCATCTTCCTACTCGTTCAGCCGGATCGGCATGACGAGGTAACGGAAGTCGTCACCTTCGACCGGCTGCAGAAGCCCGGGCCTCAGCGGAGAGATCAGGCGCAGCAGGACCTCTTCGTCCTTGATCGCCTCGAGCCCGTCCCGGAAGAACTCGTGGTTGAACCCGATCGCGAGCTCGTCGCCCTCGAAGCTGGCAGGCAGCTTCTCCTCGGCGTCGCCGAGGTCGGGGGTCTCGGCCGAGATGGTGAGCTCTCCGGGGGAGAGCGAGATCTTGAGCGGGCGGTTCTTCTGCGCCATCTGGCTGACCCGCTTGACCGACTCGAGCAGCTCGGTCCGCGGCAGGCGGACGTCATGCTCCCAGGACTCGGGGAAGAGCTGCTGGTACTTCGGGAACTGACCGTCGACCGTGGTGGTGGAGAGGATCGCGCCGTCGACGGTGAACACCACCACCCGGTCGGTGACGGCGAGCTTGACCGCGTCCGAGTCCGACCCGGACAGAAGGCGCGAGAGCTCCTTCAGCGCGGCGGCGGGGATGTTGCGGTCGAGCTCGGTCGCGACCGGCTCGGCCAGGCGCGTCTGCTTGACGGCGAGCCGGTAGGAGTCGGTGGCGACCATGGTCAGCTCGTTGCCGGTGGCGATCACCTGGACCGAGGTGAGCACCTGGCGCATGTCGTCGCGCGAAGCCGCCCGGGCGACCAGGTCGATGGTCTCCAGCAGAGACTCACGGCCGAGCGAGATGGTGTCGCCGTCGGCGGCGGGCAGCGGCGGGAAGTCGTCGCTGGACAGGGTGCGGATGTGGAAGTTGGAGCTGCCGGAGCGGATCTCCACGTCGGAGGTGGCGGGCCGGTACTCGATCTGGGCCTGTCCGCCACCGAGCAGGCGGGAGATGTCGGCGAAGAGACGACCGGGAAGGAGCACCCGTCCGTCGCCCTCGACCGTGCCTTCGATGTGCACGGGGACACGGAGGCTGAGGTTGCCGTCGGTGGAGCTGAAAGAGAGGCGTCCGTCTGACGACTCGACCAGGATGCCGGCGAGAGCCGGATTGATGCCGCTGCTGGCCAGGGTCCGGGCGACCAGGGAAAGCTTTCCGCTGAGTTCGGCGTTCTTGATTGAGAACTTCAAAATCCGACTACCTCTTTGAATGGTGTTGGTCTGTTGATACTGACGGAAAACCGAGCCGTTGGGCTTCGTGGTGCGGTTCTTCCTGTGTACTGAGTGGGGATTGCTGTGGATTGTCGCAATCAGCGCGGCGTCGGTTCAGCCATCGACGGCCGGGGTGTGGATGCGGGCCCGGATGGATTCCACAGCGGTGGTGATCTGGGGATCGTGGTTGAGCTGATCCTTGACGCGGTTGATCGAGCTGAGGATCGTCGAGTGATCGCGGTCGCCGTAGAGCTGCCCGATGCGGGGCAGGGAGAGGTCGGTCATCTCGCGGGTCAGGTAGATCGCGATGTTGCGGGCGTTGCGACTGGCGTTGTCCCGCTTGCGGCCGACGAGGACCTCCTGATCCAGGTTGAACCAGGCGGCGGAGGTCTCCCGGATCAACTCGGGGGTCACCGGCACCTGCGGGGCGTCGGAGTTGCCGGGGAAGACGGAGCCGATCATCTCGACCGTGACCGGCGCGGCATGGAGGGAGGCCTCGGCGATCGTGCGGGTCAGGGCGCCGCGGAGCTGGCGGAGGTTGCTCTCGACTCGGCGGGCGAGGAGGGTCAGAGCCTCCTGGTCGGCGATCTCGAGGCCGGCCTCGGTGACGAGGTGACGCAGGACCGTCAGCCGGGTCGCCAGGTTCGGTGACTCCAGCGGCACGGTGAGGCCCCACTCGAAGCGGTCGCTGAGGCGGTCGGCGAGCGTCGAGATCTCCGAGGGGAGGCGGTCGGCGGAGAGGACGATCTGGGCACCGGCTTCATGCAGCGCGTTGAAGGTGTGGAAGAACTCCTCTTCGGTCCGCGCCTTGCCGGCGATGAACTGGATGTCGTCGATCAGGAGGACGTCGAGGTTGCGATAGCGCCGCTTGAACTCCTCGGTCCCGTTCTCGCGGAGGGCCGAGACGAACTCGGCGGTGAACGCCTCGGCGTTGGTGAAGAGGACGTTGAGCTCGGGGACGTGTTGCTCGAGGTAGTTGGCGATGGCCCCGAGCAGATGGGTCTTGCCGAGCCCGGGCTGGCCGTGGAGGAAGAGCGGGTTGTAGGCCTCGGACGGAGCCTCGGCGACGGCGAGGGCGGAGGCGTGGGCCAGGTGGTTGCCGGGACCGATGACGAAACGGTCGAAGGTGTGGGTCGGGTTGGGTCCCGGGACCGGGGTGGTCGCGGTCGGAGCAGCGGCCTCTGCCTGGACCGGATCGAAGCTGACCCCGCGGACGGTGGCGGGCGAGTTGGCGATCGCATGATCGATCAACCCCATGAACCGGCGCTCGACCCAGGTGCAGGTCGCTTCGGGACCGTCCAGATGGAGCACCTCTGCCCGGACGGCGCGAGGCTCCAGAGGGGCCAGCCACATCCGGAAGGTGGATTCGGGGACGGTGTTTGCGAGGGCTGTCCGGATCGACTCCCATTCCGCGATCGCCTCCGTGGTGGCCGGCGGCTTAGGTGCGGATGTTTTGGCTTGGGGAGTGGTGTTCGCGGCGGATATCGGCATCGTTGTGTCGACCCGCCAATGACCGGTACGAGTGTTCCGGACGTTCGGGGAGGTCGGATTTCGACGATAGCGTCGGACCGGAGACGGTGGCGCGCGGTAACCGCAAATCGCGAGGAAATATTCATCGTGCCGCCGGAGGGGTTGATAAGGGCGGTGGCAGGGGCAACTCCCCCCGGGATGAATGTCCTTATACTGCGCGGCTCTTATGAAGCGTACTTATCAGCCAAAGAAGCGCAAGCGCGCAAAGACTCACGGTTTCCGGGCCCGTATGGCCTCCAAGGGTGGACGTGAGGTCATCCGTCGTCGTCGGCGCAAGGGCCGTAAGCGGCTCTCCGTCTGACCATGAGTGGTACCGGCGCTGGATCACCCAGGCGCCGAAGGCTTTCCCGCAGCGGAGATTTCAGGCGGGCTTACAGGGAAGGGTCGTCGAAGGCGACCCGTTTCCTCGTTCTCTACCGGTTCGACCGCAGCCCCGACGACGAGTCGGAGGTCCGGCTGGGCGTCTCGGTCTCGAAGAAGCTGGGTGACGCGGTGACCAGGAACCGGGTGAAGCGGGTGCTGAAGGAGGCGTTCTGGTCGCAGGTGGACTCGGATCAGGTCGAGCAGGACTTCGTGCTCGTCGCCCGGCCGGCGGTCGGCGAGGTGATCGAGTCCGACGGCCTGTCCGGAGCGGAGTCGTGCGTGGCGGAGGTATTGGCGTTGGGGGAGAAGGGCAGCAAGCGTTCCACGTGAAACGGATAGTGCTGCTGCCGATCCTGGCCTACACCCGTTTCATCTCGCCGATGCTGCCCCGTCGGTGCAAGTACGAACCGACATGTTCCGCCTACGCCATCGAAGCGATCGAGCGTTTCGGTGCCTTACGGGGTACAGTTCTCGCCTGCTGGCGCATCCTGAGATGCAACCCGTTCAGTCACGGAGGCTTCGACCCCGTGCGTGACACCTTTACTTTCAAGGTCGGACCGATCGATCCGGCCGTCTACCACGGAGATTCGGAACCGCGTTGACCCTTCTCGCTGTAAACACAGTCGCAAACATTCTCCAGCCGCTGATCAACGTCGCCAACGCGGTCCTCGAGGCATTCCACGACTGGGGCCTGAGCTGGGGCATGGCGATCATCGTCTTGACGATCGTCACCCGGGCCCTGTTGATCCCGCTGACCTACAAGCAGCTCAAGAGCATGCGGGC
>JBEBTS010000010.1:0-21727 GCA_040393665.1 Conexibacter woesei
GCCCCGGAGCAGGTCTGGTGCTCTGGACGACGGATGGCCATTGCTGGAAAGCGCGGTTCGCAGCATCGAAGAGGGACGGGGAGCGAGTCGATCTTCCTGATTCGGATCCCCTCGAGAGCGTCTGGGTCACCGGACCCGAGCTCGCCGGATGCGTGAAGCTCACGAAGGACCTCTGGTAGCAGAGGCCGGACCGACCCTCGGTCGCTCCCGCTCGATGCCGGTCTATCTTCGCGGCAGGCAGTCCACGGGGAACGACACGCCGGCCGTGTGGGTCAGGCGGCCGAGCTTGACCATCTGGTAGACGTGGATCCTGACTTCAGGGTTGACCCCCAGCTGAAGATAGGCCTCTCTCTGCTCGAGGCCGTAGTCCTCGACCAACCAGTCGAGCATCGCCTCGAACGCCTGGGAGATCGCGTCTTCCAACGGCCTCCCGTGATGAACCTGGATCAGACGGTCCGGAGCGATGATGCGCATGAAGGGGATCGTCTTCTGCGGAATGACCTCACAGCTCAGGGTCACGTCGGCCCGGGTCTCGTCAGCGATCCCGAGGATCTCGCCGTCCCCCTGAGATCCGTGGACGTCGCCCAGGTAGAGGTATGCGCCGTCGACCGCCACCGGCAGGAGGATCGTGTGCCCGGCACATACATCCCGACAGTCGAGGTTCCCCCCATGCGGGCCCTGGCCGCTCAACGTGTCCGACCCGGCCGCGATCGGCCGGTCGGGGACGGTGCCGATCGTGCCGATGTGAGGTTGCAGGTCCCATGACGTATTCCGCGTGAACCACGCTTTGCCGTCAGCGGTGCTGCCCGACGGCCCCTCGGCGTGCTCGATGATGCGGGTGTAGGGACCGGCGCATTCCGCATGTCTGCGCGAATTCGAAAGCAACCCGAAGTCCGGGGAGATGTAGCTGAACCCCTGACCGTCCACTTGGATGTCATGGACGGTCACGGCGAGCAGATCGCCTCGCCCGGCCCCCTCCACGCAGATCGGACCAGCGCAGGGGTTGGACCTCCCGTCCGACATCGAGTCTCCGAGGGTCGCCCGGTCCGGGAGGTCGCCGGGCGAGCGGATCAAACCGTTCTCGGCATCCTCTGTCTCGACCACGAATAGTTCCCCGGGGCGGACCGTCAGCTTCGGCTCCCGGATGGTCATCTCGTACTCGTAGGCGTCCTGCCTCGGCAGTCGTTGACGGCCTTGACCTTCGATCATGGCGTCACCACCAACGGGAAGGGCAGGCCGCCGTCAGGACCTCAGGCGACCCGTCCCGCACGATCACGTTCTGCTCGAAGTTGGATGCCCCGACCCCCGGCCGCTCGACGAAGGCTTCCACCGCGATCACCATGTCGGCCTCGAACTCCGCCTCTTCTCCGGCGACGATCCACGGGGATTCCTGGTTCAGCCCCAGCGAGTGGCCGAAGAGGCCGAGCGTCGCGGTCGCGAAGCCGTTGTCGGACAGCCAGTCCTGACCACGGCGGTGGATCGCGTCAAAGGCGACGCCGGGACGGATGCCGTCCAGCAGATGCTCGACCAGGAGCACCGATGCCTCGAGCACTTCCTTCTGGGCATCGGTCGGGTTGCCGCCGACCACCAACGACCGGCCGAAGTCGGTGAAGTAGTTGTTGACCGGCCCCCACTGATCGACGTGGAGGAGCTCACCCTCCTGGAGCACATGTTGACTGTCCCAGTGCGGAACCGAGGTGCTCCCGAAGAGCGGATTGTGGTCGGTCCCTCCGGCAACCGCGACATCGGCCATCATGCCGCCCTGCGAGGCCAGGTAGCGCAGACCCTCGCCGACGGCCTCGCCGACGCGACGGCCCTCCTCGACGCAGCTGAGGGTCCGCCGCATCCACTCCACCCCGACGGCCGCCGCCTCCCGCATGTTGCTCAGCTCGGCGCTGCTCTTGACGCTTCTCATCCTCTCCAGGATCTCATCGGCGAAGGTGAAGTCGAGCTCGCGACCGGCGCCGGCTTCCATCTGCTGGAACCATGGAAGCGCGAGGCACTGGGCCCCCACCAATCCAAGCGGCTGCCCGGCGAGCCCGAACTCCGCAAGGACCTTTCCCACCCCGCCCGGTACCTGGAGGGTCTCCCTCACATCATCGACCTCGATGTGGCTCTTGCTGCCGTCCAGATAATCGGTCACCAGCACCGGCTCGCCCTCGGTGGGCAGAACCAGGGCCGCGTGGCCCCTGGCGCTCCAAGACGGTGCGTCAGGAAGGGCCGGGAAGGTGGAGTGGAAGTTGGACAAGTACATGACGTCGCCGTAAAAATCGACGGTGGTCCCGCCCCGCGAGAACACGACCAGCCCGGCGAGGCCTCTCTCCTCGGCCTGCTCGACGGCCCGCTTGCGGCGGGCCTGGAACTCTTCAGACGAAATTGCTTGCATCGGCTGCCTACCTTTTCTGGAGTGACGGTTTCCTAAGTGATTGCGCGAGGTACCCGGTGGTCGGAACACGACGCGGAGCGGCATTCATCGAGTCAGAGCCGCTCCAGTCGATCGGCCAGGTTCACCGCGATCGCGAGCGACGAGGTCGCCGCCGGCGACGGGGCGTTGCGGACATGGAGAGTGCGCCCGATCTCGGAGAAGACGAAGTCGTCGACCATCTCGCCACCGCGGGTCACGGCTTGGGCACGAACCCCGGAGAAGCCGACGGAGATGTCCTGACTCCTCAAGGCGGGAACGAACTGACGCGCTTCCCTGATCATCGCCTTCTTGCTGACGGCATGGTGGAGCTCACTTCGGGCCGCGCTGCGGTACCTCCAGGCGAGCCGCCATGTCCCCGGCCAGGATGCGGTCCGCAGGGCATCGCGCAGATCGACCGAGTAAGCCCGATCCGCGCGCAGGGATCCGACCATCAGAGCGGTCGGACCGATGGTCAGCGAGGTGTCGATGTGGCGGGTCACGTGCACTCCGAGGAAGGGGAGCTGGGGATCGGGCACCGGATACACGAGCCCTCTGACCAGATCGCTGCTGGGACCGCTCACCTTCAGATAGGCGCCCCTGAAGGGAACGATGCGAGGCTCGGCACTGCCGCCGGCCGCGGTCGCGAGGCGGTCTGACCAGGCTCCGGCGCAGGTCAGGACCCGTCCCGCGGTCACTTCCCCTCGGCTGGTCTGGATCCGGCAGCCATCTGCGCTCTGGTTGATCCCGATGACCTTCGTGCCGGTCCGTACCGCCTGCCCCGCCTCGACCAGCTCCGCGGCCATCGCCCGGCAGACCTCGGGAAAGTCCACGATGCCCGTGTGCGGCGAGTGCAGCGCAGCGACCCCGGTCACGTTCGGTTCCAATTCCCGGATCCCGTCGGGATCGAGCCAGGCGATTCCGGGCACCCCGTTCACGGTCGCTCGTCGTTCAAGCTCGCGAAGCGCCGGCAACTCAGAGCGGCGGGTGGCGACTATCAACTTCCCGCTGCGCTCATAGGCGATACCTCGCTCCGCGCAGAACGCTTCGAGCAGAACCCGCCCCTCCGCGCAGAGTCGGGCCTTGAGCGAGTTCTCCGGGTAGTAGACGCCGGCGTGGATCACGCCGCTGTTGTGGCCGGTCTGGTGCTGCGCGAGAGCCTGCTCCTGCTCCAGCACCATGATGCTGCGGCCGGGTTCCCGGAGCGTGAGCTCCCTGGCGGTCGCCAGCCCGAGGATGCCCCCGCCGACGACGGCTATGTCCACATCGGCGTCGGTCACGTCCCGTCTCGGACGGTCGTGATCGTGCTCTGGGTGAAGAACTCCAGGGCGGCCCGCCCCTGTTCGCGCGGGCCGAAGCTCGAGATCCCGCTACCCCCGAACGGAACGTAGAAGTCGGTTCCGGTGGTCTGGAGATTCACTCGCTTCATGCCGCACCGCATCCGCCGGGCGATGTCCAAGGCATGCTCACGGGACTGGCTATGCACGGCACCTGTCAGGCCGTACGCGGTCGCGTTCGCGGCCGCCACCGCCTGATCCTCGTCATCGACCCGCATGAAGGTGAGCAGCGGACCAAAGGTCTCCGCCTGGTTGACGGTGGCCCACGGATCGTTCTCGCGGAGCAACGCCGGGCTCACCAAGTGACCACTTCCGGCGGTGGATCCGAGACCAGCCCGGGCCACCAGCTCGGCGCCCGCCGCAATCGCCGCGGCGACCGCGGCGTCGAACCTCTCGGCGGCGGCAGCGTCGATGAGCGGGCCGACGGTCACATCCGGGTCAGCCGGGTCTCCGACCTTGAGCGCCTCGATACGGTCGGCTATCCGTCCTTCCAGGGCGTCGGCGACCTCCGGAAGGGCGATGACGCGACGGGTGGCGGTGCATTTCTGGCCCGCGTATCCCATCGCCCCGGCGACGATCGCGTCGGCAGCGTTATCCAAGTCAGCGTCGGCCAACACGATGACTGCGTTCTGGCCCCCCATCTCCGCCTGAGCCGGCGCCCCCCGGCGAGCCATGCGTTCGGCCACGGACATGCCCACCGCGGTGGAGCCGGTGAAGGTGGTGGCGGCGATCCGCTCATCGTCGAGCAGGTCGGCGGTGTCGGTCCGGGTGAGCCTGAGCTGGGTGAAGACGTCAGCCGGCATCGCCTCCTCCGCAGCTTCGAAGAGCAGGTCGGCGACGGCGATCGCGGGCTCGGCCGGCTTGACCAGGACCGCGTTGCCATAGGCGAGGCCAGGCGCTGATTTCCAGACCGGGATCGCGAGGGGGAAGTTCCACGGGCAGATGGCGAGAACGGCCCCCAACGGCTCGTGTCGGACCATGATCTCGGTTCTGGGATCCGGGCCTGGGTAGCTCTCTCCCACCGGATCAAGCGGGATCTGGGCGTAGTAGCGCAGGATCGCCACGGCACGATCCACCTCGACGACGGCCTCCGATCGCGGCTTGCCTACCTCCTTCACGATCGTCGTCACGAAGCGGTCCCGGCCCCCGGCGATCGAGTCCGCGAGCAGACCCAGGGCCCTCGACCTACCGTGGGCGTCCGCCGCCCAGGCGGCCTGCGCCGCGGATGCTGCGTCCAACGCCCGGTCCACCTCGGCTTGCCCGGTCACCGGCAAAGCGGCGACGACCTCCTCGGGACGGAATGGGTCGACGCTCCGGATGCGTGCGTCCTCGTTGCTGCTCATTGCGCTCACCTTGCCTTTCTCTACTCCGCGATCACGTGCCCGCAACCAGCCTGGATCCTCACGCCGACCTCGGTGCCGGTCCGATCACCATTCAAGCCTCCGTTGACCCGGATCGTCCCGACCCCGGGAACGGACACCATGTATCGGAGGTGATCGCCCAGGAATGCCTGTTCGTACACGGTGCCCTTCAAAGTCGCGTCGGCCGGGTCCTCGCAGATGGCGAACTCGTGCGGACGCAACACCACCAGGGCCCGTCCGCCCCGTTCGAGTCGGGCGTTTTCAGCGACTTCGAAGCAGGCGGAGCTGTCTTCGGAGAAGACAGCCGTCACTCGCCCTTCGCGGACGTCCGCGATCTGGCAGCTAAGAAGGTTGGCTTCGCCGACGAACTCGGCCACGAAACGGTCCGCCGGCCTCGCGTAGATCTCCTGCGGCCGGGCCATCTGGGCGATCCTGCCGCCCTCCAGGACCGCGATCCGGTCGGACAGCATAAGCGCCTCCTCTTGGTCGTGGGTCACGTAGACGAAGGTGCCGCCGATCTCGCGCTGGATCGACCTCAGCTCCTCCTGGAGGTGCTTTCTGATCTGGAGGTCGAGTGCGCTCAAGGGTTCATCCAGCAGCAGCACCTCGGGGCGATTGATCAAAGCACGGGCCAGTGCCACCCGCTGCTGCTGCCCGCCCGAAAGCTGCCCGATCACGCTCTTCTCCATCCCGTGGAGCCGAACCAGCTCGAGCATCTCGCCGACCCTCTGCCTGATCGCCTTCGGAGGCTCCCCCGCCAGACGCGGCCCGAACCCGATGTTCTCCTCGACCGACATGTTCGGGAACAGGGCGTAGCTCTGGAACACCGTGTTGAACGGCCGGGCGTCAGGCGTGTGTCGGGTCAGATCCTCGCCTCTGAGCAAGATCCGTCCCGAGCTGGGCACTTCGAGCCCCGCGATGATCCGCAGGAGCGTCGTCTTGCCGCAGCCCGACGGGCCGAGGAAGGTCACGAACTCCCGCTCGCCGATGGACATCTCGATGCCGTCCAGCACCGTGCTGCCCTTGAACTCCTTGCTGATGCCGGACACCCGCAGGAATCCGGCTTCCTCCCGGTCGTCGGTGCCGGCTGCGCGATTCTCAGTCACTTGACTCACCATCTCAATCAGTCCTCCTTCAGTCCCTACTTACGCCTGCTCACGGAGCTGCTCCGAGACACGAGCAGAGCCAAGACGAACGACAAGAGCGTGCCGATCAACAACATCACGCCGAGTGCGTTGACTCCGGGGGTGATTCCACGTCTCGCCTGGCCGAACAGCCAGATCGGCAAGGTGTTGTCGGTCCCGATGGTGAACGACGTGACGAAGATCTCGTCCAACGAGTAGGCGGCGGCGAGCGCCAGCGCCCCGACGATCGACGGCAGCGCCAAGGGCAGGGTCACCCGCCGCGCCGCGCCCCACGCCGACGCTCCCAGCTCACGGGCCGCCTCGTTCAAGTGGGGATCGAGGCCGACCAGTCGGGCGTAGACGACGATGATGATGATCGAGAAGCTGAAGGCGATATGGGCCAGGGTAGTCAGGCCGACCCCCTGCTGGACCAGGTCGGTCTCCGTCACCGAGATGAGCAGCGCCGCGCCCCAGAGGACCGGGGGGATCAAGAAGGGGCTGTACACAGCCGCCCACATGGCCGTCTTGGCTGGCCCCGCCTTCATCCGGGCGAGCCTGAACGCCGCTGGGATGGCGATCACGGCGGCGCCGAGGATGGCGACCGCGGTGACGCGGAGGCTGCCGCTCAGCGCATCGTTGAAGCCGATCGTGCCGACGATGCGCGAGTACCAGTCCAAGGTGAGGCCCTTCATCGGGAGCCCCAGGGTGCTCGAGCTGTTGAACGAGAACAGGATCACCAAGATGGTGGGAGTGACCAGGTAGACCAGGAGCAGCAACGACGCCGGCCGCGAGAAGGACAGCCGCGACACCCTCTGGGTCCTGATCCGCCGGCCCTTGGCCAGCAGCACCGAGAGGTGGGGCCCGATCGTCGCCTTGCCGAACCGCCTCAACCCCAGGAACGCCATGACGATGGCGAGGATCACCAGAACCATCAAGATCAAGGTCGAGATCGCCAAGGCCGCGGCTCCGGGCAGGTTGCCGCCGCCGAGCGCGATGCTCTGGACCGCGGCGCCGACCGTCAGGCCGCCCGTCCCTCCGACCAGCTGGGGAGTGATGAAGTCCCAACCCGCGAACACCGTGATCGCGGCGAAAGCCGACAGGATCCCGACGTAGACCTGGGGAGCCACGACCGAGGCCGCCGTCTGCCAGCGTCCCGCACCGAGGTCTCGGGACGCCTCCAAGCTCTTCTCATCCACGTTCTGGAGGGACGAGTACATGATGAGCGTCGCGATCGGGAGGTACAGGTACACCATCGTCGCGATGGTCGCGAAGCGGTTGAGGTAGATGTCCTCCAGGGGCTCGGAGATGACGCCGATCGTCTCGAGCAAGCTGTTGACCAGCCCCTGCCGACCCAGAATGATCTCCCAGGCGAACACCCTGACGATCAGGGAGGCCACGCCGGTCGCGATCACGACCCCGAAGGCCACGTTGGCCATCCGCTTCGAGAGTCGGAAGCGGATCCCATAGCTGAGGACGAAGGCCAGAACCGTGACCACCGCCCCTACGGTCAGAGCCAGGGTGATGGTGCGGACCATCAATCTGATGGTGTCCGGGTTGCCCAGGACCTCCTGGTACTGGAACAGCGTCGGCCCGGGCCCGATCCCGAGGAAGGTCGATTCCCGGAACGAGTTCACGACGAGGAAGACGGTGGGCACGCCCAGGACGAGCAGGATCAAGGCCAGGAGCGGCGTCACCTGGGCGATCGCCAGAAGCGTCCCTCGCAGCTCCGTCCGATGCCGGCTCGGCTTGGGCAGGCGCGCCCGTTCGTCGACCACGCCTCCGTGGCCCCGAGTCGTCATTTGCCCTGCTCCGCCGTTTCAGGAGTCACGTTCATCTCATATCTCCTATCGAGGCCGATCACGATCAATCCAACGGGACCAGTCCGGGAGGGGCCAGCCGGGCCAGGCTGCGGTCCACGAACCCCGGTCGGCGGCCTTCGTCCTCGGCCAGCTCCTTCCTCGCGATCGCGCTCCGCACCAGCCGGCCGCCCACCCCTCTGATCGGCTCCGGCGGCAGGCCCTTGACCGGCTTGCGGACCAGGCCGCAGGAGGAGAACCCATCGTCCCTGCCCAGCGCCATCGACGCCAGGATCTTTCCGCCCAACCGGCTGGGCCCGACCCCGTTCCCGGAGAAGCCGGCGCCACAGATCAGGTCTGGACGACCAAGGTCGGTGAAGAAGGGAAGGCCGTCCAGCGAGCGATCCACAGCGCCGACCCAGGACTCGCTGATCGGCACGTTCTCAAGGCTCGGGAAGATGGCTCGCATGGCTCTCGTCACCCACTCCGCTCGCCGCGAGGGTCCACGAAACGATCCGCCGATCTGCTTGCCGAAGGCGAAAGCTCCTCCTCCCTTCCCGAACACGACCCGACCGTCGACGGTGGTCCGGTAGTAGTTCACCATCAGCCGAGAGTCGGACACGCAGGTTCCGTTCATGAAGTCCTCGCCGTCGATGATGCCCTCGGGAAGCCTTGCGGTCGAGACCACGTCACTGGCGATGCAGAGGATCGAGCCGTAGAGCTCAGGCAGCCGAGAGGCCCAGGCATTGGTGGCGATCACCACCCGGGACGCGGTCACCGACCCCTCGGGCGTGCGCACGCGGGGCGGATCCGACCGGTCCAGCGCGAGCATCGGAGTCAGCTCGTGAATCCGCACGCCCAGATCCAGCGCGACTCTGCGCAGACCCCGCACGAGCGCCGCCGGGTCGAGGGACGCGCAACCGGGCTCGAAGACGCCGGCCACATGGCGGGCGGAGCCGGTCCGGCCCTTGACCTCGTCCGGGGAGAGATCGACGAAGGGGTTTGCGTTCTCCGCCTCCAACGCCGCGACGGTTGATTCCCAGGCGTTCACCTGATGGGCGTTGGTCGCACTCCAGAGCCACCCCTCGTACCTGAACGCAGCGTCTATCCCGTGCTTCCGACAGAAGTCGCCGATCTCGGCCACGGCAATCTCCGACTCCCGACACAGCCGCAGAGCCTCTTGGGTCCCGCACAGCCTCTGCAGCCCGAGGAAGCTGTGCCAGAAGGTGAGGGCGAACCCACCGTTCTGGCCGCTCGCGCCCCCACCGCAGACATCGGCCTCGACGATGGTCACGCTGGTCGACGGGCTCTGCTCCTTGATCGCGATGGCGGCCCACAGCCCGGTATAGCCGCCGCCGACGATGCACACGTCGGATTCGACGTCTCCGGTCAGGCAGGGCGCCCGGCCATCATGCTCCAGAGCTCCGTTCAGCCACAAACCTCGGTTGTAGGCGGACCTGACCCGCGAAGACTGCTGTTCGTTCATCTCTTCCCCACTGGCTCGGAGGCCGGTCGAAGCCGGAATCCCCGCCGGTGCCCCATCCGGCACCGGCGGGAATCCTCCGCACGCATCGACGGACCTGGACGCCTAGCTGAATGAGCCCTTGTAGGAGTTCCAGGCCCGGATCAGCTCCTCGGTGGTGACGACGTCCGGATCATCGGACTCCGGCAGGTTTCCGCGCAACGCCGGCGCGGCCTCCTGCAGGTCCTCGTAGCTGAGGCCGGCGAAGTGCCTCATGACCGGGTCCTTGGACTTGGACATGACGTCCAGGCCGGCCGGAACCGAGGGGAAGTCACCCGATGCTTCGACCAACGCCTTCTGCGACTCGTCGCTGAGGGTGTTATTGATCCACTTGAGCGCCGGAGCGACGTCCGACCCCTGGGGCATGACCCAGGCGTTGATCCACTGCGCGAGGGGCCGGAACTCGACCGAGGGCTTCTGCTCGATGATCTTCGAAAGGACGGTGCCGTAGCTGCCGAAGCTGGCAACGATGGACCCGTTCATGTAGAGGCGAGCGTCGCCCCCGAAGGCGTAGAAGGACTTCACGTTCGGGCGAAGCTTCTCCAGATAGTCCATCACCCGGTCCAGGTCTGCCTGCGTCATCTTTCGAGTGTCCTTGACGCCCTGCTGCATGGCGATGGTCTGGATGATGTCCGGGCTGTCCCACAAGCCGATGCCCGCGGAGAACTCGTCTCCGAGAAGATCGTCGATCGTGCTGGGTTCGCTGACGCGGTCGCCGTCCCAGGCGAGCAGCTCAGGGGTGGAGGCGAACGGTACGGCGATCACCTGGCCGGCGCCGTTCTTGAACGCCTCGTCCTCACGGAAGACCGGCGAGATGTTCTCGTAGTTCGGAATCAGGTCGGTCTGGATCGGCAGTGGGTTGAGCGCCTCCACCGCGGCGACCATGGACGAATCGGTCTGGGCCACGTCGAAGTTGCCGCTCCTGATCTTGGTGAGCATGTCTTCGTTGTCGTTGTAATACGCCCACTTGGCGGTCACGCCATCGACGTTCTGGGTCTTGGGCACCTCGTAGAACGAGTAGGCGGAGACGTTGATCTCGCCTGACGACTCCTTGACCTGGCTCGCCGTCACGGCGGGGGTGTTCGCTGCGTCGTCCCCGGATCCGCCACCGCAGCCCGCGATGAGCGCCACCGAAAGGCCGGCGACCAAGGCGATCACGATTCGCCCGAGCTTGAGCCCCATCTTCGGGAGCATCGACGAACCTCTTCCACTTCGCTCCGTTTCCACGCGACGCGCGGAAAGGGATCGGTTAACCGTGTGCATGCTTCTCCTCATCCTCGTTTGTGTGACACGTCGCTCACCGAGAGGCCCGCTTCCGACTGGAGAAGGCCAGGCGCCGTCCGGCCCCGCGTGCCACAACGCCGAACGCTCAGCGTCAGCACGGGATCGGACTGATGCCCGGTCCGGCCGCGAAAGATCAAGCCACGCGCGTCGCCGCACGTCGTCCCGTCTTGTGTCGCCATAAGTCTCCGTCTCCTCCAAATCGAGCAGTCAACCTCAAAGGCACCGGGAGAGTAGCAGAACTGTAGAACAGTTGGACTGTAGACATGCTGATTCGTCGTGGGGTAGGATTCCCCGGGTGGCGAGCACACGGATTCAAATCGACCAGCGGAGCACCTCTGAGCAGATCGCAAACGGGTTGCGCGACATGATCCTGCGCGGCGACCTGTCCCCCGGGGAGCCGATCCGAGAGAGCTCGCTCGCCTCCGATCTGGGGGTGTCCCGCAACACGGTGCGTGAGGCCGTCCGCATCCTGGAGCGGACCGGCCTGATCTCCTACGAGATGAACCGAGGCGCCAGCGTGAGGAACCCGTCGCGGGCGGAGGTCGAGGATCTCTTCAAGGCGCGGCTGGCGATCGAGATCGGCGCCACCCAGATCGGGTCGATGGCCGAGGTTCAGGCTCCGCTTCGGCAGGCCTTCGACAAGCTGGACGACGCGCTGAGCAGAGGAGCGATCGACGAGGCGCTACAAGCAGACTTGGACTTTCACACGACGATCGTCGCCATGGGGAAATGCAGCCGGCTCGACTCCGCCTACCGGCGCATCCTGAACGAGTTTCAGCTCCACCTGGCCATCCTCTCCAAGACCGAGGGCGAGTATGCGAAGCCCGATCAGATCCGAGCCGAGCACTTGGACGTCCTGGACGCTTTCGAGAGCGGCGACGTCAATGATGCGGTCGCCGCACTGGCCGTGCACACCGACCTGAGCCAAAGGGCCTGCCTGGCCGCGTTGGATCGGTCGGCCAAGGCGCCCTCGACGGCGCCGGACCGCCTCGACGGCTAACCCGAGGAGCGGGCCGCGCGCCCCTTGTGTGACGCCCGGATTCCTTCCGCGGGCATGAGTCGACGCCCGAGAGAGCCCGCCTCCGGAATCGAACCGGAAACCTCCTGTTTACAAGACAGGTGCTCTGCCAATTGAGCTAGGCGGGCGGATGGGACCGGTGGCCGGCGGCGCTTGGGCGGGCCGGTGCCGGAGGCGACATTCTACGGCTGTGGCCGGGGCGTGGCCCGACCGGTGAGGACGGTGTGGCCGTCGCCGGCGAGGCGGCCCGTCCGCGGTGGCTGTGGCGGACGGGCGGCCTCGTGGCTGAGGCTGATCGCGGCCCGACGGGCCGCGGCGGAGCGAGGTCGTTCAGACCGCGATGTCGCGCGACTCGAGGTGCTTGGTCACCTTGCGCTTGACGCGCTGGAGCGCGTTGTCCACCGTCTTGGTGTCGCAGTCGAGCAGCTGGGCCACGTCCTCGTAGGAGCGGTCCTCCAGGTAGTAGCCGAGCACGCTCGACTCCATCTCCGAGAGCGTCCCCTGCAGGCAGGAGACGAGGCAGGCCAGCTCCTCGGAGGAGATCGCCTGGTTGACCGGGTCGAACGCGGTCGGCCCCGGCAGGATCTCCTCCATGGTGGTCTCGGTCTCGCCGTTGGCGGAGGGCGACTGGCCGAAGGAGACGTACTGGTTCAGCGGGGCGTGCTTGTTGCGGGTGGCGGTCTTGACCGCGGTGATGATCTGACGGGTGATGCAGAGCTCGGCGAAGTTGCGGAAGCTGGACTCGCGGTCGGTCCGGTAGTCCCGGATCGCCTTGTACAGGCCGACCAGCCCTTCCTGGATCAGGTCCTCGGAGTCGCCTCCGACCAGGAAGTAGGAGGACGCCTTGAGTCGCACGAACTTCTGGTAGCGGCGGATGAGCTGGTCGGTCGCCTTGCTGTCGCCCGCCTTGGCGAGGGCGACCAGACGCTGATCATCAGGTTCAAGTCGAGGGTTAGATCGTGCCGGGACCGGTTTGGTCCGGGCGCCCGAAATTGGTTCACTAGCTGGAAATGAGGTTGGGGTAGCCACCGCACATTCTCCTTTTGAAGAAGGCCTGTGGCGCCACTTACCTCCCCTGGACGCCCTTGTTCTGACGGATGAAGCTCACACTCAAGTTGAGCTTCACCCTTTATCTGTTGATTAGTTTACGGGTTCGCAGAGTTCTGTCAACCCCAGGGCCCCGATGCTGCAACCGGACTTGCACCGGCAGGAGCCGCCGGGCCGGGCTCGCACCGGCGCGACGGGACGGTCCCACGCCGATCGCCGGCGCGGGAAGACCGCCCGAGGTCTCCCCCGGGCGTCCGGCTCAGGCCTGGTCGTCCTGGGCCGGGGCGGTCGAGAAGGGCAGGCGCCAGTCGTCGTGCATCTCGCCGTTGACCTCCAGGCGCCACTCGTACCGGGAGTCGGGCTCGAGCGGCAGCGGCGGGATGTTCACGGCCAGCGTGGAATCGAGCGGGACGCCCTTCTTGATGCCGGCCGGGCGGCCGGTCTGGAAGTCGCCCTCGACGCTGACCGGGGTGCCCTGCTCCTCACCGAACGGCACGCCGTCGCTGGTCAGGAGCACGAGGCGGAACTTGTGGCGGTCGTCGCTCTGGTCCCACGGCACCTGGAAGTGGAGCGCGACCGCGTGGGGGATGCCGGACGCGGTGACGGACCAGCCGCCGCCCAGGATGTACAGCTTGCCGCCGACCGACTGCGCCGAGTCTGCGAGGAGCATGGTGACCTTCATTTCTTGCCTCCGTTCGTGGTGCGCTGGCGAACGGCCTCGAAGAGCAGCACCGAGGCCGCGACCGAGACGTTCAGTGAACCGGTCCGACCGGCCTGGGGAATCGCGATGAGACCATCGCAGGAATCTACGACCCGGGGTCGCAGGCCCTTCTCCTCGGTACCCATGACCAGAACCGTGGAACCGGTCAGGTCGACTCCCCAGGGCGCCGTGTCCGCGGTGCCGTCCGCTCCCCAGACCCAGAACCCGCCCTTCTTCGCCGCGGCGATCCAGTCGCTGATGTTGCGCACGCGGGCGATCTTCAGGTGCTCGACCGCTCCGGCCGAGGCCTTCGCCGCGACCGCGGTCACCGTGGCCGCGCGACGGTCGGGGATGACCACGCCGGCCGCGCCGGCGACCTCGGCCGAGCGGCAGACCGCCCCGAGGTTGCGCGGGTCCTGGATCTGGTCCAGCACCACGATCAGGGAGTCCGGCCCGGTCAGCAGCTCGTCGCCGGAGACGTAGGGATAGGGATCGACCGAGGCGACCACGCCCTGGTGGTCCGGCGACTCGGCGAGATCGGTCAGGAACTCGGGGGAGAACTCGGGGGTGCGCCAGACCCGATGGACCCGGCGGCGCCCGCGTTCGGCCTCCTCGACCGGCCGGCGCCCGTAGATCAGCTCGGTCTCCGGCGCCCGCCCGCCGTCGCCTCCCGGGCGGCCGGCGTCTCCCCGGGGCTTGCCGCCCCGGCGTCGAGCCTGTCCCTGGCGCGACATCGCGGCCTCAGCCGTCCGACCGCGGGACCAGGCTGGCGCCCTCGGCCCCGTCGCGCACTTCCCAGCCGAGCACGGCCAGGCGATCGCGGATCTCGTCGGCCCGGCCCCAGTCCTTGTCGGCGCGTGCCTGCTGACGCTGCTCCAGCAGCCCCAGCGCTTCCTCGTCGGGCCCCTCCCCCCCACTCTCGGCGAGCGACTCCAGCCCGACCAGCTCGAGCATGCCGGCGACGGCCGTGCCGGCACCCGCGATCTCCTCCTGGTTGGCGCGGCGGACCAGGTCGAAGACCTCCCGCATCGCGCGGGGAGTGTTGAAGTCGTCGGCCAGGGCGTCCCGGAACCGGTCGGCGGCGGCAGCCGCCTCGCCCGCAGGCTCCTCGCCCGCCGGGTTCTCGCGCAGGAAGTTCCGTAGGCGGTCGACGCGGGCGACCGCTTCCTCCAGCGGCGCCTCGCCGAAGGCGAGCGGCTGGCGGTAGTGGCCGGAGATCAGGTAGGAGACGACCGCCTCGGGACCGAACCGGTCGAGTGCCTCCGAGAGCTGGAAGATGTTGCCCTCGGACTTCGACATCTTGGAGGAGTCGGTCTCGAGCATCCCGTTGTGCATCCAGATCCGGGCGAGCGGGCGGCCGCGCGCCGCCTCGGACTGGGCGATCTCGTTCTCGTGATGAGGGAAGACCAGGTCGGAGCCGCCCCCGTGGATGGCGAACGGAAGCTCTCCCAGCTCGGCCTCCGCCATCGCGGAGCACTCGATGTGCCAGCCCGGTCGGCCCGGCCCCCAGGGCGAGTCCCAGCTGGTGTCCTCACCCTCCTTGTGGGTCTTCCACAGGGCGAAGTCGAGCGGGTCGCGCTTCAGCGAGCCGGCGTCGTCGCCCTCGCCCTGCTCCATCTCGCCGGTCGGGCGGTGGGAGAGCTTGCCGTACCCGTCGAAGCTGCGGACCGAGAAGTAGACGTCGCCGCCGGACTCGTAGGCGTGGCCGGACTCGACCAGGTCCGCGATCAGCTCGACGATCGGGCCGATCGTGGTCGTCGCGAGGGGCTCGGCGTCGGGGCGTCCCAGCCCGAGCCGGGAGGTGTCCTCGAAGTAGGCCCGGGTCATCTCCTCGGCCAGCTCGGAGGACCCGACCCCGCGATCGGCGGCGGCCGTGTAGATCTTGTCGTTGATGTCGGTGACGTTGATCGCGAGGCGGGGCGAGTAACCCTCGCTCCGGAGGAACCGGGCGAGCAGCGAGAAGACGACGAAGGGCCGGGCGTTGCCGATGTGGATCCGGCTGTAGACCGTCGGCCCGCAGGCGTAGATCCCGACCTCGCTGCCGGGGTCGAGCTCGCGGAGCTCGCCGCTCATCGTGTCCTTGATCCTGACCGTGCGCATCGGTGATCTGGTCCCGGTCAGGCTCAGAAGGTGCGGTATCCGCCGGATCCCGGACCGCCCCGGCGGCGGCGCGGCACCGAGCCCTCGCCCTCGCCCGCGTCGCGGGACGGCTCCTCCCGCTCCCACTCGGGTGCGGTGCTGGAGGCGGCGGCGAGCGCTTCCTGACGGGCGCGGTCGGCGGCGGCCTGGATCTCGTCCTCGGCCGACTGGCGAGCCAGCTCGGCCCGGCGCTCCGCCTCCCGGCGGATCCGCTCGTCCTCGTCGTGGAGACGGTCCTCGGCCCGCTGACGGGCCTTGTCCTCCGCCTCGTGGCCGAACCGCTCGATCAGGGCATCGACGCGCTCGGCGGCCTCACGACGCACCTTCTCGGTGCCCTCCATGACCCGCTGGTCGATCTCCGCCTCGATCTCGGCGATCCGCTGGCGGGCCAGCTGCTCGAACTCGTTGGCGCTGGCCTCGGCCTGGGCGGCCCGGTCCTGCGCCTTGTTGGCCCGCTCCTCGTAAGCCTCGATCCGGCTGCGGGCCTCGGTCTCGGCGGCCTGACGGGCCTCACGGGCGAGCCGCTCGGCGGTCTCCTCGAGATGCCGGGTGCGGGCGGCCAGGCGCTCCTCGCCCTCGGCGGCGACCTTGGCCAGGGCCTCGTCGCGCGTGCTGCGCTCTTCCTTCAGGGCTCCCTCGACCCGCTTCAGCTCGGCTTCGATCCGGGCCTGGGCCTCACGCTGGTCGGCGTCGCGCTCGCGGAGCTCCTTGGCTTCCGCCTCGGCCTTCTCGCGGGCGGCCTTCGCCTGCTCGATCTTCTCGCGCGCCTCGCCGCTCAGCTTGCGCAGGGTCTCGCGCGCCTTGGCCTTGATCTCCTCACGGGCCTCGGCCACGTCGCGGGTCGCCTGGGCCTTGGCCGCCTCGACCCGCTGGTCGGCGCTTTCGGCGTGGGCCTTCGCCTCGGCGGCGGCCCTTTCGGCGGCCCGGGCCCGCTCGACCGCCTCGCGGGCGGTGGCGAGCGCCTTGAGCTCGGATTCGCGGGCGGCGATCTCGGCCTCGCGGGCCTTGGTCTCACCGGCGTTCAGTTCCTTCGCGAAGGTCTCGATCCGGGAGTTGAGGCGGTTCGAAGCTTCGCCGACCTGGCGCAGCTCGGGGGGCAGGCCGTTGCCTTCCGCGCTCGTCTCGGTCGCCTTCTCCTCCGACGGAGCTGGGGTTGAATCGCTCATCGTCAGACCAAACCTACTACGAGCAGGGAGGATTCGCACTCAAACTGGCCGTGCGGCCGCACCGTCCGGCCCGGCGCACCGGCCTTCGCGCGGACGACCGGACTCAAGCCGGCTCGCCGGCGGCCAGCTCCCGCTTGAGGACCTTGCCGGTCGCGTTGCGCGGCAGCTCCGGGGTGAAGATCACGTCGCGCGGCGCCTTGTAGGAGGCGAGGTTGGCCTTGACGAAGGCCCGTACGCCCTCCTCGTCGATCGCGCCCTCCCGACGCAGCACGACGTAGGCGCAGAGCGCCTGGCCGAAACGCTCGTCGGACACCCCCACGACCGCGACCTCGACCACCTCGACGTGGCCCGCGATCAGATCCTCGACCTCGGCGGGGAAGACGTTCTCCCCGCCGGAGACGATCATCTCGTCGTCGCGGCCGTCGATGTGGAGCCGGCCCTCGGCGTCGAAGTGACCGATGTCGCCGCTGGCGACGTAGCCGTCCATCTTCTCCTTGTCGCCGCCGCCGGTGTATCCCTCGAAGGTCATGCCGTTGCGGACGAAGATCCGTCCGGTGCCGCCCGCCTGGACGTCCTCCCCGTCCTCGCCGACGAGCCGGATCGAGGTGCCGCGGGGGATGCGGCCGGCGGTGGCCGGGTCCGCCCGGAGGTCGGCCGGCCCGGCCACGGTCGCGAAGGCGACCTCGGTCGAGCCGTAGAGGTTGTAGACGTTCTCCCCGTAGCGGTCCATCCAATCGGTGGCGAGCCCGCCGGGGAGAGCCGACCCGGACAGGGTCACGATCTGCAGGTTCTCCGCCTTGAAGCCGCGACTGACCTCCTCGTCGAGCTCGAGGATCCGCTGGAGCATCACCGGGACGGCGACCAGGACCTCGGCGTCGAACCGGTCGACCAGCTCCATCGTGCCGGCGGGATCGAACCGCCGGTCCATGACCAGGCGGGCTCCGAGCGAGAGGCCGATCACCGAGTTGATGAAGCCCCACGAGTGGAAGAGCGGCGCCGCGAGGACCATCGTCTCCTCGGAGCGATGGGGGATCAGGTCGAGCAGGCCGACGATCGTCGCCAGGCTCTTCGGGCTGGACCGCTGCGCGCCCTTGGGGGTGCCGGTCGTGCCCGAGGTGAGGATCACGTACCTGGAGGCGCGGTTCGGGAGCGGCAGCTCGGCGTCGTCCTCCGCGGCGATCAGCTCCTCCAGGGTCGGGGCGTCCGCCCGGTCGGATCCCGGCTCGGCGAAGCCGCAGATCCGGATCACCTCGGCCGGGACCCCGGCCAGCAGGCTCTCGAACTCCTGATCGCTGACCAGGAGCTTCGGGCCTTCCCGTTCGACCACCTCGGCGAGCTGCGGCCCGGAGAACATCGTGTTGAGGAAGAGCACGGTCGCCCCCAGCTTGGAGGCGGCGAGGTTGGTCTCGATGAAGCCGCGGTGGTTGCGGCACATGATCCCGATCGCGTCCCCCGCCCCGATGCCACGGGCGGCGAAGGCCCGGGCCAGCGCGTTCGTGCGGCTGTCGGCCTCGGCGAAGGTCAGCGAGCCGGCCTCGTCGACGATGAACTCCTTGTCGGGCCGCTTGATCCGGGCGATCCGGATGGCCGAGGCCGGCGTGGCGCCCCCGCGAGAGAGAGTCTGGAGGACCCGGACCGCCTTGTCCGGACGAAGCCCTCCGATCATCCCGGTCTCTCGCAGCACCTTGAGCTCGAACAGGGAATCGCTGATCTTCCCGGTGACATTCCGCATGTTCATGCGGGAATCCTATTTGACACGGTTCCATGTCGCATTCCCGCCCGAGCCCTCTCTGTGATGTAGATCACACAAACGCGGACACGTTGCTATATTGCGAACAAGGTTGTACAGGGAGACGGGGTTCCCTTTCAGACAGTGAAATTCTGGAAAGACAGGGAGATTCATGGCTATAGGGAGCTTTGCGTCGGCAGTCGTACGTCTGAGGTCGCTCACGCTGGTCGCGCTCGCATCGGTGGCGCTGGCCGTCGTCGGAACGACGAGCGCGGCGGCGGACCCGGTGGTGAACCCGGCCGCCAACTTCAACGCATCGGTCACCGGCGGCGAGATCAAGATCGGCTCGAAGCTCGATCCGATCGACGTCGGCACCCTGAACCCGGCGCCCCGGCTCCGTAACGTCACGATCGGCGCGGACGGCAGCCTCAGCGCGGCCGCGGCCGACTTCACGTTCCCGCAGATCGTGCTCCAGGTCGACAGCCCCGTGGGGAAGGTCGACATCTTCGTCCAGATCCGGGCGAGCAAGCCGGTGACCGGCTCGATCGACCCGGCGACCGGCGAGGTCTCGCTCGACACCGCCCTGACCATCCAGCTGACCAGCAACCACGCGATCGTCGCGCTCGGCAACAACTGCTACGTCGGCAGCCCGTCGAACGCGATCGAGTTCCACGCATCCGCGGGGACGGCCAAGGGCGTCCCCTACGACGAGTACACCGGCAACGTCCGCCTCGACGAGGACGCGCTCGACATCCCGGAGGCCACCGGCTGCCCGACCATCCTCGGCAACAACGTCAACGAGATCGTCAACGGGGAGCTCGACCTGCCGTCCGCCTCCGGCAAGAACCGGGTCCAGCTCGAGATGAGGTTCAACCCGATGCCGCACTCGGAGGACTGGGTGGACCCGGACGGCCCGGGCAGCATCGACCCGGTGATCGTCAACGACACCGGGGTCGACACCGGCGGGGGCGAGATCCAGCGCTCCTGGCTGGAGAGCTTCGCGATCAGCGACGGCGCCGACTCGGGCCGGGCCGGCAACACGGTCCGGCTCACGCTGCTGGTCAAGCACAATCCCGGCCGCGCGGTCACCGGCCTCAAGATCGACGACGACTGGGACTCGAACGACGACTCCGACGGCGCCGCTATCAAGGACGTGACCGCGGTCCAGCCGAGCGTTGCCGGCGGCTTCAACTACTCCCGGGTGACCTACGAATACGCGGCTCCGAGATCCGGGATGGGCCTGGAATGCCCGACCATCGGCAGCGGCACGGCGCTCAGGACGACCGACATCAGCGTCCGCGCCGTGCTCGACAACGGCAGCGAGACCGCGTCCTCGTCCTCGAAGATCCGGCTCAGCCGCGAGGACTGCGGCTCGCGAGAGGACCCGCCGATGCTCTACGGCTGGCAGTCGCCCGAGCCGGGGACGGAGGTCGAGCCGGGCGATCAGGTCACCTTCCGCTTCGTCGGCGACGACACCGACGGCGGGGTGACGGCGCAGAACAAGTTCGGCGGCTACCGCTGGCGGCTGCGGAACCTGGACACGGGCGAGACCACCAGCCCGGTCAAGGTGTGCCGCGGCAACAACCAGGACAACGCGACGCAGGAGTTCACCGCGACCGCGCAGAAGCGTGGGCGGTGGGTCGCCGAGGTCATCCTCGACAACCTGGACGGCGACATCTTCGGCAACGGCAGCTGCTCGTACACGCACGCGCCGCAGCACTGGTACTGGGTCGGCGCGGTCGACGTCAACTCGCCCCAGTCCAAGGACGGCGGCAGCAGCCCCGAGGTGACGCTCGACGTGCCCGCACGGCCGGACCCGGACGGGACGCTGTCGATCTCGGTCGACGCGCGCGACACGTTCGACCTGGCGGCCGACGGCCGGGTCCAGTCGATCGAGTGGGACCTGGACGACGATCCCGCCAACGGGTTCGAGGTCGTGCGGCTGGGCGACAGCCGCACCGGGATGGGGACCGGCCAGGACCAGCTCACCATCGACACCTCGTCGAGCCCGCCCGGCCTGCACGCCGTCCGGGTGAGGGCCGGGGACAACGGCGCCCTCGGTGGGGCCGACGCCGTGCGCCGGACCACCACCGCCGAGCGGACCTATCTGGTCAACACTCCGCCCGAGGCGTCCGACCTGACCGTCGAGACCGAGTTCGAGACGACCGTGGCGACGACCCTCTCGGCGTCCGACACGAACGCGGACGGCTCCCACGACCCGCTCCAGTGGTCGGTCAAGACGCCCCCGCAGAACGGGTTCCTCTCCGGTGAGTGGCCGGACCGGGCCTACCACCCGAACGCCGGCTTCTCCGGCACCGACTCCTACGAGTACGAGGTGGACGACGGCCACGGCGGCATCGCGACCGGGAAGGTCACGATCAAGGTCAAGCCGAAGCCGGCCGGCCCGGGGGGACCGGGCGACCCCGTGGACCCTCCGGCTGACGGGGACGCCCTGAAGGCGACCTTCACCGAGGGTCGGATCAACCTCAACGAGGAGGGCGGCCCGGGCACGTCCGGGGTCAAGGTGGTCGACTCCTCGGTGCCGGACGACCCGGTCGTCTTCGAGACCAAGTCGTGGGACGGCAAGACCGGCGCGATCAACGCACCGGCCTCGGACCTGACCTTCCCGGCGAAGACGGTCCAGATGGACATTACCGACCCGATGCCGCTGAGCCTGGACGTGCGGATCGAGTTCGGGGCGACCGGAGCCATAACCGGCAGCTACTCCGCCGCCGACGGCGCGATGAAGCTCAACTTCGACGCGCACGCGCTGATCACGGTCTCGGCGCAGGGCCTGGGCGAGGTGCTGAAGTGCGACGTGACCCCGATCCCGCTCGCCTTCTCCACGGCCGGATCGGACCTGGTCGACCCGGGGGACGGCAGCCGCCCGGCGCAGGACTGGAAGGCCGGCCCGTTCAAGGTGCCGGCCGGCACTCAGGGCCTGCCGGAGGGCGCCGTCACCCACCTCTGGAACGGGCTGCCCGCCTCGACCGCGATCAACGAGCCGCTGGCGCCCCTGGCCACCTGCGCCGACACCCTGGACGGGCTGCTCGGCGGCAAGGGCGGCTTCTGGCTCGGTGGCAAGGTGAGCGCGGACGGCTCA